>JAPJNB010000036.1 GCA_026461385.1 Akkermansiaceae bacterium
CCCCAATTCAAGTTCCCGGACAATCTGTGATTAGCGTTCGTCCCTCGAATTTCAGCTTTTTAGATTTTCAGCATTTCAGCTTTTACCAAAAATCTCCCCTTTTCCCCCGCAACCCCCTTTTCCCCGCCCTCCGGTCCGGCCACCGGCTCTTTCAACGGCCTCCACGGAAAAGCAAATTCCTAGCAGCCAGCTAGCAAAGGGAAAAATAAAGTTTCAAGATCGCCAGATTTTTCGCGAAATATATTGACAAAGCCTCCTATCCCGAAATAAAATCATTTAGCTATGAAAGGTAACGCTCTTTTTCGCGCCAAAAGCATATTGATTCTTACCGCCTTGGTGACCGCCGTCGCTCCCCTCGGCGCCACCACCATTTATCATGGAGCTCTCTATGACGATCCCGGTTACCAGTTCGACACTTTTGGGAACAATGCAGACAAAACCAGCCGTGGTGCTAACTTCGGCTCAGCCACCTCTGTCACTTGGTATGGCATAAACATGACCCACGACTCCACCGGTGCCACCAATGGCATCGCCTGGACGGGCAATACGGCAGATTCCTCCAACTCCGTCGGCGCTTATAACTACTCGTACATCTATTCCGGCACGCCAGGCACCGGTGCCGCCGCAAACAGCCTCACCAATTTCGGCATCCACTCGTATCCCACCATCACCATCTCCGTCACCCCCGGTGCCACCTACTCCATCGACCTCCTCTTCGCCAATGCCATCAATGCACGCACTTTCGACGTCAATGTGGAAGGCTCTCTTTACCTGGACAACCTCGCTCTGGATATCACCGCCGCAAAGCGTCCTCTGGTCTATCGCTTCCAGATCGTCGCGCCGGACAACCAAATCCAAATCGCTCTCACCCCTGGAGCCGAACCCGGCTACACGGACACCAATCCATATGTGCAGGCCATGATGGTCACCGAGGTGGTCCCAGAGCCCTCCGCGCTCATCATGACCGCCACCGGCCTGCTCGGCCTCGCCTTCGGCAGAAACCGCCGCTAGGAAGACGGGACGCTTCTGTCCCAATTCAAGTTCCCGGACCCAAGTTCCCGGACCAATTCAAGTTCCCGGACAATGAAGACCACCCCACAGCTAAAGGGGATTTCCGGCTTGAACGGGGGGTTCCTTGCCATGGTCAGTGGCGGGCAAGCCAAGACGAGCCATCATGACGGGCATGTGATGAATGAAGGTCGATCCGAGTGGACGCCACCCTACCGTATCACAGACTTGTCCTTTGCCCGAGGCTGTCGGCGTCGGGGATGCAGAAGCCTCCGTGGATGAGTTCCTCGCCGCTGTAGCTGACGCCGCCTTTGTTCGCCGGCGAAATGCCAGGCGTTCCACGGGATGCCGACGTCCGGTTTCCCAAAAGGCACAGTGTCCCATGATCGGTCGATGTCCGCCGGGATGAGATCGAGGAACCATTTCTTGTCGATTCGTTTACCAGGGCAGGACTTCCTCGTCTTGGGATCGTCCCGGTGAAAGAGGATGGTGGGGATGCAGGGACTATGGATGGGGCGGTGTCCCATTGATCCGCCGGATGGCGGCGTCCTCGATGAGGTTTTCCGGTCCGATGGCGAAGCGCATGAGCTGCAGGGTACGAGTGGTGAGCGGGCGGAGAACGCCGAGGGGCAGCGATTTCAGTCCGGTCATTTGCTGGTATTCGCTGCCCAAAGAAGCCACGGCGGACTGGAAAAGGAGGGCATACATGGGCTTTGAGGTTGCTGGCAGGGGGGGATTTTTAATCCACTGAATGGTTTCTCGCGTCTCCTCGGTGACGATGAGCTGATCGCGGTAGCGGGAGATGACGGCGATGAGTTCCGCTTCATTCATCGGGACGCTGGTGAGGCCGAGGGGTTCGACGGATTTCGACCAGAGCCGGATGTAGGAATCCGCTCCGCCGGGCAGGGGGCGGGTGGAATAGGTCTGGTGGGAGCGCAGGAAGGAATCCATGAAGGCGATGTGGACCCAGAGCAGGAGGTCTGGATCGGCGGCGCGGTAGCCGGTGGATTCCCCGCTGGCGTTCTGGTACTGGCCCTTGACGCGATCGTGCATGCGGTTCACGCGGTTGGCCTCATGGGCGATGGCCTCATGAGATCCATAGGTGGTAATGGTGAGCCAACGGATGGTCCCAGATAGCCTGCCCAGTGGATCATCCTTGTAGCGGGAATGACCGCGCACCCCGGCTAAGCTTCCGGGGTGCAGCGCTTGCATGAGCAATGCGCGAATGCCTCCGACGAGCGTCGCGAGGTCTGCATGCACCACCCATGGGGCATCCGTGGGAAAGTAAAGGCCCGGCCCCTGTCCTGCGGCCACGGCCTCCAGCCAGGGAGGGATGCCATCGGGATCACCTGAGAGAAGGATCCGGAACCGGCGGGAAAGGTATTCTTGGAAAGCGTTGTTTTTCACGGGTGAGAGCGATTGTGGATGCGGTTATGCTAGGGTGAAAACTCAATGAATCAATCTTCCTGCGGGACTTGGCCGCGCTCTTTTGCGCCGATGATGTCATGGAGAAACCGCTTCCGATGTTTGGTAATCCTCCCACTCACCCGCTTCCGCCACATGCGGAAACTGGAGGGTTTTAGCTCGTTTCTCATCAGCTTGATGACCTGGGCTTCGTTGAGACCGGTTTTTTTCTCAATCTCTTCGAAGGTCGTGCGATCCTCCCAGGCCATTCGGATGATTCTGTCCCGCTCGTCGGCATTCATAAGCGCTATTGATAAGCCCTCTTGGCCATCGCGCATCCGAAAATGTCAGGGTCGTGCATCAGGGGAGCACACACGCCTTGGCGGATCGGATGAGTTGGCGAAATTTCATCCTTCGGTCTGCCCGCAATGACCCCGGCGGCCGCGTCTTGTCAAAATCGTGAGCACCGAAACCACGAGCAAGCCCAAGCTCGTCGGCTCAGGAACCAGTGTCACGCCATTCAGCGAGGTCCCGATCGCCCCGCTGTAGCTCGCCACATCCGTGAGCAGGCTTAGATTGCCGAATGCCGAGCTGTTTGACGCCTGACCATTGAAGGGCGCCACTGCGGACATGATGCCGGAGAGGTACCATTTTCCACCCGAATAGGAAAATGCGCTGCCGCCAGAGTCCCCCAGCGAACCTTGTGCCTCATTGCTTGAGAGCCACTGCCCAAACCCCGGTTGGTCGAAGTCGGTCATGTAGCCGACGGTCGAGTAAGGACCCAACGAAAAGGTGCCAGTCACCCCCGAAACAGGCGCGGTCTCGAACGCATCGAGAAACTCTGCCTCGATCTGATTGGTCCCCCAACGTTCAATTTTGTCTCCCGACCAGTGGTAGCCCGACCCCACGGTGAGTGAGGTTGAATCTGAGGAAATGGCATTGGTCGCTGCGTTCTCGGTGCGGTTCTGGCCAAACCCGATCATCAGCAACGAGGTCGACGCGATGGGCACGGTGGTCGAAAGATTGACCGCTGGCAGAGTCGGCACGGCGAGGTCACTCCGCCCGTAGCGCACCAGTCGCAGATCGCCACCGGGCAGCAACCCGAGGCCATCCGTGCCGGCGGATTTGCGCTCATAAACGAGACCATCGATGGTGATCGCCGCTCCTTGGGTGCTGCTGCTGCTGACGTGGCGCGCGGTCAACACCCAGACATCCTTGGTAGAAGCATCATACCCCAAGTAGAGCCCAGACGCATCCGAGTAGGCGACCACATTGCCAAAGTTCGGAAATGAAATCCCATACTCACTCTCAAATTGGCCTTGAGTCGTATTGTTGGCGTTGTTGCCTCCGCCACTGGCACCTGCGACGATCATCGCTGAGGTTGGCAGCGTGAGGCTGGCGAGAACGAGGACAGCGCTTGGGTGAAGAAGCTTCATGATGAGTTAAACGACTCTTGCATGCTAGATCCTTGGAGAAGATCGTTCAAGAGGATTCCGACGGTTGACGGCGCACGCCTGATGGTTTCACATGAGCGGATGCCTGATCCGAAACCGAAAGCCCCCATTTCTTCGCATCGATGGATTCTCGGCTACCTCATGCGGGAAAAAGCGGTGTTCCTCCCATCGCTCGTGGCCTTGTTTTTCACGGCGATGCTCTCGCTGGCATTTCCTTGGTTTCTCAAAGAACTCATCGGCAATCCCACCGATGCCCTCAAGGCCGGAATTGATCCGCAAGTGGTGCTCGCGAAGTCGAACCGCGTGGTGCTCGAGCTGATTGCGGTTCTTGCACTGCAGGCCGTCGTCGCATTTTTTCGGGTTCAGGGATTCATCCGCTCGTGCGAGTCCGCATTGAACCGCCTCCGCCGCGATCTTTTTGCGCATCTCGTCCGCTTGCCGATGCAGTTTTTCCAAGAACAACGTTCTGGAGCGCTGAGCAACCGCGTGTCTGCGGATCTTGGGGTCGTGCGCGACACCCTTCTCAACACGGTGCCTCAGGCGGTTAGACAAACGGTGATCCTCATCGGTGGCCTGATTTTCATTTTCGTTTCTTCCTGGAAACTCTCGCTCATCATGCTCGGCAGCGTGCCGTTTGTGGTTCTTGCGATCGCGTTGACCGGCAGAAAAGTGCGGGGCTTCTCCAAGGCGGCACAGGATTCGCTCGCCGATGCCGGCACGGTCATCGAGGAGACGGTGCAAGGCATCGCGGATGTGAAATCCTTCACCAATGAACCCTTTGAAGCCACCCGCTACGATCGCGCGCTGCAGAGTTTCTTCGGCGTCACGATGCGCGGCGCCAAATACCGTGCAGCGTTTCTCGCGTTCATCATCTTCGCGCTCTTTGGGACCATCGCGTTCGTGGCATGGTTCGGCGCTCGAATGCTTGCCAACGGACAAATCAACGGGACCAATTTCACCTCGTTCATTCTCTTCTCGATCTTCGTCGGCGCATCGCTCGGCACCTTTCCAGAAATCATCTCTCAATTCCAACAAACCGCCGGCGCAACCGAGCGCCTTCGCGAATTGTTGGATTCTCCAACCGAACGCGTGGAAGGTGATGCTGACGCCAAGCTCGATGGTTCGCTCGCGCTCGAAAATATCTCGTTCCGCTACCCGTCTCGGCCCGATGTTCAAGTCCTAACCGATCTTTCGTTTCAGGTGAAATCCGGCCAGCGGGTCGCGCTCGTCGGTCCATCGGGCGCGGGGAAATCGACGGTATTTTCCCTCATCCTCGGATTCAACGCCCCAGACGCAGGGCAGGTCCTCTTCGATGGTCGCCCCGCACTGGACATCGCCTTGCAAGCGCTGCGCTCGCAGATCGCGGTCGTTCCCCAAGAGGTGTTGTTGTTCGGCGGCACCATCCGTGAGAACATCGAATACGGCCAACCCGGAGCGAGCTTGGAACAAATCATGGACGCCTCACGCCAAGCCAATGCGCATGATTTCATCGCAGAGCTACCTGAGGGCTACGACACGCTCGTCGGGCCACGCGGGACCAAGCTCTCGGGCGGTCAACGCCAGCGCATCGCGATCGCCCGCGCCATTCTCGCGAACCCGCGAATCTTGCTGTTAGACGAAGCCACCTCCGCGCTCGACTCGGAGAGCGAACGCCTGGTCAATGAAGCGCTTGAGCGCTTGATGCATGGCCGCACGAGTTTGGTGATCGCCCACCGGCTGTCGACCGTCCGCTACGCCGACCGCATTCTGGTTTTCCAACAAGGTAAAATCGTCGAGAGCGGTAGCCACGACGAGTTGATCGCGCACCAAGGAACCTATCGTTTCCTCGTGGAAACTCAGTTGATTTAATCTGCTAGATTTCGGCTTGTCCGTGGGCTCGTTTCACCTTGCGGCCTGTTCGCGAGCGAGACGCACTTCTTCGGCGATGATGCGAAGGCCATCGCGAACGACCGATTCCTCCATGGCGTAGGAGACGCGGATGCATTCGTGGCGGTGAGCCCAGTGAGGTTGATCGTCGAGCCCGAAGAAAAAATGATGGCCGGGGATCACGAGCACACCGCGTTTTTTGAGGCGTTCGTAGAGTTCTTGGGAATGGATCGGTAGGCCCGGGAACCAAAACCACAGGAAAAGTGCCCCCTCGCTGCGGTGCATGAACCACTCGCCATCCTCGCCGAAGGCATCGTGCGCGGCGTGGCGGGCAAGCTGGCATTTTGCTTCGTAAAATGGCCGGACCACCTCGCGGCTAAGTCGGAGGATTTCACCCGACTGGATGAGCGGCAGGGTGATTTGCTGGCCGATGTTCGGATTCGAGAGTCCGGCGATCGCGCTGGAGGATCCGAGCGCGCGGATGATTTCCGGCGGGCCGATGACGATGCCCGTGCGGGTGGCGGGCAGACCGAGTTTCGAGAGGCTGAGGGTGAGGACGACGTGGTCATCCCAGAACGGGGTGGCCGGAGTGAAAATGATACCGGGAAATGGAGCACCGTAGGCATTGTCGATGATCAATGGGATGCCGTGCTGCTTGGCGATGGCCGAAAGTCGCGCGATTTCCTCGTCGGTTAGCACATTGCCCGTCGGGTTGGTCGGGCGGGACGCGCAGATCGCGGCGACGTCTGGGGTGATGTCGAGCTGGTCGAAATCGACGCGGTATTTGAACTCATGCGGGCCGGTTTTCTCGATGAGCGGTGGCACCGCGCGAAAGAGATCGCCGCTGACGCCCTGATTCGCATAGCCGATGTACTCGGGCACGAGCGGCAGCAGGATCTTGCGGTGGCTGCCATCGGGCATCTGGCCGGCGAGCAAGTTGAAGAGAAAATAGAACGCGGTTTGGCCACCACTGGTGACCCCGACATTTTCCGGGCTAAGGTTCCAGCCGAACGACTCGTGGAACAGGCACGCGATGGCGCTGAGGAAATGTGGATTACCGCTGGGTGGATCGTAAGTCGTGAGCGCACGGTTGAGGCCGCCGGATTCCTCCATGAGCTCCTCAAGACGACGGCGCCAGACGGCATTCATCTCAGGGATTTGCGCGGGTTGCCCGCCGCCGAGCATTTTCAACTCCGGCCCGCCGCTGGCGAGGGCGTGACCGAGATCCTCCATCAGCTCGCCGATCCCGCTGCCGCACCCGAGTTGCCTACCAAATTGTGAGAATTCGTATGACATCTTCTTAATTCGTGATCTATGATGTCGGCCTCACTTCAAACAATCAAGAAACTACCATGTCCATCAACGTTGGCGACCGAGCACCGGATTTCACCCTTGTCACTCTAACCGCCAATGGCCCTGAGCTGGTCACGTTGAGCGAGCTAATCGGTAAATCGAACATCGTTTTGTTGTTCGTGCCCATGGCATTTACCGGCGTTTGCACGGCGGAGTTCTGCAGCATTTCCCAAGGGATTTCAGAGTACGACGCGCTCGACGCGAAGGTGCTTGGGATTTCGGGCGACAACCCATTCGCACAAGATGCGTGGGCACAGAAAGAGGGCATCACCCTCACGTTGTTGAGTGACTATGAGCACAAGGTGGCCGCAGCTTACGGTGTGGCTTACGATCAATTTTTACCCGACAAAAACTTGATCATGGGTGGCGTGCCGAAGCGCTCCGCCTTTGTGATCGATAAGGCTGGGGTCGTGCGCTACGCAGAGGTGCAGGAGCACCCGAAAGACTTGCCGGACTTCGATGCGGTCAAGGCCACTCTCGGTGCGCTCTGATTTCCTCGATCCGCCGGATCACGAGGAGGGGCGGCCGGGCAATTTCAGTCGGATTTTTTCTCGCAGAAATCGCCCGATCCCGTTTGGTCCCATCCACCCAAATCACCCACTTGAAACGATTTTTCCAATCCGAGGCGGGCGCGTTGGTTTGCTGGGTGGTCTCGTCGATTTTCTTCGCTGCGGTGATTTCGCCGTGGGTCTATCAGGCCGGCAAAGCCATCGCCGAGATGGCAGAGGTGGCGGATCTCAATGGATTTCTGGAATGGCTGGGTGCCTCGTGTGAGCGTGCTCGGTTTGGGCGCTACTTCAGCCGCTCGCTGATTCTGGCGGCGGTGGGGCTTTTGCCCGTGCTATTTTGGCGCTTGAATCGGATCCGGCGGCAAAGCGGGATGACCTCTGAGCAAACGTGCCACTATTCTGCGCGGAATGCGCTGCTGCAACTGGGTTTCGGTTGCGCCATCGCGGGCAGTTTTCTGCTGGCGACTGGCATGATCGCCGCAACTCTCGGAGCCTATCTGCCATTGGAAGCGCCAGCGGAGCTCGGAGCGGTCATGCTCAAGATTCTCATGCTGGCGACTCTGGTTTCGCTGTTAGAAGAGTGGCTTTTCCGAGGATTGTTGTTAGGCCTTTGGCTAAAACTCGCGAAACCTCGGGTCGCTTGCATGGGCACGTCGCTCGTTTTTGCATGGGTTCATTTTCTTGAGCCGTCATCCGCCACAGTTCTAACAGGATCGAGTTCAACACTGGCGGGATTCAAATTGGTGGGCGAGATTTTGCAGCAGTTTGGTCATCTTCGATTTCTCATTACCGACTTCATGCCATTGTTTTTCATCGGCCTGATTCTCGCGTGGGCGAGGGTGCGGACGGGATCCTTGTGGCTGGCGATCGGGCTGCACGCGGGATGGATCCTCGCATTGAAGGGCTTCACGCTTACCCACCTTGAGGTGGTGAATCATCCGCTCCACCCATGGATTCTCGGGAGCTCGCTGCGGTCTGGGCTGTTGCCGCTAGCCGCCTTGGTGGTGACTGCGGGTGCCTGCCACTTGGCGCTGCGTGGGCTTGAACGTGCGGGGCTCTGGGTTAGCCACGCATCACGGTGACGACGATGACCTTTTGAAAGCCGCCTCGGCGGAGGGTTTTCGCGCATTCGTCGACGGTTGATCCCGTGGTTAGAACGTCATCCACGAGAATGACGCCCCTCGGCGACTGAGCGATCTGGCGGCGGCCCGCCGGAGTGATTTCGAACGCGCCGCGTAGATTTTCGAGTCGCTGTGACCGGGTGAGTGCGGTTTGGTGTTCGGTGGAGCGGTGGCGATGGAGCGCGTGGAGCAGGGGAAGTCCAACGAGGGGTGAGAGCGCGCGTGAAATTTCAGCGGCTTGGTTGAAATGGCGGTGTTGGAGGCGTCTGCGGTGCAGCGGAACGGGCACGAGCGGCCAACGCTCTTCAAGAGCCGGCGCAAGACGCGCATCGGAAAATGCCAGGTGTGCGAGGCGACCGAGCTCGCTGGCGAGGTGGATTTCTCGCCCGTATTTCAAGCGGTGAATCAGGTCGAGCGTGCGCGGGTCACGCACCATCGCCGGTCGAGCGAATTCAAACGCGAAGCGGAGCTTGTGGCAGTTCGGGCAGGCGAAGGTTCCATCGATTTGTCCGGGAAAGGGTTCGCCGCAATTCTCACAAAATGGCTCGGTGAGTTGCGGGAGGTCATCGTAGCAGCAGTCACACAACGAGCGGCCATCAGTTAGATGGGTGCTACACACCGCACAGAGCGGCGGGTAGAGCAAATCGAGCGCGCGGGAGGCCCATCGTTTCCAGTTAGACTTCGGAGCTTGGGGGGAGGTGAACATGATGAGATCGGGTAATTCTAAAGACGATGTATCCCGCGTAAATGACCCCGATGAGCGCGGACCATCCCTGCTGGAGCGACCTTCCGGCGAGCAGCATTGAGAAATGATTGGCAAAGATCCAGCCGCCATGAATGCCGATGGGCAGCGCGAGCGAACGGGTCGCGCTGCGCGCATACGCAAGGATGCCGCCAAGGCCGACGAGGGGAATCCATGTGAGAATCCATGCGCCCGGGCTTGGGAATGGCTGGAACCATTTTCCTAACAACTCAAACCCGACTCCAGCTGCATCAGGGTCGAGAACATTCACGCCCACGGACAGTTCGAGGAAATGGGTCAGCGCGAAGAAAGCCGCCGCAAGCGCAATCGCTGCGGGCCGCGGCATCGATCTCAGGAAGATCCCGAGGACGAGACCTTGGTAGAAAATTTCCTGCAGGGCGGCCCATACCAGCGCGCGGAAAATCGCACCAACTGAGAGTTTTGTTAGAACATCTACGGGTATGGGTTGGCCGTGGTTTTTGATTAGAATCGTGGTGGCGATCAGGAAAAGCAATCCCACCGCGACCGCCGAAAACCCAACCGCGAGGTGGCGCAAGCGGTTCGGGTTTTTTTGGAGCCCCTGTTTCCAAGCCCTCCATCCTCCGCTAAGAGATTTCAGGAAGGGATAAAACAACCCGGCGGCCGACACCCAGATCGCCGCTCTGAAGAATGCCGGAAAATCCGCAGCGCGGCATATCCCCGCAAGCCATTCGATCAGGCCGATCGTTTGTTTGTTTTCACAGACTTCGGCGATGGCCTTGCCGAAATTGTAGAGCAGCGGCGATGTCCACGTGCCTAACCAAACGGCCGCCGCAGCGTAAAGCCAAACTTTCAGGGCATCGGAGGGAACCATGCGGGGCATCGGGCATGAGCTTGGCGAAAAGGTCGACGGAATGGAAGCCTTCGATCCGTGATTTGGCTTGGTGACGATTCTGTGATCGCTTACGGTGGAGTCATGTTGGTCATTGAGCCGGTTGGAACCATCCGCAGTCAATGGGGCGAAGGCCCGATTTGGTGGCGCGGGGCGCTTTATTTTGTCGATATCGAGGGCCATCGGGTGCATCGCTACGACCCAACGGATGGCAGTGAGAGGTCATGGGATGTCGGCCAACGCGTGGGAACGGTGGTTCCCCGAGAAAGCGGGGGCTTGGTCATCGCCGGCGACCGGGGGTTTTGGTTTCTCGATGAGGAGACCGGCAAACTCACCCCCATCGCCGATCCCGAATCCGGTAAGCCGGATAACCGATTCAATGACGGCAAATGCGCGCCCGATGGCCGGTTTTTCGCGGGCACCATCAGCCTAACCAAAAAACTTGGTGATGCCCGGCTCTATCGGCTAGATCCCGACCTCACCTTGCACGAGGCGTTCGGACCGGTGACCAATTCCAACGGGATCGCTTGGTCTCAGGATGGCTTGACCGTTTTTTACATCGACACGCCTCGCAAGGAGGTTCTCGCCTTCGACTACGATGCCGGTCAGTTGCGAAACATGCGCAGTGTGATTTCGACGGCCCATCTCGAATCTTCGCCTGACGGCATGACGATCGATTCCGCCGGTCACCTGTGGGTCGCGTTTTGCCACGGAGCCTGTGTGGTTTGTTTTGATCCCGAGACGGGCGACGAGGTGCGGCGGATCGAATTGCCGTGTTTGGAGACCACCGCCTGCGCGTTTGGCGGGCCGGATCTTGCGGATCTCTACGTTACCACCGGCATCCACAAGTCGGTGGTCGAGGAGCACGCGGGGCGGTTATTTGTCATCCGGGGCTTAGGGGTGAGAGGCTTATCCGCCCATGCGTTTGCCGGTTGAGGTCAACCAATTCGCTCGGATACCCTGTTTTTCTGAAAAATTTAGCAGCGGGAGACGTTTATGTGTCGTAAGGAATTCCTATCTCACATCCAATGAAACCCAAATCTCTCACCACGCTCGCCGCCCTAGTAGTCATCGGAATCGGAGGATTCATGGCGGGACGCAATTCATCGGCTCCATCGCCTGATTCTGGAACAACCGCATCGAGTGGTTCGTCGCAGGGTCGGCCAGAGCGCTCAACCGCGCGGGATTCCGCCACGGAGGTGGCCCGCAAAGCTCGCACCGAACGCGAGTCAAAGACGAGCACGACCGGCCGCTTGGCCAAATTGGAGGCGATCGTCCGTGGCGAAAACCCGCTCGAACGCAACCGCGCCTTGCTGGCGTTGATCGACCAGATGGGGCCGGGGGATTTTGAGGACGCCGTGGCGCGCTTCCGCAGCCTTGGCATCACCGACGAGCGGTCGGCAGAGTATGCGCTCTTGCTGTCCGCATGGGCCCAAGCGGATCCCCTAACCGCCCTTGCTTATGCCAAGAAAAACACTCAGGGCGATTTCGCGACGAGCACGATTTTGACCACCTGGGCCTCCACCGACCCCGAGGCTGCGATTCGCTGGGCAACCGCCAACCACCAAGGTGATGGCGCAAATCCCTACATGCCGGGGATCATTCGTGGCCTTGCTTCTTCTGACCCAGCGCGTGCGACAGAGCTCTTGGCGAGCATGCCGAAAAGCACCGAACGGGGTGAAGCGCTGGACTTCATGGTGCCGCACCTCCTCCAACAAGGGCCCGAGGCAACCAAGGCATGGATCGCGGCCATTCGCGATGATTCATTGCGGAACGGAGCCATGTTGCGGACAGCGGAAACGCTTGCGGATGCCGATCCTGCGGGCACCGCCGCCTGGTTGCTCGCCAATCCGGGACAAGCGGCCCAGCGCCGTTTGGACAATGTTTACAGAGTTTGGGCAAAACAAGACCAGCGCGCGGCCCTGAGCTCTTTCAACTCGCTGCCCGCCGGCGAGGAGCGCAGCAACGCCCTTCGCGGGGTCATTTCCAGCGTGGCGAATCAAAATCCTCAGGCGGCCACATCGCTGATGGATCGCTACCCGAACGATGTGACCGACAAGGTGGTCGAATATTTTGTCTGGCATTCATTTGACAGTGATCCCTCGGCGGCCATCAACGCGATTGGCCGGATTGCAGATCAAGACCAGCGCGACCGGATGTACCGCCGCACCCTAAACTACTGGAACGACCGCGACCCCGCCGCCGCCAGTGCATGGGCAGCCCAGAATCCAGGGGCAGCGAACCATCTCCCAGCGCGTTGACATCCGCACCAAGCCCAGCCAACGTTGTGTCATGGACACGATGAAACTTCTTCTTGGCGCGACCATCGCCGTGTTGGTGGGTGCGCTGGCGCTCTCATGGCAGGGCATGAACGTCGGGGTGAAGAACGCCTCGCCCGATGAAATCGCCCGCTTGAGGAAGCAAATCAGCGAACTCCGAGCCGACCAAGAAAAGCTGAGTGCCGAGAAAACACAGCAACCGAGCACACCCGTCCCGCCACCTCAGGCCGCACCAAGTGCCGAGCTCGAAGCGATGAAGCAACAGCTCGATGACATCGAAAAAAAGCAGAACGAAAGCCGTGACAAAAAGGTCGCCCAAGACGAAGAGGGCCTGCTTGCCCAACGGGGGCTCGAAAGCGCCGATGGCGAACTCCGCCGCGCCCGTCTGATTTCCCAATCCCTGCTGGTTGGAAGAGTGAAGGAATTTGTGGAAAACGCGGAGGTGGGTGACTTCATCACCTTCGAGGTGCTCATGCGGGAACAAATTCAGGCCGGTGCCACCATCGCCATCCGCCGGAAAACGGGAATCCTCGGGCAGTTCAAGGTCACCGAGGTGTCCGACGATGGAGCCGTCGCAAGCCCACTGCCCGGTTTTGGACCCGTGAAGCCCCTGCCCGGCGACGAACTGATCCTTCCCCCGCAGTATTGATCCTTGGAAATCGAACTCCGATTTCACTGAATTCACCCGCCTCGTCCCATTTTCTAGCAGCAATTATTCTATCATGTCCACCACCGTCGGCCTCATTTCACTCGGTTGCGCCAAAAACCTCATCGACTCGGAAGTCATGATCGGCCACCTCGCCCAAGCGGGCATGTCGCTCACGCCGGATCCCGAGCTGGCCGATGTCTTGATCATCAACACCTGCTCGTTCATCGACATGGCAAAGCAGGAATCCATCGACGCCATCTTCGGTGCCGTGAAAGACCGCACCGCCGATCCGGACCGCTCGACCCAGAAAATCATCGTCGCAGGGTGCTTGTCCCAACGCTTCGCCAAGGATTTGCCGGGAATCATGCCCGAGGTGGATGCCTTCATCGGTCTCGATCAAATCACCAAGGTCGCTCCGATCATCGAGAATTTGTTAGGAAAAAACAACGCGTCGGAAGTCACCAAGGATGAAGGACCCTCGGCGACGGAAGACCCGCGCGACTTTGTCACTCTGAAACCGAAATATGTGCCGGACTACACGACGCCACGGTTCCGCCTGACGCCCGACCATTTCGCCTACGTGAAGATCGCCGAGGGCTGCAATCACACCTGCACGTTCTGCATCATCCCACAGATCCGCGGCAAACACCGGTCGCGCACGCAAGATTCGGTCGTCCGTGAGGTCGAGGCACTCGTCAAATCCGGCGTGCGTGAGATCAACCTCATTTCCCAAGACACCACCTACTTCGGCATGGATCAGTGGGAAGGTGAGCGCCCAAAACCCAGTTCACCCGTGGACTCGACCCGTGGCGAATCCCTCTCGACGCTCCTCCGTGAAATCAACAAAATCGAGGGCGATTTCTGGGTCCGCTTGCTTTACACCCATCCCGCCCACTGGTCGGACGAGCTCATCACCACCATCGCCGAGTGCGACAAGGTGGCGAAATACGTCGACATCCCGCTCCAACACATCTCGGACCGCATGCTGACCGCGATGAAGCGGGTGACCAGTGGCGACTACATCCGCGACTTGCTCCGCCGGATGCGTGCGGGCATTCCCGGATTGGGCATTCGCACGACCTTCATCGTTGGGTTTCCCGGCGAGACGGAGGAAGATTTCCAAGAGTTGTTAGAATTCATCGAGGAGTTTCGTTTCGAGCGCGCTGGAGTCTTTCAGTATTCGAAAGAAGAGGGGACACGCGCCTACAAAATGGATGGCCAACTCCATCACAAGACCCGCAGCAGCCGTTGGTCGCGAGCCATGGCCGCCCTCCAGCGCATCGCCAGTGAGACCAACCAAGCACAGGTCGGGAAATCGGTCCGCGTGCTCGTCGAGCAACCTGGAATCGCTCGCACCGAGTGGGATGCTCCTGAAATCGATGGCTCGGTGCACGTGGACGAGGCGATCCCCGTCGGGCAATTCGCCCATGTCACGATCGGTGACTGGCGCGGATACGACTTGGTTGCGGCGCGTTGATCTCCGAAATTCCGCAAAGGAAAAATCTTTTTCCGAAACGGCTCTTGTCCGCAGGCTTGCCCATGCCATAGGCTCGCCCAGCCTGTGCCAATCATCCACCCATCTCCAGCCCTCACCTACATTCTCGGCGTGTTGCCGGCTCGTTGGGGCTCGACTCGCTTCCCAGGCAAGCCCCTGCATTTGATCGCCGGAAAGCCCCTGATCCAACACGTTTGGGAACGCTGCCAGCAATGCACCCAGCTCGACGAAATCATCGTCGCCACCGATGACGAGCGGATCCGCGACGCTGTCATCGCCTTCGGCGGAAAAGTCGCGATGACTTCGCCCGATCACCCCACCGGCACCGATCGCATCGCCGAGGCGGCGCAAATGGTCCCCCAGGCGACCCACATCGTGAACATCCAAGGCGATGAGCCGTTGATCGATCCGGCGCTCATCGATGAACTTGCCTCGACCATGGCGGCCGACCCCAGCTTGGACATGGCCACCGCCGCCAACCCGCTCGACCCAGCGGATCCTGCCGTCCACGACCCGAATGTGGTGAAAGTCGTGACCGCACTCGATGGCCGCGCGCTTTATTTTTCGCGGTCACCTCTGCCATTTTTCCGCAATCCGGTCGCAGGGCTCCCCGTGCTTCGCCACAAAGGAATCTACGCGTTCCAACGCAGTTTTCTCGAGCGCTACGTCACGTGGCCGCCGTCGCCATTGGAGCAAGCCGAGTCGTTAGAACAACTTCGCGCGCTCGAAAATGGGGCATCCATCAAGGTCCTCATCACCTCCGACACCTCACCCGGCGTGGATACGCCCGAGCAAGCACGCGAGGTGGAAATCCTGCTGCGCTCTCATTTCAGCCAATCGCTCACTCATTCGAACACAATCACTCCATGAAATACATTTTCGTCACCGGCGGCGTCGTCTCCTCACTCGGCAAGGGCCTCGCCGCAGCATCCATCGGCACGCTGCTGGAACACCGCGGACTATCGACCTTGATGCAGAAGTTCGACCCCTACCTGAATGTCGATCCGGGCACCATGTCGCCGTACCAGCACGGCGAAGTTTACGTGTTAGATGACGGTGCCGAGACCGACCTCGACCTCGGTCACTACGAGCGCTTCACCTCCGGGGTGCTTTCGCGGATGAACAATCTAACCTCCGGCCAGGTTTTTGACGCAGTCATCAAGAAGGAACGCCGCGGCGAATATCTCGGCAAGACCGTTCAGTTCATCCCTCACGTCACGGATGAAATCAAATCTCGGATGCACCAAGTCACGTTGGACAATCCCAAGACCGACGTCCTCATCACCGAGATCGGTGGGACGGTCGGCGACATGGAAGGCCTGCTGTTCATCGAGGCCTTGCGCCAATTTGCTTTGGAAGTCGGCAAGGAAAACGTCTGCTTCATTCATGTCACGCTGCTGCCTTACATCAAAGCCGCGGGAGAGGTGAAAACCAAACCCACGCAGCAGTCGGTCGCGAAACTCCGCGAGCTCGGAATCCAGCCGGACATCATCATCTGCCGCACCGAGGCGGATCTCGACGAGGACAACCGCAAGAAAATCGCGATGTTCTGCAACGTCGAGCGCAAGAATGTGGTGGCCTTCCGTGATGTGGATCACACGATTTACGAATGTCCGTTAGATCTCCGCCGAGACAAGATTGACCGGCTTGTCGTGGATCGTCTCGGGCTTGGCCACACGCCATCGCCCGCGCTTGAAGCATGGGAAAGTTTCGTCCAGCGGGTGATCCATCCGAAGCACAAGGTGACCATCGCCGTGGCCGGGAAATACATCGAACTGCAGGACGCCTACAAATCGATTTACGAGTCACTCATCCACGCCGGCGCGCATCATGACACCAAGGTACACATCATCCGCGTGGAGGCAGAAGCGATCGAAGATCATGGTGCGAGGTCGGTGATCGGTGAGGTTGATGGCATTTTGGTTCCGGGTGGTTTCGGCGACCGCGGCACCGAGGGCAAGATCCGGGCGGCTCAGTATGCGCGGGAAAATAAGATTCCCTACTTCGGCATCTGCTTGGGAATGCAAATCGCCACCATCGAATACGCACGCAACGTCTGTGGATTGAAAAAAGCGAATTCAACCGAGTTTGATAAGTCCACCAAGTATCCAGTGATCTGCCTCCAGGAGGAACAAAAGGGCGTCGAAGACATGGGGGCAACCATGCGCCTCGGCTCTTCGGAAGCGATCTTGTTTGCCGGGACGAAAGCGGCGGATCTTTACAACCATGCCGACCGCATCCACGAGCGCCATCGCCACCGGTATGAGCTGAACTCCGACTATCAAGAACGCTTGCAGGAAGCCGGCTTGGTCATTTCATCGGTGTCGGCAGAGGCTGGCCTCGTCGAAATCATCGAGCTCCCCGAGCATCCGTTCTACATCGGCGCACAGTTTCACCCCGAATTCCAATCCAAGCCGAACCATCCGCACCCGTTGTTCTCTGGCTTCGTCGCGGCGGCCCTTGCGCACTCGCAGGCGCGCTGAGCGTGGCCTCGAATCGGTGCCTGTTAGACGTTGCCACTCAGCGTCTCGACGATCTCGCGGGTAGCGGACTGGATGTCGGCGGCTTTGAGTATGGCGGAGACGACGACCACGCGCCGCGCCCCTGCGGCGATCACCTGTGGCAAGGTTGCGGGCGTGATGCCACCGATGCAAAACGCGGGGATTTTGCTGCCGACCTCACGCTCCATGGTAGCGACGGCATCCAGGCCGATGCCTGGGCGACCGGCTTTGGTAGGTGTCGGAAACAATGGGCCGAATCCGATGCAATCGAAGCCTTCTGTTAGAGCGGCACGGGCTTGCTCGAGCGAATGCGTCGAGCGCCCGATCCATTTCCCGGGCCCAACGATCTTGCGGGCCTCCGCGAGGGTGCCATCGTCTTGACCGATGTGGACGCCATCGGCATCGACCAAGGCGGCAAGCGCGGGATGGTCGTTGAGAATGAAAGGCACCTTCGCCGCGCGGCAAATCGGCAGGAGTTGCCGGGCCACCCGCTCGATGGTGATGAAGTCGTGGCCCTTCGCTCGAAGCTGCAACAGGCCAGCACCACCACCTAACAATGATTTTGTCACCGCTGCAGCATCGGCCTCCGAGACATATCCGAGGTCAAGAATTGCATAGAGCGAGGCATTCGCGAGCGGTGACATTTCGGCGGGGCGGGTGATGGCCGGTGTGGGCGTGTGCCTCGGGTGAATTTCCAAGGCCGCTAAATCGTACGAAACTCCGTCAGCCTTTTCTCTCTTCGAGATACCGTGCGACCCATCCGATGTCGTAAGTGCCGGCGGCGAAGTCAGGGTGAGCGATGATTTCCTGTTGGAATGGGATCGTGGTCTTGATGCCACGGATCATGAACTCGCCGAGAGCGCGCTTCATCCGAGCGATGGCGATTTCCCGAGTGGCACCCGTGACGATGAGCTTCGCGATCATCGAGTCGTAATGCGGCGGCACCGTGTAGCCCGAATAAACATGGGTATCCACCCGCACGCCCTTACCGCCCGGAGCGTACCAGAGCTCAATGGTTCCGGGGCTAGGAGTGAAGTTGTTGAAGGGATCCTCGGCATTGATCCGGCACTCGATCGAGTGGCCGCGCGGCTGGGCCTCCAGCACATGCTTCGAGAGCGGCTCTCCCGCGGCGACGCGGATTTGCTCCTTGATGAGCTCGCAGCCCATGACCTCCTCGGTGACCGGGTGCTCGACCTGGATCCGGGTGTTCATTTCCATGAAATAGAAATTCTCACCGGTTTCATCGACGAGGTACTCGATGGTTCCTGCGTTTTGGTAGCCGATGTTTTTGATGAGATTCACCGAGGCCTCGCCCATGCGCGCACGGAGGGCGGGCGTGAGCAGCGGCGATGGGCACTCCTCGATGATCTTCTGGTTGCGACGCTGCATCGAGCAGTCACGCTCACCGAGGTGGATGAAATTCCCGTGCGAGTCCCCGATGACTTGGAACTCGATGTGGTGGGGATTGAGCACCAGTTTTTCAAGATAGCATGAGCCATTGCCAAAACAGGCGACCGCTTCGTTCGATGCTTGCTGGAACAGGCTGATGAATTCCTCCTCCTTGAAGCACGGGCGCATCCCACGACCGCCGCCACCTGCCGTGGCTTTGATCATGACCGGCAGACCGATTTTTTTCGCTTCGGCGAGGGCGGCCGCCGCATCCTCCATGATGCCCGATCCCGGCGTGATCGGCACGCCATTGGCGATCGCGGTCGCCCGCGCCGTCGCTTTGTCGCCCATCATTGAAATCACCTCGGGAGATGGCCCGATAAAAGTGAGCCCCGCCGACTCGCAGATTTCCGCGAAACGAGCATTTTCCGAGAGAAACCCATAGCCTGGGTGAATCGCCTCGGCACCCGTGATTTCTGCCGCCGCGATGATGCGGTCGATCTTCAGGTAAGACTCCTTACTCGACGCCGGCCCGATGCAGACCGACGCGTCGGCCAGTTGGACGTGCATCGAATCGACATCCGCCTCCGAGTACACGGCAACGGATTCGATATCAAGTTCGCGGCAAGCGCGGATGATTCGGAGGGCAATTTCGCCGCGATTGGCGACCAGGACGCGCTTGAACATGGTGAAAATTGGCTGTTTTGGAGGATCGGCTCTCAGCGAGAACGCTGGAGCCTCACTTGATGCGGAAGAGGACGTCGCCGAATTGGACGGGGCTGCCATCTTGGGCCACAATGGCGCAGATGGTGCCGGCCCGCTCGGCCTTGATCTCGTTCATGACCTTCATCGCCTCGATGATGCAAAGGGTCTGCCCGACGGAAACGACCGAGCCGACCTCGACGAAGTTAGGCGCATCTGGAGCGGGCTTCAGGTAAAAGGTGCCGACCATGGGCGAGGTGATCTCGGCGCCCTCTGCGGCGGGTGCGGCTGGCGCGGTAGGCGTATCGGCAAGGGCTGGAGCTGGCGCAGGCGCAGCGTGGTGAGCCGGTGCGGAAGGCAGACTGGCAAGGAGGCCCCTGAGGTCATCGAGGTCAGCGCCTTTTTTCAATTTGAGCTGAAAGTCCTTTTTCGTGAGGTCGAATTGCGTGAGGCCGTGCTCTTTCATGAGTTCGACGATTCGACGGATTTCCTGGAGTTCCACGGTAAGAAGAGATTTGGAGTTGGATGATGAGTCGCCGCCGCAGTGGGAGCTTCCTGCGCGCAAGGTTAGAGGGCGGGGGGAAACAGCGTCAAGCGGGAACGCGGGTGAATCTCAGGTTCCATGGAGGTGCTGGCTCGCGGCGGACAGCTCCGCGATTTCTGGAAATGATGCGGACTCACCAATACTCGCGCTTCGTGAGAATTTCTTTGAGCCGCGCGGCGGCCTGGCGCCCGATGGACAAGGGTTCCACGACTTGGTCGAAGATGAGCCAGCTTTGGTTCCTCGAGTTCCATTCGGTCGCGCGCAACGGCTCGATCTGGATCACCAAGGAACGGGTGAGTCGGTAGAAAAATGGCTCGCTCACCAGCTCGCACCACTCGGTCATGCTGCGGCGGGTCGTGAGGGCAGTCGGCTCATTTTTCAACTGGACCCGAGAGTAATTTTGCATCGCCTCGATCCAGACAATTTCCGAAAGTTCGCAAATTCTGAGTTCCTTGGCACCGCTGACCGCAAACGAAAGGGTGTCGCTCAAAAGCAGCCTTTTCTTGCTTGTCTCGGTTTCAACCCTTTGCCGCCGCTTGACCATGGCCGCCTCCAACCGCTCCATCATCAGCGCCAGACGTTCCGGACTGACCGGCTTGACCAAGTAATCGACCGCCCCCGCATTGAAGGCGGCTACCGCGTAATGCTCGTACGCCGTGACGAAAACCAGCGCGGTCTCCGTGGCGTTCACCGCTGGCAGCAAATCCAGCCCAAGGCCACCGGGCATGTTGACATCCAGGAAAATCACATCCGGTTTTTGCCCTTCCAAAAACTCGAGGGCCTCCGCCACGCTCTCAACCACGCCGATGACTTGCACTTCTGGATGCGCCTCCAACAACCCACGCATGCGCACGTTGGCGGCGGGTTCGTCATCCATGAGCAGGACAGAAATCATGAGAGGGCGGCAGATGGGTTGGCGTTTAACGGGATGCGGATAGTCACGGAAACCCAACCGTCGTCGGCATTGACGGTGACCGATGAAGTCTTGCCGATCAGCAATTCAAGACGCTGCCGCAGGCTGCGGATGCCGATGCCGGTCGAGTCTTCACCCCCAGGCATCACCCACTGGCCGGTGTTGGCCACGGTCACGATGAGCGCGTTTTGTTCCAAGGTTGCGCTCAGTTTGACGTGAAGTGGCAGCGGGCTGGTCTTTCCGCCATAATTGAAGGCATTTTCCAACAAGGGCTGGATCATCATCGGCGGGACCCTGACCGCTCGGGCCGCCGTCTCGCACTGGATTTGAAAAACAAGCTTCTCGCGAAAACGAATCCGCTGGACGGCGAGGTAGGTTTCCAACGCATCGATCTCCCTCCCCAGCGGCTCTAGCGGCTCCGTGTCGCGCATCGAAAACCGCAGGTAATCTGCAAGCCCTTGCGTCACTTCTTCGACCGCTTTCGGGTCATCCTTGCTGGCAAGCACGGTATTGAGCGCGTTGAACAAAAAGTGGGGGTTGATCTGCGCCTGCAGGTGGCGCAGTTGGTTCTCGCGCGCGGCCACCTCCGCCCGCAATGCCCGTAGCTCCAGCGCATGGGCACCTTCCAGTTGGTGAAACACGAGGTAAAAGCCACTCCATACCAACAGGGTGATGAAACGCAGCACGACCGGGCTGCCTTTTTGAAAAAAATCCTCCGTGCCTGGCAACGGTAGATGCAAATGGACCAGCACTTGGGTGATCGGCTTTTCCAATAGAGCAAAAGCCAAACAGAGCCCCAAGATGACGAGGGCTTTTCCCCAGCCTTGCGCTTGGCGCACTGCGGGCCGCCGGTAGATCTCGCGCAAGCCGCAGGTCATCAACAAGCCGAGCCCCATCCGCAGCAGTACGAGCCCCCTGATGCTTTCCGAGCTGGGACGGAAAAACGAGTTCATCAAAAACACCAGCACCCCGATCCCGCACCAGAATACCAGTTGAAGAACCCAGAAAAACAGCGTCCGCCGCCCCTCGTCGAGCATCCGGAAGAACCAGCTCGCTGGTACCAGTTTACCCCTCTCACCCTGGGGGATCTGCGGATTTTCTGAGATCTCTTGCATCGCGGCGAAAGGATTCACCAATCACCGACCTCTGAACAGAAAAACTCGCCCACATGGCGAGCCTGCACGATGCCGCTGGAGTCTTAAAGACAGAATCCCCCAACGACACCGTACGTGATCACTCAAGCCTTAGTTCCGGCGACGGCGAGCGATGAAGCCCACGGTGCCGAGACCGAGTAGCGCAAGAGCGGATGGCTCGGGAACCGATTGAGAGGCACCAGGGCCACCAATCATCGAGGTAAGCAGAAGATCATTCGAACCTACACCTGGGCTGTAAAGTGCTAAAGCATCCCAATTGAACGCGTAAGTGATTGGACTGTCGAAAACAAACCCTTTGAATCCGGATTGACCCACCCAATTCGTGCTTGTATCGACACCGTTTGCCTGCATATAGAAGTGGGACACTTGACCTGTAAGGTCATAGGAGCCGTCAAAACCTGAACTGCCTTGCACAATCATGCTAAAATCCGTGATGGCGGCTGGATCTCCATAGATTACCGTTCCGGCATCGCCATTGATGACGCTGTCATCGGCCGTGAAGGTGACGAAGGCGCTGGCAGTGTTGCCGAAATCTTGCCCCGAGTATATCAGGTTATACTGGGA
Source organism: Akkermansiaceae bacterium (assembly GCA_026461385.1). Lineage (GTDB taxonomy): Bacteria > Verrucomicrobiota > Verrucomicrobiia > Verrucomicrobiales > Akkermansiaceae > Luteolibacter. The sequence goes on from JAPJNB010000036.1 coordinate 22,519, forward strand.
GGTGGCGGCATGGGCCGTGCTGGCGAGGGCGAGCCCCACAAGCGCGACTGCGAATAGTGATTTAATTTTCATAGTAATAAGGGATACGAGTTATTGGTTGGTATTTGAAGTGCTGACCGTGGTGTGAAAATTCACTCCCCCAACCAGCACCCGCGTAGATGAGTAAAAATCCCGCAGTATCGAGGAAAATGTGACGAAACGGGCAAATCCAGGGACGAAAAGTTCAGTTAGGGGGGAGACTGGCAAGTCAAAACGGAGCGGGGGCATTCCTGCCCCCATTTCCACGTCACATCACGGGGGACTGGAAAGTCCCCCCTCCCCACCTAACAGCTCGCGCTGCAGGTCCAGCAACGAGATTGCCTCGACCTCCGGCTTGAGGCGGTAACGGTCGTCGCCGCCATAGACGACGAAGGCTTTGTCCGGTTTGAGATCGTCCAGAGCCGTGAAAAACCCCGCGCTCAAGACCGGGGAGAGGCCGCGTTTGATCTCCACCGCCCAGCTCTTGCCATCGCGGAAGGTCAACACCAAGTCCACCTCCGCGCCGCTGGCGGTGCGGTAAAAAGATGCCTCCGTGCGGGGCGGCGCGCAGGCCAGCAGGTTCTCGATCACAAATCCCTCCCAACTCGCGCCCACCACCGGGTGCCCGGCCAGTGCTTCGGCACTGCCGATTCCCAACAACTCATGCACCAGCCCAGAATCCCGGATATACAGTCGCGGGGATTTGACCATCCGCTTGCCGGTATTCCGGTGCCATGGCCGCAGCCGCCGCAGGAAAAAGAGGTTTTCCAGCAAATCCAACTGTGCCTGCACCGTGCGCACATCCACTTCCAGACTGCGCGAGAGCACCGCCGCGTTTGCCAGTCCGCCATGGGCGTGGGCAAGCATCGTCCACAAATTCCGCAGCTTGCCCGCCGGCAAGCGCACCCCGTGCAGCGGCATCTCGCGCTCCAGATAGGAGCGGATCAGGAAATCCCGGTATTCCGAACTCGCGGCGTCGCTCACCGCCAGAAAGCTGTCCGGGAACCCCCCCCGCCACCATAGCTTTGGCAGCGCCTCGCGCCCCACTTCCAATGCATCCAAAGGCTGCATTTCCAGATAAGCGATCCGCCCCGCCAGTGTCTCGCTGCTCTGCTGGATCAGCTCCAGCGAGGCCGAGCCCAGCAACAAAAACCGCCCCTCGCGCAAACCCCGGCTCCGACCTTCATCGATCAGCCCCCGCAGCGATGGAAACAACTCCGGCACCCGCTGGATTTCATCCAGAATCACCAGCTTGTCCTCGCGCTGGGACAAGTAGTCCTCCGGATCCGAAAGCTTGCTCAGATCCCGCTGGCTCTCCAAATCCAGATAAATCCCCTCCCGCTCCGCCGCACATTGCTTGGCCAAAGTCGTCTTCCCCACCTGCCGCGGCCCCAGCAACACCACGGCGGGAAAACGCCCCAATAATTCATTCAGCTTGGAAAATGCCCGGCGCGCGATCACCCTGCAAAAACAACATGATGATGCATGATTTGCAAGGAGGATTCCCCATGGTGGACTTTGTGTTACTCTCTACTCCGTTCCGTCCGCCGCCATGCTTTCCATTAACCCTGTCGCCTAACAAAGAAAACCACCAGCAGGCCCGTTCGGCCGGTGTGGGCGAGGTTCACCTGCCCGAGGCACTGTCCCGCAAATACCCGAACGCCTCCCGCGAGGTGAGCTAGATTTTTGGACCACCATTCATAATCCCAGACAAAATGGGTAATAGTCCCAGACAAAATGGGTATTAAAGGGACTTCATTCCCAGCCCCAGATTTTGCGTTGGGTGCCGCGTAGGAGCACGTTCAGGCCGCGCAAGGTGTGCCAGGGTGGTCAACCCTCACACCTCCATTCCGCGTCATTTTTCAGAGTTGGCATGCAGATTGGACGTGCGACAACTTGAAGGCCACCCCGTTTATCGACCCTAGGCGCTTGGTTACAGAGTATCTGAAAGTGTTTTCCCACTGACCTTTCTTGGGCAGTATGCTGAACCATTTCTCGGCGACCTCGGGTGTGGTCAGCTCGCGGTAGTGCTTGAAGATGATGGATGCCGAGTTTCCTGCCTCAAGCGTGACTTGATCTGAATCGGTATTGAAAAGACAAAGGACGGGGGCGATGCGACTAACTCTTTCCTTACGCCGAAACACAGGGATTGCCGAGGCGGTGGGAGGGTGGTAGTTTGCAGTTATGAAAATAGTTTTGGAAATACCGGACGAGATTTCGGACGAGTTGAACCGCAAGCTGGCTGATCCGGCGCGTGCGGCTTTGGAAGCGCTGGCGGCAGCGGCATACGGGCAGGCTGTGTTGTCTCTGGAACAAGTGCGCAGGTTGCTGGGATTGGAATCGATGTGGGACGCGAAGGCGGTCCTGTCGAAACATGGCGCTTGGCCTTCAATGGAAGTTGACGATTTGAGGGAGGATCTCGCGGTTTTGCGTTCGCTTCGTAAGGGGGCATGACGATGGTCTTCTGCGACAATTCCAGCCTTTCGGCCTTGGCCGAGATGGGGATGCTCGGGATATTGCCCCGAATCGTCGGACCGGTGCGTATCCCGTCAGCAGTGGCTGCCGAGGGATGCCACCCCAGAGCTCCTGAGGCTTTCTGAGGCTTTGAGGCAGGCAATCGCCGATCCCCCGGATTGGATGGTGATGGTGCCCGATCCGGAATGTTTTCTGGAGGAAACGGCTGCCTTGGGTGCCGGTGAGTCTTCCGCGATCACACTGGCGTGGCATGCGCGGGAAACCAGCCACCTCGTAATCGACGAGAGGCGCGGAAGGGTCGTGGCCAAAGCGCTCGGGCTGCGTGTGTCCGGTTTGCTGGCGATTCTGGTGGAGGCCGGGATGGCGGGCGAGATTGATTTCGAGGACTCGCTGAGCCGTCTGCAGTTAACCGGATTCCGACTTTCTCAAGCCTTGATGGATGATGCCAGGGCTGCCGTCGAGCGTGGACCGGACACTTGAACTTACTCCGTGCAGCGGTCTGGAGACAGAACTCCGAAGTGGCTGAATGAAGGGCAGGGGGCTGGAATTTTTTCAGAACTCATATTCCCGGACAAATTGTAAGTACAAAACTCATATTCCCGGACAAATTGTAAGTAAAACTTCCCGGCCTTTAAACCTCAGTTCTTTGGGGATTCTCACCGCCTGCGAGCGGCCATTGGTAAACAATGTCGTTGTCATAGCTCGTCGATACCCGAGCCGCATCCAGAGGTC
>JAPJNB010000037.1 GCA_026461385.1 Akkermansiaceae bacterium
GGCTTCGTCGGCCATTTTGGCGGCGGCGGAAGATTGGATCTTCTTGAAGCGCTTCTCGGCCTCGATGGCGGCGGCTTGGGTTTCGTCGAGCGTGCGCTGGCCGTGGGCGAAGGTGGCGTTGATCTGGGAAATGTCGGCGCGCTCGGCGAGCATGCTGTCCATGATGTGCGGGAACTCGTTGACCGTGAGGGGGGCTTCGCCGAGGGTGGTTAGTTTTTCATTGGCGGCCTTGAGCTTGGCCGTGGCGGCTTTGAGCTCGGTATCCCACTTTTCGACGACCTCGTTGAGGTGGGTCCATGCGGCCTCGCCGCAAACGGCTTCGATGCGGCGGACGCCGGACGCGACGGCACCTTCTGATTTGATTTTGAAAAGGCCGATCTCGCGGGTGTTGCTGACGTGGGTGCCGCCGCAGAGTTCTTGCGAGTAGCCGTTGAGGGCATTGGGCTGACCACCGATCTGGACGACGCGGACGACATCGCCGTATTTGTCGCCGAAGAATTGCATGATGTCCGCGCGGCCTTTGATGTCTGCGTGGTTGACTTCGGTCCAGGAAACCGAGTCTTGCGCGGCGATGGCGGCGTTGACCTTTTCTTCCATCGCGGCGATTTGCTCGGGCGTGACGGCCGCGCTGTTGAAGTCGAAGCGCAGGCGGTTTTCATCGACGGAGGAACCTTGCTGGGCGGCGTCGGCGGAGACGACTTCGTGAAGCGCCCAGTGGAGAAGGTGGGTCGCGGAGTGGTGGGCTTCGATCGGGCGGCGGCGGGAGGTGTCGAGTCTGAGGGTGATCTTGTCGCCTGCAGCAATCTGAGATTTTAAATTTGAGATTTCAGATTGAGGAACGATGTGGGCGCGGGCCTTGCCGATTTGCTGGGTGCCGGTGATTTCGATTTCGGTGCTGCTAGAAATGAGCGAGCCGGTGTCGCCCGACTGTCCGCCCATTTCGGCGTAGAAGACGGTTTGGTCGGTGATGACAAACAGCGCGTCTTCTTGCGGGTGGATTTCGAGGATGGTGGCTTCGACCGTGTTCGACTCGAAGCCGACGAATTCCGTGACGGCATCGGTGGAGATGTCGAGGGCGCGGACCACGCTGGATTTCTGGGCGGCGCGGGCGCGGTCGCGTTGTTGTTCCATCAATTCCTCGAAGCGGGCCATGTCCACTTTGAGGCCGCGCTCGGCGCAGAGGAGTTCGGTGAGGTCTGAGGGGAAACCGAAAGTGTCGTAGAGTTCGAAGGCGACTTCTCCGGAGAGGGTCTTCGGGGAGCACACGCGCCCTCGCGTGTTGCCGGAGACGCCCTCGTCTCCGGTAGGCTCCGAATGATCAAAAAACTCCGGACTCCACAACCATGCATAATCCCTCGCTTGCGCCACGAGGCCACTTGCCGTCGGATTGGCGATGATGTAATCATATTTTTCAATCAAGTCAGACTCACTGCGAATGAGGCGATCGAATGACTCCTGATCCCAAAGATGTTTGATGTTTTCGTTTTGCAGAACTCTCCGCCGCTCCTTGAGGATTTGGTGCGAGGTGGCGGATTTGATTGGTTGGAGGATTTCGGTGAGCGTATGAAAAACTGGATTGGCGTCTGGCTCGGAGGATTTGATCTGTGGCTCGATCAAGAGATGAACGTGGTCTGGCATGACGCACGCGGTGTAGAGATGGATTTGGCCGAGTTTGCGGGCGTGAAGGATCGAGTCGAGGACGATGCCACGCTCGGCCTCGCTTAGAACGTCGCGATCCTGCGTGGCAAAGGTGATCATGTATTTACCCCACGGCCGCTCGAAATGCGGCAGGTTGCGACGGGAGTAGGTGGGCTGGGATGAAGGGGCGCTGCTAGGTGACGGAGGGGCCGCGGGTGAATTTGGGGCGATCTGAGGCGAGGGCGCCTCAGATGACACGCGAGGGCGCGTGTGCTCCCCGAGAGCGTCTTCGAAGCGCTTGAGTCCACGGTCCAGTGTCTGGTTGAAGCTGGCTTCTTCGTTTTCTAGCGTTTGGCGGACGACGTCTTGGCGGTTTTTTAGCTCGGGGAAAACGCTGCCCATTTCGGCGACGAGGGTTTCCACGAGCGCACCGAAGAACGGCTTGTCGCCGGAGAAGCCGAGGGTGCGGCCGTATTTGACGGCGCGGCGGAGGATGCGGCGGAGGACGTAGTTGCGGCCGTTGTTGCCGGGCATGATGCCGTCCGCGATGGAGAAACTGAGGGTGCGGAGGTGGTCGGCGATGACGCGGAAGGCGATGTCGATGGCGATTTGCTCGTCCGTGCCCCCCATGGCTGCCGGGCTGTTTTCCAGGGGTTCCGGCGCATCTCCTACGGATGTCGCCGGGCCTCCTACGGGTGCCGGAGCTTCTCCTACGAGCTTGGTAGTTGCTCCTACGGCCTGGGAAATCGCTCCTACGGGTGCGGGAACTGCTCCTACGGCGTTTGAAGGCGAAACAGGCTTGTTTTCAATAAAATTGGAGCCATTTCCGGGCGCGGCGGGGAAGGTGCCTTGGTAGCGGAGGCCGGTGAGTTGCTCGATTTTGGCGAAAATGGGGCGGAAAACGTCGGTGTCGTAGTTGCTGGGCTTCTTGGAAAAGTCGGTGAAGCCCTTGGTGCATTGGATGATCGAGCAGGCGCGTTCGAAGCCCATGCCGGTGTCGACGTGTTTGGCGGGGAGTTCGCGGAATGAGCCGTCGGCTTCGGCATTGTACTGGATGAAAACGAGGTTCCAGATTTCGATGCAGAGGTCGGAGTCGTTGTTGACGAGGTTTCGGCCGGTGACGGGGTCGCCCTCAGGGGTGAGGTCGACGTGGAGTTCGGAGCAGGGGCCGCAGGGGCCGGTTTCGCCCATCATCCAGAAATTGTCTTTCACATTGCCGTGGACGATTTGCACGGCGGGGTCGCAGCCTTTCGAGACGAAGAGCGCGGCCCAGATGTCATAAGCCTCTTGGTCAAATTCGCCCGGATCGCCGGGTTTTGGGGCGTAAACGGACGCGTAGAGGCGGTGGGCGGGAAGTCCCCAGCGCTCGACCACGAGTTCCCATGCCCAGGCGATCGCTTCCTTTTTAAAATAGTCACCGAACGACCAATTTCCGAGCATTTCGAAAAACGTGTGGTGGTAGGTGTCGTAGCCGACATCTTCGAGGTCATTGTGTTTGCCGCCCGCGCGGATGCACTTCTGGGTGTCGGCGGCGCGGGGTGGGTTGTAGGGAGCCTTTTCCACGCCGAGGAAATAGGGCACGAACGGATTCATTCCTGCGTTCGTAAACAGCAATCCCGGTGACTGCGGGAGCAGTGAGGCGGAGGGCACGAGGGTGTGCTGTTTCTCTTTGAAAAAGTCGAGGAAGCTTTGGCGGATCTCTGCGGCGGTCATGGGCACGGGTTTTCCGGGTTGGCGGAAAGGGCCGCGAAGATGGAGGAAGGGTGGGGGGGAAGTAAAGCC
>JAPJNB010000038.1 GCA_026461385.1 Akkermansiaceae bacterium
GTATTCCTTGATGCCGGTCGTCAGCGGGTTGCGCATGTGCAGCCCCGGGCCGAGCGGCACGGGATCCACACCGCCACTGGTCCGCCTGATGATGATGCCGACGTGCCCCGGTTCGATGTATGTGACCGACGGCTACTTCAGCCAACACTTGGCTCCCAAGTTCGACTGAAATTTATCGGTTAGAAATGGCCGCGCTGCAATCCGCCATTCCCATTCAAGATCCCAAGCCTAACCGAAAGGCCAAAGCCAACAGGACGATGCCGAACGCAGCATCAATCCACCGCTCACTCTTTTGGTAACGCAAGCGCAGTGGCGGCCATTGCAAGAGGCACGCCCACAGCGACCATAGCAGCCCACCTTGGCCTACCACGATCGCCCAAATCGCGAGCGGCCACCAATTCGGGCGCTCGCCTCGCAAAAACGGCGCACTGACCGCCGCGACAAAAAATGCCGCTTTCGGATTGAGCAGATTGCAAAAAAGTCCCCGCAGAAAAGGACTCCGCCCAACCGCGTCGTCGATTGGGGCGGTCTGCTCGGCGGCTTGAACCAAAAGCCCACGGAGCAAGCCGCGCGCAAGCCAGAACAAGTAGAGCGCTGCAGCCCACCGCATCCCATCGCGAATACCGGGGAACCGCTCGAAAACCCACGCCAAGCCAGCAACCGCCACCGTCGCATGCACGGCAAGGCCGCACGCGATTCCCAATGCCATGGCCACGCCAACCTTCGCCCCACCTCGCAAGGATGACCGCGTCAGCAAAATCATGTCTGGCCCAGGGCTAAATTGCCCCAACAGCATCACACCCGCAAACGCGAAAAGCTCGATTTCCCCGCTCATTCGAAAGACTTGAAGAGTAAGCCCACGCACCCTTGGTCAATCCAAGCTACCGCATGCCCGCATTTTTCCGCCATTGCCCCCACGGGCCTCCACCCCTCGGCAATCCCCCCTTGATGTGGCTCGTCAACTGCTGACACGTCGAACTTTAAAGGCATCGCCCAAGCTCTAACGCATGCATTCACGCAACCAAAACCCATCGCTCCGAGAGCCTCAATCCATCTCATTCGCATGACCCGACGCTAAGCTGACCCGCCTAACGACTCAACCATCGAAATGAACCTTCACTCAGTTGGTGAACCTTTTTGACAAATCCGCCAGTCTTCATAACCTCCGCCCCAGTCCAAGCAAGCGCCACGACTTCAGACGCTCTCCTCACCAAGATCCATTCATGAACACACTCCGCACCTTCACCACTGGCTCCGGCTCCCAAGGAAATTTCCACTCACTCCCCGCCCTGGCCGAACAAGGATTCCCACAACTCGCCAAACTCCCCGTCTCGATCCGCATTGTGCTGGAGTCGGTTCTCCGCTGCGTGGATGGCCGCAAGGTGACCACCAAAGACGTGGAAAACCTGGCAAATTATAACGCCAAGGCTCCCGGCGAATACGAAATCCCATTCACCGTCGCACGCATCGTTCTGCAGGATTTCACTGGCGTCCCTCTTCTCGTCGATGTCGCCGCCATGCGGGATGCCGCCGTCGCTCGCGGTGCCGCTCCCGAAAAAATCGAACCTCTCGTCCCTGTTGACCTCGTCGTCGACCACTCGGTGCAAGTCGATTTCTCAGGCTCTCAAGCTGCTCTCGATCGCAACATGGCCATCGAGTTCATCCGCAATCAAGAACGCTACGAATTCCTGAAATGGGGCCAACAAGCGTTCGAAACCTTCTCGGTGGTGCCTCCCGGCATCGGCATCGTTCACCAAGTGAACTTGGAATACCTCGCCAAAGGGGTGCTCTCCAAAGACGGCGTTTACTACCCTGACACCCTCGTCGGCACGGACTCCCATACCACCATGATCAACGGCCTCGGAGTCGTGGGTTGGGGCGTGGGCGGCATCGAGGCAGAAGCAGGCATGCTCGGACAGCCCGTCACATTCCTCGTTCCTGAGGTGGTCGGCGTCTACCTCCATGGCACTCTGGCCGAGGGCGTCACCGCCACCGACCTCACCCTCCGCGTGACCGAAATTCTGCGCAAGCACGGGGTGGTCGGCAAATTCGTGGAATTCTACGGCCCCGGCGCCACCGCTCTCAGCCTGCCAGACCGCGCGACCATCGCCAACATGGCCCCCGAATACGGCGCAACGATGGGCTTCTTCCCCGTCGACGACGAAACGATCCGCTACCTCCGCGGCACCGGCCGATCCGAGGAACTTTGCAAAACGGTCGAGGCCTATTACAAGGCTCAAGGGCTTTTCGGAATCCCCAACAAAGGCGATTGCATCTACACCGACGACCTCGAATTGGACCTCTCCTCCATCGTTCCTGCCGTCGCAGGCCCCAAGCGCCCACAAGACCGCATCGACGTCCCAGCACTCGGCGACAAATTCAACGAACTCTTCACCGCCCCCGCTTCGGCTGGCGGCTTCGGCCTTGCTGCCGACCAACGCGATCGCCGCGTGAAATTGTCGATGAAGGAAAAAGCAGGGGTCTCGATCGACTCGTTGCTCTCAACCGACTCGCCCCACGAAGCGTTCGAGGGCGCAGCCCAAAACGAAGTGGAAATGGTTTCCAACCGCCCGTCGCCAGACGCCGTTGAAGATTTTTTCCCCGACGGCCCCTGCTCGATGGATCTCGCTCACGGCTCGGTCTTGATCGCGGCCATCACCTCTTGCACGAATACCAGCAACCCAAGCGTCATGCTGGCCGCTGGCCTGCTCGCAAAAAAAGCGAATGCGCTCGGCCTCACCGTCGCCCCTTACGTGAAAACCTCGCTTGGACCTGGCTCACGCGTGGTGACGGACTACCTCGACGCCACCGGCCTTTCAAAGGAACTCGACCAACTCGGATTCCAAACCGTCGGCTACGGTTGCACCACCTGCATCGGAAACTCCGGCCCACTCCACCCGGCCATCGAGGCGGCCATCAAGGAAGGCGATCTCGTCTGCACCTCGGTCCTCTCCGGCAACCGCAACTTCGAGGCCCGCGTCCATGGCTCGATCAAGGCGAATTTCCTCATGAGCCCACCCCTCGTGGTCGCCTACGCCCTCGCCGGCCGCGTCGATCTGGACCTCTCATCGGAACCCATCGGCAATGACACCAATGGCCAGCCGGTTTTCCTCAAGGACATCTGGCCAACCCAAGCGGAAATCCGCGAACAACTCGACGCCGCACTGAAACCTGCGGTCTATCAAAAACTCTACGGCAACGTGGACACCGCGAACCCGAAGTGGGCAGAAATCCCAGGATCGACCGGTGCCACCTACGATTGGAACCTGAAATCAACCTACGTCCAGTCGCCGCCATTTTTTGAAACGAAACAAGGTGCATCGGAAAACATTCTTGCCGCCCGCCCACTTGGCATCTTCGGAGATTCGGTCACCACCGATCACATCTCCCCCGCCGGCTCGATCAAGGCGACCTCACCCGCCGGCAAATACCTGCTCGAAAATGGCGTGGACGCCGCATCGTTCAATTCCTACGGCGCCCGCCGTGGCAACGACCGTGTGATGACCCGCGGCACCTTTGCCAACGTCCGCATCAAAAACCTGATGTGCCCCGGCGTTGAAGGCGGCTATACCCAGTATTTTGGCACCTCAGCCGTAACCGCACCGGACCGGGAAATCACGCCCATCGCCGGAGCCTCGCCGACTTTCATTTACGATGCCTCGATGGCCTACCAAGCCGAGGGCACCAAGCTCATCGCGATCGGCGGTGAAGATTACGGCATGGGATCGTCCCGTGACTGGGCCGCCAAAGGCACTCGACTCCTCGGCATCAGCGCGGTGATCACCAAATCCTTCGAGCGCATCCACCGCTCGAACCTCATCGGCATGGGTGTTCTGCCTCTCAATTTCATCCACAAAGAGGATTACGAAAAGGTCAAGGACCTTGCAGACGCAACGTTCGACATCACCGGCATCGCCGGCGAACTCAAGCCGATGCAGACCGCAACCCTCACCGCTCACCGAGCCGACGGAACGACTCTGGAAATCCCGCTGAAGGTCCGTCTCGATACGCCAGCAGAAGTCGACTACTTCAACGCAGGCGGAATCCTGCCATACGTCCTCAACCAGATCCTCGCCTAACTCGCATTGGCCCAACGGCTACTGCTTCACCATCCTCAAGTTCCCAGCCCTGATTCGGTCGATCCGATTTTCTGAATCAGGCTCTTGTCCTTGCATTCCCGTCACGCCTCTCCAACTTCACACCATGTCGATCGCCCCAAAACCTAACAGCGCCCTTCTCATCGTCGGCCATGGATCAACCGAGAATCCTGACTCGTCGACGCCTTACTTCGACCACGCCGACGAAATCCGCAGACGCAACCTGTTCGCCGAGGTCCACTGCTGCTTCTGGAAGGAAGAACCTTCGATGCGCGAAGCATTTTATCTCATCGATGCAGAAGAAGTCTACGTGGTCCCCGACTTCATCAGCGAGGGCTATTTCACCCAAGACGTCATCCCGCGTGAACTCAATCTCACCGGCCCGACCACCATCGTCCGAGGGAAAACCTTCCACTATTGCCTGCCCGTCGGCGTTCATCGCTCGATGACCGACTTGATCCTGAAACGCGCCAAAGACGTTGCCCCAGGGGTCGATCCTGCCACCACCACCTTGATCATCACCGGCCACGGCACCGGGCTAAATCAAAATTCAACCAAGGCCATCCGCGACCAAGTGGATCTCATCATCGCAGCGGGTGCAGGCTATGCAGCCGTGCTCGATGCCTACATGGAAGAGCCACCGTTCATCGCCGAGTGGGACCAAATGTCCCCAACGCCCAACGTGGTGATCGTGCCGTTTTTCATCTCAGACGGCCTTCATTCCTTCCAAGACATCCCCGTCCTGCTCGGCATCGAAACCGAGGTGGGAGCCGCTGCCAGCCAACGAGAGGTCTTCCGCCAAAATCCTCACTCACTCCGGGGGAAGACGCTCTTCTACAGCTCGGCCATCGGAACCGAACGACTGCTGGCAGATGTCATCCTTGATCAAGTTTCCGATTTCGACCAACTTCATCAAAATCAGTAACCAATCCGATTCAATCTAACATCTAATCAATTTCTAGCAACCGATGACCACGGCTCTCAAACTTCGTGAACTCCTCAGAAATGGAATTCATCGCATCGGGGAACTCGAACTTCTCAGCGATGTTTACGGATTTCCCTACGCGATTTGCCACATGGCAGACGCAGAACTCGCCACGGAACCCGCATTCGGTGGACTCGAGGTGCACGAAGGCCCAAATGATGCCCGCGACTTATCAACCTACGGCGTTGATGGCACATACCGCTTCACCAAAGGACAGGTGAATCTGAAACGCGGTTGGGTGATGCCTCTCGAAACCGAAGAGGACTTGAGAATCGCACTCGACCAATTTTATCCCGCCTGCGTCGGCCTCTTCCTTGCCCAACAAGGTGGCACACTGGAAATCGAAATGCTGCGCGACAAGCTCAATCGCCAAACCGGAATGTATCGCTTCGCACGATCAATCAGTGACGCTGGTGCTCAAAAACTCGTCCAAGAAGTCTGCGGCCCCGCCCACCAATGCGCGAAAAAGATCCTCTGGAAACTGGATCCCACTACGCCACTTGACGACAGCGAGGCCAGTCGATTCAATGGAATTCCTAGTGATCTAACCGAAGCCGAATCAATCCCCCTGCTCTGCCGCGAGGCGTGCAACCACTTTGTCGCTGAGTGCCGAAAGGCCGCAAAGGCGGAGTTCGAAGCCAAGGCCGCAACCGAAAAGCAGGCCTAAAAAAAGGCTGCCGGATTTCCCAGCAGCCTTTTGGTGAAACTCAATTTCAGAGCGCTTATTCGCCACCCTGAGGTTGACCGCCGCCCGGTGGCATCGGGAATGGCATTGCGCCCTCAGGTACTGCTGGAGCGTCTTGGATCTTTACCAGTTCCAATTCAAAAATCAGCACGCTGTTAGGAGCGATCTCTGCACTGCGGCGCTCTTCGCCATAGGCGAGTTCGCTTGGCATGAAGATTTTCCATTTTGCGCCAACAGGCATCGTGGTGATGGCCTCCTTGAAACCAGGAACCACTTGAAGGGTCATCGGAACGGGCTTGCCCGGAGGCGACGCATCAAATTCTTTACCATCAATGAGCGAACCCTTGTAGTTCACGAGGAACTGCTTGTTGTCCTCAGCACCTTCTTTGGGGGCCACATACTTTTCGTCGCCACCTTTGGTGATGACTTCGTATTGGAGACCACTCTTGGTGGTGGTCACTCCTTGGCGCTTGCCGTTTTCTGCGAGGAATTTTTTACCAGCCTCGAGGTTCACTGCCGCTTTTTCCTTCTCGCGGGTTTGGAGCATCTCACCGAGCGCTTCCATGGCGGCTTGAAGCTTGGCCTCTTCGAGTTCAGGCTTGCCACCTTTGATGGCACTCATGAATCCCTTAAGGAAATCTTCTGGGCTGAGGTCGTCAGCACCGACACCAAACTTGCCGAACTGCTGGCCGAAAGTGCCACCAGTGCGAAATCCTAGTGCATAGGACGAATCAGATTTTACCACTGCAGGGTCCAACTTGGGCTTGGCAGGCACCTCAACTGCTGGAGTCGTTGCTTCCACTTTCGCGGGTTTTTCGGCAGGAGTCTTGGCAGACGCGGAGGCGATGAGGCCGATAGCCATGGCGCCGGGAATTAGTGTTCGGATCATATGTTTTTGGGTAGAGCGGAAAAACTAATCGCCTTGCCCCACTCTGTCGAGAACGGTTTTTTGCCGAAAAACAGCCCCAAACTCATACTCATTTTCCTCGAAATCCACCCGCCTCGGGCGACATCTCCCCACTTTTGAATGCCTCACTCCCTCACCGAATTCTCATCGAATCTCGACCTTCAGCCGATAGAACGATCGGCTCAAATCCTGCACCGGCACCAAGGAAACCGTCTGGCCCGACCCCAAAATGCCCGCATAACCACTCAGCGCCGCCCACGACGCAGCGTTCTCAAGGTCAGAAGTCGACTCGATGGTGTAATAACGCCCAACGCCCATGTAGCCAACCCGACTCACTTGTCGCGCGACAAACGCGAGTGCCAATTTTCCACCCACCTCCACAGGGTTGAGAACGGCACCACGATCCGCATCGATGGGACTGCTGCCAAAAATATACTCTTGGGCATTAGAGAGACCGTCACCATCCGAGTCTGCACCATCTGCGGCGATCCCTGCATTCGCACCAGTGTTGAAATAAATTTGCCGCCAACTTTCGACCGCACTCTCCCGACGAACGGTGACGGTATATGTCTTAGAAATCGAGCCATCTTGCGAAGTGGCTACGATCACCATGGAATTGTCGCCTACAACGAGTGAAATCATGCTGCTAGCAACCCCAGAAAGAATCGCGCCTCCATTCACCGAAACGGTCGTATTCGCCTGCCCGGCCACCGCAGTGAACGTAGTGCCAGAAGTTTCATTAGAAACGTTGATTGTATACAAGAAGACATCGGGAGCGAACACCGGATTCAACGGACCGGCACTCAGCGAAATTAAATCTAAACCTACCGAAGCGGCAAGATTTGAAATCACCAACGTTCCAGTCGAACTGCCGGCATAATTCGCCTCATTGATTGTCCCAACCACGGTGTAGTTTCCTGGGTCCGATGGAACCATCGATGACCCGTTGTAGGTGTAATTCACGGCAAGGCCACTCGGCGTAGTCACCGAAGTCGCACCTATCGCATTGCCCGTGTAGGTCTGGGTAAGATTTCCGAGACTCACCGAAGCGAAACCCTTGGAAATTACGAGGGCCCCTGTCGCACTTCCAGTGTAATTCACGTCGTTGACCGTACCGACCACCGTATAATTTCCTACACTCGTTGGCGGATTCACAGAGCCGTTGTAGGTCAAACCTACCGTAAGGCCCAGCGGTGTTGTCACGGCGGTCACTGACTTCGCGCTCCCCGTATAAGTCTGTGCCAGACTTTCTAGACCCACCGAAGCGACGCCCTTGGAAATCACCAAGGTGCCCGTTGCATTTCCCGTGTAATTCACATCATTGACCGTACCAACCACGGTGTAATTGCCTGCATTTGTCGGAGCATTCGCAGTGCCGTTGTAAGTAAAACTCACGGTAAGACCCGTGGGTGTCGTTACTGCAGAGGCTGATTTCGCATTCCCCGTATAGGTCTGCGCAAGGCTTCCTAAGCTCACCGCAGCAGCCGACTTGGAAACCACCAAGGTGCCCGTCGCATTTCCTATATAATTCACGTCGCTGACCGTACCAACCACCGTATAATTGCCTGCATTCGTTGGAGCGTTCGCAGTGCCGTTGTAAGTAAAACTCACGGTAAGACCCGTGGGTGTCGTCACGGCGGTCGCGGCTCTCACACTACCTGTATAGGTCTGCGCGAGACTTCCTAAACTCACCGAAGCAACCGCCTTGGAAATCACCAAGGTGCCCGTCGCATTTCCAGTGTAATTCACATCATTGATCGTACCAACCACGGTGTAATTGCCCGCTGCGATCGGCGGAGTCACCGAGCCATTGTAGGTGAAATTCACGGCAAGGCCGGTTGGGCTAGTGACAGCTGTCGCAGAGATCGCACTCCCTGAGTAGGTCTGGGCTAGGCTTCCAAGCGTTACGCTAGCAACCTGTGGAATAAAATACGTCGAAGCAACTCTTCCCACTTCCGAACGACGCATCGGCCGTCGAGTCTCCGATCCAGTGGACTCACGCTCGTAGTTCCCCACATCACGTGCGGTGGATGGGCGACTCCAACCGCGAATGTCCACCCCTCCGTAAGCCGCCACATTCGATGCAAGACTGTAGGCAGAACCTGTCAGCGAAGTATCTGATACCACCGGAAGCGCCACGGCTTTACCAAGCACCGCACTGCTTGCAGTCGGAATAAACATGACATCATAATTATCCGTCATCATCCGGCTTGAGCTTGAGCTAGAGGTGATGGTGTTGCCAGTTGAACCTAGCATGGCTTTCGCATCACCTAACTGCGAAGAGCTGGATGAATAGATGTAATTTCCTTGAGCCTGGCCACCACGACTTGATAAAGCCGCGACCGTATCTGCAAAAATTCCACTCGCACCGATATTGCTACGGTAATAAATTAAATTATTGAAAAACTGCGTTCCATACACCGGATACGTTTCTCCATTGATGCTGTCCAAACTAATATAAGTGCAATCGATGAAGGTGTTTCCAATGACATGCGTGTAGTTTGCGGTCTCATACCCCGATGCACCATCCCCATTATTGAAACTTGGCAACGTTCCGGTAGCAGTCGATCCCGAGCCCAGCATGAGGGCAGAGTGAAGACCACCACTTCCGCGGATATTGTAGAAATAATTGTTAGATATGATATGCCCAAATCCAAAAGCTCTCACCCCACCCATCCGATCATTCAAACCCTCGGTAAAAACAATGTTGCCATTCACGTCGTAGACCCCACCCGCGAGGAAATAATTTCCCTGCACCACGCAATAATCACCCTGCCGCAAACAAAGTTGGCCGTAGTTGTTCAAAATCGTGTTGTAGCGGTAGGTATTCCTTCGCGACTTATTTGAGATCGCCTCTGGCTCACCATTATTATCACCCAAGCCACCATCGACTGCGTAGATGGAGTGATAAAACGTGTTGTATTCGACGGTGGTATTGAAATCCACGGTGGTGTAGCTGCTGTTTCCCACTCGAATCGTCTCCCAACCATTGGTCATGTCAGCTTTAAGACTACCGTCGCCTGGCGTGTAACAGCGCCCAGTCGGATCTCCATCATTGGTAAGCGGGGTCTTGCGTTCACCGAAATAGTTGTATCGAAAGTTGTGATAGCCCCAGTCGGTCACATCCGAAGAAGCTTTGTAGACGATGATCGTGGCCTGCCGAATCGAAGTCCTTAGTGCCGGATTCGTTTGATTGTTATCATTCGGGTTAAAGTCACGCCCTTGAATATCGCAATACTGAATCGTATGACGATATCCATTGAGACTGATCCATGCCCCATAGTGATCGTTCGTGGATTCGGTATTATCCCGACCACAGTAATCAAACTTGAGGTGGGATAGAGTCATGTAACGGGAAAGCCCCTCCATCTGAAAAATGAAAGCCGATGAATCATTGCCACCATAATCGGTAAAGCTACCCCTTTGATACATGCCACTGGTTGGCCCAAAAGTAACCCCAGCAAAAACGATACCGCTGCCCGTGAGACTAATCTGGGAAAGCCCCGTGACCGTAACCCCACCAACGGTAGGGATGTAGCTTGCATCACAAGCATAGATAACCGCCGGATTCACCTGCGCCGCAGAATCCGTCATCGAACCATTGAGCGTCGTGATTAAACCACCCCAATTGCCTCCCTTCAGATAAACCCGATCACCCGCTCGCAGAATGGCGAAGCTCGCTCCATTCTTGTCCACCTTCGCATTGAACTGCAATGCACTATCGACATAGAAATTCAGGGCGGAGGCATCAAGAACTGTAAAACAGATCATCAAGACGCAAAGCACCCATGAGGAGAGCCTGCGATGAAGATTCAGTATGATTTTTTTACAGCGTTCCGAACTGGTCATGGTAACGACTGGGTTTAAATTTCTAGCCCAACGATGAGCACGCCTTACATAAGGCTAACGTGATCTCAATGAAAAGAAAAACGTTGAGTGAGTTAGAACACAAAAATCGAGCGCATCGGTCACCCTCGCGGAGACGCAAGCAATGGTATACTCAATACCCTGCTTGATTCTCCAGCGATTGCGAATGATGGTCATGCCTATTTTAGCCAAATCAATGGCTGAGTGATCGCGATATTTCTCTGGATTTCAGGATCCGCTGGATCCGGGTGAAGCCCTTTCCACAGCTCAATATAGGATTGCTCATGAAGCGCGAGACCGGTGAAGAGCAGACTGCTCTGCCGCGTCGGCCAACCATCCCATGCTTGGACATCGGGCTTGAGTGGCCATTTGGATTTGTCGGCCAAGAATGGATACAAGTAAGCAACCGCCTTACCGATGCTTCTGCCATCTTGCAATTTGAAAGACCACAGATCGTCTTGAGGGCTGGAGAGTACTTGGCAAAGGGTGACCATGTTATCGAGTTGGAAAATGGAATATGCATAGGGCTTGGTGCGTGCGAGCTCTAATGGAAAACTTCCGTCAGGAGCCATTTGTACCGCCACAAACACTTCCTTGTAACGTCGGCGGCACTCCGCAAGACGCACCTCGTCACCCGTGAAGCGCGCAAAAACCGCCACCTGTAACCAAAATGCTACCGAATGATTGTTCTTCGCAGATGCCTCTTCCATCCCGTTCTTACTCGTGATCATCCAGTCAACATAGTCAGAAAACCACTTTTTAAGACCGCTGACCAGTTCCGGACGAAAGGCCTTTGAGCCGATCATCGACTCGATCGCGACTGGAACTTCGATGAGATGAAGCGTATCAATGATCCCGATGCCACGCCCTGGCGATACACCGGGAACAGCCTGTGCATAGCTTAGGTGGGGGGCCATCCGCGTTTGGGCGTTGAGGAAGAATCCTTCAAGCAACTCCGCCGCCTTCGTAGCATATTCCTCGTCGCGAGTGAGCTTGTAGGCAGCCCCGAGAGCCGCAACTGCATCTCTTAGGCTACGAACCGCCATCCGGTGCTGGAGAAAATTTTCGGGATTCGTCTGACCATCGCGCTGAATGTATGGCAATCCATTAGGCTTAGAAGGATCTGGCCACCAGTAGTCTCCATTGGAATAAAAGTCATTGATGCCGCCCTCACTGAGTGGTGCTTTAAACTGAGTGATACTGATCGGCGCAACAGCGAGGGCAGAGGTAGCAGCCTTAAGCACGCGGCGCCGCTCAATCTCTTTAAAGCTTGTCTCTACCGACTTTCGCTTGGAAGACCATAACTGCAATCTGGCTCCTGATAATCCTTTGATCCCCTGCAAAGACTGTAGGTATTTAGGATCTTGATAAACACGGTACGCCTGATCAAGTAGAGGCGCGAATTCTGCAGGATTCTCCTTTTTAACCTGCTTGTAAGGCCACTTCTTGTTCGATCCAACGGCATAGGGCAAAACAAAATCAAGTGCTTTAGTGAGGCACCTGCCATCCTGAGTTTCGAAGTGCCAGAGATCGACACCGACACGTTCGGACATCGTCGCCAACTCAAAAAGAGCTTCTAGGTTGAAACGTGAATAACTCAAGGCAGCTTCGCGTTCCAGCTCAAGAGGTTGGTGCCCATCAGGCTCAATCTGAACCGAAATCCGCTTCAGCTTTGCGTCTTCCGCGATCTTTTTTGCGAGATCACGCCGATCGAGGATGAGAGCGATGCGCATCACTTGGCTATCATAAAAGGTCCCATGATTGTTGCGCGCTGCCGCCTCCTCCTTGCCGCCCTCGCTGGTCAAGACCCAATCGAGATAGGTCGCCAACCAAGTCTTGAGCGCGTCACTTTCTTTGGCCGTCCACGCGGGCGATCCTGTAAGCAAACCCGCGGCGTCTGCCGCAGTGGCGAGATTACGACCTTCGATGATTCCAGTACCACGCCCCGTGTTCCTCCCCGGAATCGCTTGGGCAAAATTGAGGTGCGGCGTCATCCGTGTTACTGGGTTCAAAAACCAGACTCGCAGGAAATTGGCGGCCTTTTTGGCATAGGCTTCCTCCCCTGTAAAAAAGTACGCCAAAGACAAGGTCTCAACCGACTGCGCCATCGTCCCAATTCGGTTGTGGTCATAGACGTCACTACGCGATTCAGGATTCACCTTGCCATCGTGTCGGATGTAGGGAAGCCCATCGGCCTGATTCGGGTCCGGCCAGTAATACGGCGCTGAGGTCATGTAATCGTGCTTGTCACCACTGGAGGGAGCCTTCGCCTTATCAGTCACCGCTGGTGCCTGCATCGCCAGTGCTTTGTCAGCCTCCTTCACCAAGGCCTTCACTGCCACTTTCATGCCCGGATCACCAGCAACCAATGCCGCCTTATTTTCTAACAAAATAGATGGATCTACCGCGAAAAACCTTGGCGCAGCACGCTCCCCCATCGCCGTCGTGACGATGGCAATCATGACCCATGATGATACAAAAAATTGATTCATTTTAGCTTTTTCAAATTCACAAATTCAGTCTCAAGCCCATCGGTCGAGACACTGGCAACTGCCGAATTTCCCGTTAGATTCACGCCAATTTTTGCGTGCCCATTGGTCATTTGTACAATCCGAGCGCCACTGGCCGTACCGAGATTATCCAGAAGCCGCCCATCTCCAGTGAGGCCAAATCGGACGAGATTCGCAGCATCAAGGCAGGGCACGCCGGCAGCATCGACCACTCGCGCTTCGACAGTCGCGACACCCGCCGACTGGGAAATTTCTTTCAATAGCACCTTGGCGGGCTTGCCCCACTCCGCAGTTTGATAGCTCAAAGAAATTTGATCAGCGAGTGATTCGCCACCATGGCGACCTACAGCACGAAGTTCGTTTGCCCCCTCTTTGAAAGGCACCGCCCAATTCAGACCCGCCGCGGGGTACTGCGTCACATCCCGCCGTTTGACCCCAACGGATACACCATTCACAAACAATTCCACTTCATCGCAGTTAGAAAAAACCTTCACAATCTTTTTCTCATCAGGCTTACCCCAGCGAGTCTGCCATGAATGTCCATAGAGATGAATCATCGGCTTGTCAGCCCAATAGCTCTGAAACACATAGTAGCTTTCCTTTGGAGTGCCATCACGCTCGACGACTCCTTTCTGATTCACGCGAGGAACTGGATTCTCAGGGCGAAGTGGCGTTGAGAAATCTTTGAAAATCCACTGCGCGGCACCCGTTAGATTAGGCATCGATTCCTGCTCTTTGAGATGCCAATCGAACAGATTCACGATGTAGCTTTCCGACCAATCTCCATCTTTTGAAGCGCGTGCCTCGCCGCCACTCCCTTTGTAAGCCTTACCAACCTCTGCGGTTCCCTTGCCGGTTGCCACCGCAGCGAGAAATGTCTCCGGCTCCTCGGCATGGCGACCAGCATGACTGTCGCCACCGTACTCTGCGTGGAAAAAGTGGGGCGTGTCTTTGATCGCCTTATCGGTCGACTTGCGATATTCCGTGTAGCGCCCACCATACCAGCCAGCCCAAATGCTGGGTGAATAAACATCGACGACGTCCTTGCAGAAGTCGCAGCGGCGAATGCAGGTTTTACGTGAAGGGTCTAACTGATGAGCTTGGGCGTTGAGTTCCTCCATGAAGTTGTGGATGGCCTTCTTATCGAATTTCTCAAAATCACCAGGCCAGTCGTTTTCATTTCCAAGCCCCCATAGAATCACCGAGGGGTGATTGTAATGCTGACCAATCAAGTTGGTGAGCATGTCACGGCATTGCTGCTTGTAGCGCTCCCCGCCGAGGCCACCACGACACCATGGGATTTCTTCCCATACTAGCAATCCAAGCTCATCGCATAGGTCCAATACCAAGGGTGCCTGTTGATAGTGGCTCAGTCTCACAAAATTTGCACCCATCTCTTTCATGGAACGCAAGGTTTGCCTAACCACCTCATCAGGCACGGCCGCAGCGACTCCAGCATGATCTTCATGATAGTGGGTGCCGCGCAGTAACAGACGCTCACCGTTGAGCTTGAAAGGACCATGTTCTAACCACTCCACCGAGCGAATCCCGAAGCGGTCAGAGAGCATTTGCTCACCATGCTTCGACACCAGCGTGACCGAGCAATGATAAAGCGCAGGTACCTTCGGCGACCAAAGTTTGGGTTTCGGGATGCCGATCACACCAACCTCGTTTTCACCCGACCACGGGGCAAGTTTCTTGATCTGCGTGTCGATGATTTTTCCCGATGGATCTCTAAATTCCACTTTTAATTCGAGGGCATCGGCTTGTTTTTCTGGATTATACAATTGGGCCCGCAACTTAACCGTGGCCTTTCCATCGCTTGCCATTGTGGGTTCAAGATGAATGCGATCCAATGAAATCGCTGGAACATAGTTCAATGTCACGTGGCGATAGAGGCCACCATAGCGATTGAAATCGCTTAGATCGGATGGGATCGCTTCAGCATCCCGCGAGTTATCACAACGAACCGCAAGCGGAACGATGCCATTTTTGGCAGTCTTTGCAACCGCATCCGTGATGTCCACCGTCCACTCATCATAGCCACCGAGATGTTCGCCAACGGCATCCATCCCCACGAATACCTGAGATTTTTGACCAGCGCCATTGAAATGAATCAAGGTCCTTCCATTCGTAAATGGGTTTTCCGTCTGCAACTGCTTCCGATACCATCCCGGCCCTTGGTAATAGCGAACCTCTGGATCAACCGCATCACGAGCATTGAAACAATGGGGCAATGATACAGAAGTCCAACTGACATTATCCGTGGCGGCATCGCCTCGCCAGATCTCCCAAATGCTTCCAAGAGAGCCTTGATAATACTCCCAGCCGTCTGACAGCCGCTGACTTGCTTCAGCCAATGCCATGCTGATGGAGCCGGCTAAGATCCATGCGGCCGCGATGCCCAAAATGGGACGGATAGAAAAGCGTTTCATTTCAACGTTCTAATTTAATGGGCTGCCGCTGGCTTCGCACCTTGCCAACCCTTGTTCCACTGCTCCATCAGTTTTGCCACTAAGGCCGCGTTGGCAGGTTCATTGGCGATGTTGGTGTTTTCTTGTGGATCTACCTCGTGGTCATAAAGCTCGGTAGCATCGACCTTTGAGTGATCCTTGCGATCCACCCACACGGTAAAGCGGTATTTGTCGGTGCGCATCGAGTAGCCCATGAGTGCGGCTCCTCGTGGATACTGGCTAAATGCTGCCGACTTCCATGGGCAGGTGAGATCTTCTAACAGCGGCTTGAAGCTGGTGCCCTCAATGCTTGCTGGGATTGGCAGACCCGCCAATTCACTAAGTGTTGGATACATGTCGACAAACTCTACCAATGCATTGGTCCGCTTGCCCGCAGTCTTCATTCCTGGCACCGAGATGATCAAAGGCGCGTTCGTATCATTTTCGACATTCGTGTGTTTGCCCCAAGCGCTGTGTTCGCCGAGCTTCCAACCGTGGTCACCCCAGAGAATCACGATCGTGTTATCGCTCAGTCCCAAACGGTCGAGTTCATCAAGCACCTTGCCGATTTGTGCATCGGTGTAGCTGATCCCTGCGTAGTACGCGTGTTTGAAATTACGAGCAAGCGCTTCAGGAAAAGCACCTTGAGGAGGAACTCCCTTGTAGGCACGGATCTCACCGTCGTTTGGATTGATCGCGTAATCAGGAGCACCCTTGGGAAGGAACGGGTTGGGTGCGAGCGTGATTTTCGATGGGTCATAGAGATCCCAGTATTTCTTAGGCGATACGAATGGCATGTGAGGCTTAATAAAGCCCACCGCAAGAAAGA
Source organism: Akkermansiaceae bacterium (assembly GCA_026461385.1). Classification (GTDB taxonomy): domain Bacteria; phylum Verrucomicrobiota; class Verrucomicrobiia; order Verrucomicrobiales; family Akkermansiaceae; genus Luteolibacter. The sequence goes on from JAPJNB010000038.1 coordinate 16,334, forward strand.
ATGGCTCACTCTTCTTGCTAACTTCACCTAAGGTCTTCACCGCCAACTCCGCGACCTTGCCATCCTGATAGGTATTGTCCGGCACGTCGGCGCATTCGTAATAGGACCCTTTAGATTTACCATCCTCCGAGGCACTCGCCTTCTTACTTTTTTTTGCTTTTTTCGGCTTGTCGTTGCTCGCAGCTGGGGTCGCGTCTGGCTCACCTTGCACATTGCCTTCGCTCTTCAATTGATTCTCTGCAAGCGTGTAAATCGGAGCATCCGGAACTTGCCACGGCACTGACCACGATGGTTTATCATCAAGCTTACCATGGAAAATCTTACCCATCCCCTGCACAAAATATCCGTGATTCTTGAAATTTTGTTGAAGCGTTACCGCATCCGGCTGAGCCGTGCGGAAATGAGTGACGAGATCCCATACCTTGGTCGAATCGGGGCGCAAGCCAGTCATCACACTGGAGCGTGATGGCGAACAAACCGACTGCTGAACATAGGCGCGGTTGAAAACCACTCCCTTTTTGGCGATGCGGTCGATATTTGGGCTCTTGATGTAGTCAAACCCGTAGCAGCCGAGCTCGGGGCGAAGGTCATCAACAGCGATGAATAACACGTTAAGCTTCTTTGCTGAGGCATCTGCCGCAGAGGCCTGTAGCATTCCCGCAGCAATCGAAAGGCTAGCAAAGAGGATTTGATTCAGTTTCATGATTTTAGTTAGAACATTATTGAAGTTAAATGGTAAATGCAAAGGAGTACCATCCTACTCTTCCGAGGATGCTTTTTTCTCGTTTTTATTCTTCTTCACATTGGATGCATGGCGGCCCGAGCCATCTGCCTGATCGACATGACCACCCAATGGATTCAGCCGATCGAGTGTCGCCTGCAAGCGCTTGCGTGCGGCGATGGCCGCTGGATCTTGGGAGTCTGCTGCAACTAACTTTTCATCCCAGGGAGCACCGCTCATGTCGAAGAGCTCGCCGGCTTGGTTCAGCTTCCAGCCATGCTCAAGAGCGTACCAGCTTCGGGCAAGTTGAATGTAGATCGATTCTCTCGGCTGACCCTTTTGACCGAATGCCTGAGAGGCGAAACTCTTTCCATCAATGACCTTGTTTGGAAGCTTGGCGCCGGAAATCTCTGCGAAAGTCGGCAAAAAATCACTGGAGTCGATGAGATCCTCGCACACCTTGCCCGCCGGGACCTTACCGGGTTGGTTCACCACCATCGGCACACGACTCCCCCCTTCAAGCATCGATCCTTTGGCACCCAACAAACGGCGACCGCCAACCGTTGAGGTAGTGGCTTGTTTATTTGCAGTGCCGTTATCACCAAAATAAATGATCAGGGTATTTTCTCTGAGCTTTTGACGATCCAATTCGGCGACCAATTTCCCGACAAGCTTGTCCATGTAGGTGATGTTATCGACATAAAGATCTTTGCTATCTGCAGCACTGTCAGGCGTCGGCAAAATATCAGCATGAATATGTGACATCGAATAATAAATGTAAAATGGATCATCATGGTGTGTCGTGATGAAATCCACCAAATGGGCGTGCATAACATCAGGAAGGTACTCCTTGTCCTTGAGTGGAACCATTTGGCGATTTAGATCGTATTCCTTACCCTTAGGCTGGGTGTTCCAATAAACTCCGCTGCCTTTAAACACCAAATAATCATCAAATCCAAAGTCCGCCGGAGTGAGTTGAAATTGACTCCATTTACCGATGGCGGATGTGACGTATCCAGCAGTCTTCAGCATCGATGGCGTGAAGACTTCGTCGGTTGGCTTAATTTCTCCCACTGCATCTTGGTTGGTGCCGCCGGTACGAAAAAGGTAACGGCCTGTCATGATGGTTGCGCGAGATGGACCGCAGAGAGAGACGGTATAAGCCTTCGAAAACCGTGTTCCACCACTTGCGAGCGCATCGATGTTTGGAGTCTTATAGTGATCCGAACCCGAGCATCCAATATCACCAATCCCGACATCATCGCCGAGTATGAAAATGATGTTTGGCTTTCTCGCAACCGCAGCATCAGCGGCAGGCAGGGTGCACAATGGAAGCCCTAACAGCGCAACGCCTAGCAAACGATGGAAATTCGATATCATTTTAATGAAACCTTGTCGGGAACCTATTTCGCCTGAGCTTTCAGGAACTCATCGCGGGTTAGGATACCATTTTTGTCAGCGTCCATTTTGTCGAAGCGCTTCGCTCCAACTTCTATATCCGACTGCTTTTTAAGGTATTGCTCGCGGGTCAACTTGCCAGACTTCTCCTTGTCGAGTTTGTCGAACCTCGCACCACGGTCGTCGCTGGCTGGCTTTTTCGGTTCCGGCGACTCTTCGCTGTCCGCACCGGGCTCCTCAGCAGGCGCAGCGGATTCCTCCTTTTTCCCTCCAGCTTTTTTACCTGAAGACTTGGCTTTATCCGCATGCTTGCCGGTTCCGTCACCGTGAGAAATCCGGCCTGCGGTGACATTCAGCTTGTCCAAGACCGCCTGAAGTCGCTTGCGCGCTGCAATCGCATCGGGGTTGGTCGTGTCAGCAGGAACGAGTGTCTCAACAAAGGGCGCGTCCTTCATATCAAAGAGTTCGTTCGATTGATTGAGCTTCCATGCAGACTCACGCGCATACCACAGACGGCCCAATTCCACAAAAATCGAATCACGCGGATGACCAGGCTCACCCTTGAGAACAGGTAAAAAGCTGGTTCCATCAAGCGTCACGCCCTCGGGCAATTTCCCTCCGACGATCTCAGTGAATGTTGGAAAAAAGTCGGAAAAATCCGTAAGATTTTGTGAGACTTTCTCTGCAGGAATCGTCCCAGGCCAGCTGGCGATGCATGGCACCAAACTTCCACCTTCTAACATCATTCCCTTGGCACCCGAAATCCGGCGACCACGGATCGTCGACCGATCTCCTTCGCCTGGATGCACGCCATTATCGCCCACAAAGAACACGATGGTGTTCTCACGCAGTTTCAGACGATCGAGCTCCGCCATCAATTTCCCGACCAACTTGTCCATGTACTTGATGTTGTCCATGAACAGATCCTTGCTGTCTGGCGCGCTGTCTGGAGTAGGCAAGATGTCAGTGTGAACATGCGACATTGGGTAGTAGAGGAAAAATGGCTCGTTTTGGTGGCGCTTGATGAAGTCCACCGCGAAGTCGTGCATTTTCTCAGGGAGATATTCTCCATCCGCCAATGGCACACTCTTGCCATTGAGCGTATAGTTCTTCGCACGATCTTGAGTATTCCAGTAATCACCACTGGCTTGGAATCGCAGGTATTCATCAAATCCCCAGTCGCTTGGCTCAAGTGGCACTTGGCTCCACTTGCCGACTTGACCGGTCACATATCCTGCGGGTTTCAGAACCTTTGGAATCATGATTTCAGTTGCCTCCGCCATGATCTTGGCACTTTCCTTGTCATTGCCTGTCATGCCGGTCCGAAATCCGTAGCGTCCCGTCATGAGCAATGCACGGGATGGTCCGCAAACGGGCGCACTGAAACACCGTTCAAAACGCATCCCCGATTTCGCGAGAGCATCAATGTTTGGAGTCTTGAAGTTGTCCGACCCATAGGCACTCACATTGCCATTTCCAAGATCATCCGCGAGGATGAAAATAATGTTAGGCTTGCGGGGCGTCGAGGTCTCCGCGGCATTCAGATGGTGGACCGATAACGCAAAAAGCGCGGTCACCGTGATGAAAAATGGTTTCATAAGATCAGTTATTCAGATTTCGATTTTTTACCACTTTGATTTGTATATTCTTCACGAGTGAGGACTTCATCTTTGTTGCTGTCCATCTTATCAAATCGTGCGGTTGCGACCGCCGCATCGGATTGTGAAGCGATGTATTCAGCGCGAGTCAGCTTCCCGGCATGATTCTTGTCGATCTTATCGAATTTCGCGCCGCGATCGGATGAAGCGGTGGATGGCACCGCTCCGGTTGCCTCGGTCGGTGCCGCCGGGGCGGACGAGATCATTTTGTTCTTTTTATACTTGGGGGCAGACTTGTCGGCCGGTGGAATCACCGGTGGGAGACTCTTCGAAATCCTCTCAATCACGGCCTTGTTCTCGGGTTTTTCGGCGACATTCACCAATTCATTCGGGTCGTTCTTTTCGTCATAGAGCTCCGTCGCAATGATCTTGGTACCCTCCAACTCGCGCCAAAGAATGAGCCTCCACTGCTCATCGCGAAGGCTATAGCCCATCACGTTTCCACCACCCGTCTTGCCTGCTTTCCGCGGGTATTGGCTGATCGCGACCTTGGCTGACTTTGCTGCAGGATCTTGAATGAGTGGCTTCAAGCTCGCACCATCGACGTTCGATGGCTTGGGCAATCCGCAAACATCTGCTAGGGTTGGATAGATATCAATAAACTCGACTGGAGACTCGCAGGTTTTTCCTGCGGATTTCTGCTGAGGCAAGCTGATGATCAGCGGCGCGCGGGCGTCCAGTTCATAGTTAGTATGCTTGGTCCAGAGTCCGTGATCACCGAGTTCCCAGCCGTGATCTCCCCAGAGTACAATCACGGTATTGTCCGAGAGTCCCTCTTTTTCCAAAGCATCTAACAAACGACCAATCTGTGCATCCGTGTAACTGATGGCCGCATAGTAGCCATGACGCAGGGTTTTCGCGAAATCTGCAGGGATCGGATTCCCCTCTGGCACATTCGGATAGGCATGAATCTCACCATTGTTATGTCCGGCAAATGGGGGAGCTCCGGTCGGAAGATGATCGGTCGGGGGGACGGGAATCTGATTTGGATCGTAGAGATCCCAATATTTCTTGGGAGAAACAAATGGCAAGTGGGGTTTCAGAAATCCAACCGCGAGAAAAAATGGCTCGGACTTGGACTTGTATTCATGAAGGCGTTTCACCGCTTCGGCCGCAGTGGCACCATCCGGTAGCTGGTCCTCAGGCTTGGCACTCACTTCAAATGCTCCACCTCCTTTGGCCTGTTTTCCATTTTTCCTCAGCGGCTTGTCATTATCGTCGGGCGAGCTTGCATTGGCATACTCCTCGGTGACAACGCTGTGAGTGGATTTGATTTGCTTCCGCCAATCGGCGGGATCCGTGTCCACTGCAGTTCCGTTAGGATACCAATTTGGTACACTCCACGAGCGCCCATCTTCCAAACCGCGATGATAGATCTTATTTAGACCCGCACAAAAATAGCCGTTATTTTTGAAATATTGTGAAACGGTCACCACCTCTGGAAGTGCAACACGAAAGTGGGTGTCCAAATCCCAAACACGAGTGGCGTCTGGGCGCTTGCCTGTCATCAGCGAAGTCCGCGAGGGACCACAAACTGCCTGCTGGCAATAAGCATGGCTGAACACCAAACCACGAGTAGCAAGCCGGTCAAGATTCGGGGTCTTTACGATCGTGTTGCCATAGCAACCCAACTCGGGCCGCAGATCATCCACGGCAATGAAAAGAACATTGGGCCTCTTCTCTGCCGCATGCACGGATGCGAGTGAGAGAAAGGCGGCGCTAAACGTAGAAATGAGCTTCACGAGATAGTGATGTTAGTTTTTTGATTCGATGGGAAATTTCATCATTCAGGGATGATGGGAAGGAGAAGCGTGAATCAATTTAAGCTCCGTTAGAAATCGGGCCATTTCCTCACAGGTTTTCTGATCAGCTGCCTTCCCAGCTTCACCGTATTTACTGGAATTGTAGGAATGTCCGAGGCCTTCGAAGGTAATCAGCTCACATCGGTTGCCATTGCTCACCAACTTGTCTCGGAATGCCACTGAGTTCGCATAAGGAACGGTCGTATCCGCTGTGGCATGAAACACGATGGTCGGCGGCATCTTGGTCGGCATTTGATCAAGAACCGAACAGGCAAGAGCTCGGGGTTCATCACCGTCAAATCGCTTGGGTCCACCATAACCACTCGCCTTGGTATCAGTCACTGGATTGAGTAAAACCAATGCGATCGGCGGTAGTTGTGGCGCTGGATCACCTTTTCCTGGACCTACCGTCGTAACGGCCGTCCAAGCGGCAACGTGCCCGCCTGCAGACCCACCGAGAACGACAACCTGATGAGGGTCTATCCCCAATTCCGCGGAATGTGTTTCCACCCATGCAACCGCCGAGCGCCCATCTGAGACGCAATCCTCAGGGGTACCATGCAAGCGATCGCGCGTCCGGTAGTCGGGAGCGATGCCGACCATCCCCTGCTCTGCGGCCCACTTTGCCCAGCGAATGCTGCGCTCGGGCGTGCCATTGTTCCAACCGCCGCCGAAGAAGCTGACCAAGCACGCCTTGCTACCACCCTTCTCCCAGCCAACCGGCTTGACGACATGTAGCCGAAGCTCGACCTCATCCACCGTACGGAAAACAAAAGGCTCACTGCCCGGCAACGAGAGCGGTGTGATCTCTGGAGTTTTTTTCTTTAAAGGATCTGCCCCAAGCGCATTCATTACAATCATTCCCCACACCGACGCCATTGCGAGCGCCACATATCCTGTCGTACGACTCATGATTTTTTCAAATGTTGATAGCGGAGCAATGCTTCTAGAAAATAATAATCTGCGTAGTTGATCGGCACATCGATTTCACTGTTCGCTGGGAAATTCCCAACGCTGTGCATGAGAATGAAATTTCCGTTCTCTCCAGGTTTAGCCAGATAGGCTGGAGACGAGAGAGACACCAGTTGTTGCTCAGCCAAATTCAGATAGTTCTTTCCGGCTTCACCACCAACCATCCCGCTCAATTCAATCAACGCGGATGACATCACTGCCGCAGCCGAAACATCGCGGGGCGCAGTGGGAATCCCCGGCGCATCGAAGTCCCAGTAAGGAATCTTATCGGCTGGGAGACGAGGATGGTTGAGGATGAAATCTGCAACCTTGGTTGCTTGCGCCAAGTATGCTGGATTCTTTGTCTTCCGGTACATCATCGTGTAGCCATAAACCGCCCAACCCTGTCCACGTGCCCATGCAGAGTCATCCGCCGCACCTTGGTGAGTCTTCTTCGCGATGATCTCTCCATTGGTGGGATTATAATCCACCACATGAAAGCTACTCGAGTCCGCGCGAAATTGATTGTGTAGGGTCTTGTCCGCATGGGCGATTGCAATCTGGCGATAACGCTCCACATGCCCCGCGTTTGAAGCATCCATTAGAAATTCAAGATTCATCATGTTGGCGATGATGACGGGGTAATTCCAACCCTTGTGATCCCATGAACGGAGTGCCCCGACCTGAGGATTAAAACGACTCGAAAGCGACTCAGCCCCTTTCAGTATCACTTCGCGAAATGCTGGATTCTTCGTAAGTCGGTACCCATTACCGTAGCTGCATCCAAGCATGAATCCCACATCATGGCTGCCACGGTAGTCTTTGATCGAATCCAGTCTCAGCGTGTAGTCCGTTGCCGCACTGAGCCACTTCTGATCTTTTGAGAACTCGTAAAGGTACCAAAGTGAGCCAGCGATAAATCCACTCGTCCAGTCTTTGGGTGCCACGGTCTTGACCTTCCCCCCTTCCACGGTCCGTGGAATTTTTGGATCCTCTTTGGCGCCGGCAAGCAGACGACCATATTGTGACTCTGCGAACTCAAACGTGGTGGGGATCGACTTAGTCAACGCATCCGAATCCTGAGTCTCTCGATTCCCTGCATGGGCCAAACCGCTAAATGCCAACAGAAAGGCAACGCCACAATAACCCACGACCCCCAGATTCGGTGAAAGACGGTGAAAGGGAAATGATGGGCTTTGGATCACGAACTGAATCTGATAAACTTGAATGATGAATTTTCGAAAATGCTCTAATCGGCTAACGGTTAGAACCTAAGAGGGAAATATCATATCGTACCATTCCAAAACACATTGGATTTCCCACCGTTGGCATCGAACCGCACAAGGTCCTGCATGAGAATCGTTCCAACGGATCCGTCATAGTAAACGACAACGGCCTTGCCCTGATGCCGGAACGCCATTTTGCCATCGGTCGTCTTCCCCTCCACCGCAGCGGCACCCTTCCAGAGCTGGCGCCCATTGTATTTGGCTGCGCCATCGGTTGCACTGATAAATACCGCCGTTCGGTTCGAATTCTTCACGCCCGTAACCGTAGTGTATTTCTCAGTAACTCCATTGGCGTCGGGCCCGATCGGTGTCATCCAATCATGACTCATCCCGTAACTGGCTGCAATCTTGTCATACAACCGCTTTTTGGCACGGACCACCGTTGGATCTAGCAGGCTCGGCTGGACCGTCGGCGAGGTCGAAGGGTCGAGGAGCTGCGTTTCATTCCCGGTGAAATAAACCAAGAAATTTGCGCTGTCGTACCAGCGAACAATCGTCCCTTTGTCGTCTTTCCATTCATAGGAAGCATAACGCCCGGCATGCTCGGAAGCGTAGGATGCATTTGCCGTTTGCAGTTGCCTCAACGACCCAACCGCTGCAGCAATGTCTCCCGCATTGCGCATGCGAGTCATCACCGACATCGATAAAGCTGCTAGAGCTACAATGATGACGATGACCACGAGCAACTCGACGAGAGTGAATCCGTTAGAGGTTCTGGATGTTTGTTTTTTCATGGATAAATAAGCGAAGTGCATGGGGCCGATACGAACGAATGACACACGATCTTACGAAGAAGAGCATCAACGAAAACCGGAGATTCACCAGTCGGATGAAGAGTGGACAGTCAAAATCTAGCAGCACTTACCATGGCGCGAAGCCCCCCTCTTACAGGATACTGCTCGGCGTGAAGAACTTGCCCATTTGATGTCACTTCTATCAAAAATGCCCTCCCCAGCCAAACGGGCCAGAGAGGGCATGATTTTGATTCAGATCAGAGCGCCTCAGTCTGTAGGTACCACCGCTTTCAAGCGGACGAACTTTTTGGTCGCATTACTTTTTGGAATGCTGACGACCACATCGTCGTCGGCACTGCCATTTTCGGTCACCGTATAGCTCGAGCCATTCGCACCGTTGCCGCTCGTCGCACCGATCGTGATATCGTCTGCGGTATTCCATGTGGCCAAATCAGCACTCACTTGCACCTTCACCACCGCTAGCTGGGTTTCCGAAGCATCCGTGCGCTTGAAGCTCAACGTGATCGACGAAGACCCATTCGTGATCTGCGGCGCTTTGGTGGCTACATCATTGGAACTTGGATTGCCACCGAGGACAAACTCCAAGGCATTGTTCATGCCATCGTTGTCTGGGTCTGCAGTCGTGAGTGTATTGTTGCCGGTTAGGGAATAAGTCACCGTCGACCATGTACCGTAGGCACTGAGGGTTGGGGTGGCTGTGAGCACCAACGAGTTGCCGGACTTGGAGATCGAATAACCCGAGACGCTTGACTCCAGCGCAGGAGTACCGGTGATGCCGCCGCTTGCGGTGACTAGGGTATAACTGCTTGCAGTGGGGGTACCCAAGATTCGGATCAACGAACCGGAACTCAAGGTGAGATTGCCTGAAGTGGTTGCAACTGCATCGCCTACCGTGAATTCAGCGGCTGCACCGCTAGCAATCGTGATCGACGAGGCTTGGGTGCTGTTTCCACCAAGTACGAGTGTTCCGGCATTGATGACGGTCGTACCGCTGTAGGTGTTGTTGCCGATTTGATCAACTGGCGGAGCTGCACTATTAGGAATGATGCCCAAGATCAATTTGCCCGAGCCCGTCTTGATGATCCCGCCTGTGCCGGTTGCGCTGCCCAATGCCACTCCAGTGGAATCGGCTACATCCAGCGTCGTGGTTCCGGTTAAGTTCGCTGACCTAAAGACCATTTTCACACCCGCATTCGCAGCCGAACTCTTGGCGACCGTGATGGTTTTACCGCCCCCCGCCACGAGAGACGTGACACTGGAGAAATTGCTTGCCGTTGCCGTCGCTGGGTTGGAATCCAAGGTGATAGTGGCATTGGCAGTCGGGTAAAGAACTGCGGCTAGATCCAGAGCGGAGTAGGTGCCGATGGATCCAATGCCCTTGCCTAGCGAAAGATTGCCGCCGCTTAAGGTGATGTTTCCTGTTCCCGCACAGGCGTTTGCACTTCCATTAATGCTCAGGGTGCCTTCTTGGACATTGAAACCACCCAAGAGATTAGTTGCACCACTGCCTCTCAGCGAGAACGTTCCTAAGCCCTTTTTGGTGATCAAACTCGCAGTGCTATTGTTTCCAACGAGAGTGCTCGTGCTGACCGTTTTGCCCTCAGCCACATTGAGCGTGACCGGTCCATTGATCGCGGTGTCGCTTCCTGTGAGACGGTAATAGGTCGTTGCCGTTGAATTTCCATCGGGATACCACGAGAGCCGCGAGAGATCCAAATCACCATTCGCGTTCAAGGTGCCACCTGCGAGAATTACTTTGCCAACGCCAAGTGGCGATTGGTTGGAAAACACCTGCACTTTCGGACCGTAGGTGTAATTACCGCCCGCACTGGTAATGTTAACCGCGGTGACCGCACCATTTGATATCGTTGCAGTTGCCGTTGCAGTCGCAATCGGACTTGCTGCGCCGTTAGCCGAGTTCGGATCATCCGTTAAATTTCCTCCTGCCCCCACCACGTATCCCGGCGAGATTTTGATGTAAGGAGCAATCGTGTATCCTGCACCACCATCCACCACCTCGTAGCCTGTCACCTGTCCGTTTGCGATCGTCGCTTTGACCTTCGCGAGGCGCGATGGGCTAGCCGAGCCAGAAAAGGTCAGGTTCCCATCACTGAGCGTCGTAGTGCCAGCGTAGCTGTTTGCACCATTCAAAGCCAAGGTTCCGCCACCTGTCTTGTTGACGTTATAAGTCGTATTGCTGCCAGTGATCGCAGCGTTGATCGTTAAGTTTGATCCGGTGCCAATGTTCAAATTGCCAGGCGCGGAAAGATCAACCGTGGACGGACTATTCGCATCGGTCGAATTGGTCGCTGAGAAAGTTAAGCTGGAGTTGCCAGTCAAATACACGAGGTCGTTGGCCACTCCTGAGACGGAATTGGTGAAACTGGCGGAGCTGGGGCTCGTCGATCCCAACTTGAAGGTGGTGCTGTTGCTACCCGTGACATTGCCACCCGTTTTCACCGAGGAAAGTGTGTAACTGCTGCCATTGCTCACATTCCAACTTTTCACAAAGAACGAACCTGAAGTGGTGGTCAAATTAGTGACGGATGACGCAAGGGTTACATCCATGTAGCTGCCAACGCCAGTGCTGGACGTGGGTGAAGCACCCAGCGACCAACTTCCCTGCGTGTTCATGCTAACATTCGAGCCGCTGAAGGTGTTCACTGGAACTCCAACGGTGATGGTCAAGTTAGCGGCAGCGCCTGTGCCACTAGCGTTTGTCGCCGTCAATCCCACGGTTGCAGAACCCGTCGCGGTGGGGGTACCGGAGATGATACCGGTCGTTGTATTCAGACTGAGGCCGTTCGGCAGAGTGCCAGAAGCCACGGCATAAGAGGTGGCAACCGCATCCGTGGAAATCTGATAGCTGAAAGCAACATTCGTATAGGCTGTCGCCGCCGTACTGCTGGTAATCGTGGGTGCCACGCCGACTATCGGAGCCGTATCCGCAGCATAAAGGTCATCAATGGTGAAATCCGCTTTTTGGGAACTTGACACGATGAAGGCCATTTTACCGATCGCAGTAGTTACTGCAGAGGCTCCTTGGATACTCGCAGGAAATGCGCCTGTGTAAACAAACGTGCTATTTTGGAAAATCGCAAATGATCCAGTTGCTAAGGAAGTTACAGCGGAGGTGTCAGGCCGAGTGTAGTTGATGGCGCTGCCCGATTGATTGTACCAAATTTGAATAGGCACTTGAGCGGTTGATGTAAGATTACCAGTAGCTAGGTTGGTTCCGCCTGCACAAGAAACTTTCAAGTTTGCAGAGGCCGCCTGCACAAATCTGAGTTCTAACCAGTTATTAGCTGCGGTTCCCAAGCTCGAAGCATCCGCCGCCCCAAGCCTAAAATTCATGTAGTTGCTCGTACTTACATTCGCATTGGCATTCTGCGTGATCTTGAACGCAATATAGCCAGAAGGTCTGGGGGTTGAAAAGGCTGAATCCGACAAAGTCCAGCGAGTTTCGGATCCAGGCGTACTAGCAGTATACTGAATTTGGAGCGCTCCACCGTTTGGCGAGACCCCTTTTGCAAATCCGCTTCCATTTGCGCTCAGAGGCAAGGTGAGCGTCATATTTGACCCAGCAGCTAGCGTACTAAAGTCCTCATTCACCCAGACAGCCGCCTGCACTGAATTCACGAGCGAGCCCAGTGCCATGATCGCGAGTGCCAACCAAGCCATCGGCGGCGCGAATCGCATGAAGGGCTTTTGAGACGATGCCTGACGAGAGAGCCCTTGTCCGCTTCGATGAGCGGCGTGAGACACTGAGTTGGATTTGATTTTGGTTTTCATGGATTTAATGGGTATTTGAATAGCGATGGGGTTTTGTGTTAGAATGGGCAATATAAATACAATGTCGACTAGCCACCTGACTCGCGGTTTTGGGCGAATGATTGACCTATTTGGCTGAGTTTAGAATTTCGTGTTGGGTCTGAAATTCTTGAGAAACGAGATCACAAGAGAATCAACATTGGGATTATTGCCCAAAATGCAGATTTTCACAGTCGGATGAAATGATGACACGATGGGCCATCATCCGCAGGGGTCACACCCTGAGTTATGGGTCAAACCAGGCAGCAAGCCTCCTCAGATTTTGATGCGTTTGAGCACCTCGCCCTTCACCATGGCGATGCCTCGCTTGAGGAATCCAAGGCGTTCGGCGGCACCCGAGGTGACATCGATGATGCGCCCCTTCACGAACGGGCCGCGATCAGTGATCGTCACCACCTCGGATTTTCCGTTGGATTCGTTGGTGACGCGCACTTGTGTCCCCATCGGCAAAGTTTTGTGAGCGGCAGTCGCGGAGTGGTTGCTGAGGCTTGCGCCACTGGCCGTCCGCCCACCGGCGTTGGTCTTGACCGAGTACCATGATGCCTTCCCACGCTGGATCGATTCCACGGCATATTTGGGTTCCTGCCCGTGCGATGGGTGCAAAGGATTTCCCAAACCAATTGCAGAGCAACTGGGAATCAGGATGACGCCGGCGAGTGCCGGGGCCACAGATTTGAATTTCTGGGTCATGTTCATCGGTAGAATCCCTCTCAGGGGTGCTTTTTATAAATGACTCGTAATGAGCCGACAAGAGAAAAACACCTAACAGGATCACCCTCAAAAACCCTGCAACTTCCAGCACCTGCCGTGAAGTCTTACGGATTTCCAAACCAATTTTTGCCCGCACGGGCGGGGCTTTAGCCCATCGGATTTGGCTGACTCGGGTCGTAGAAGATCCGGATGTGGGCCTTTTCGCTTCCGAGGAATTGCTGCGCACGCTTGAGCGCCGCGCGAGTGGAGAGGTTCGGGTTGCGCGGATTCCCCATGAAAAGATTGCTCTCGCCTGCGCTACGATCGCAACCTTCTTGCAGGGTCACGAGAATGCCCGATTTTTTCAACACCCGATAAACCTCCCGGCTCGCGCCCGAAATGATCAGATGAAGCCCCCGTCCCCGCATGAAGAGGATCAGCTCCTCCAACGCCATCACACTGGTCGCATCGAGGTTACGTGCATTTTTGAGCCGCAGGATGATCACGCGGATTGCCGAGTCCGAAACCGTGCGCTGGATTTGCGTCCGGAACAACTCGGCCGCGCCAAAGAACAGGTCGCCCTCCACATGAACGATCGAAATCGAGGGGATCGGGCGCTGACGTTTCTCGCCCATTTCCCGCAGAACGCCGGCCTCGCTGAATTCGTATTCGGCGAGAAATGGTCGGCTGGCCTTGCGCAAAAACAGCATGATTGAAATCGCGACGCCGATGAAGATCGCCACATAAAGCGGAGCCAGTAAGGTCGCGAAAAAGGTGATCGCAAGCACCGCCGCGTCATCCGTGGTCGAGCGCAGGCAAATCCGGATGTGCCTCGTGTTGAAAAGTGAGAGCGACAAGGCGATGACCAGAGCCGCCAAGGCCGGCTTCGGCACAAAGTCGATCAGCGGGAACCCCCAACCCACAGACGCAGCGATCAGAACGGCAGCAACCAGCGTGTAGATTCCCGAAAAAACCGAAGCAAACCGCGTCCGTGCGCCAGACTCATGGTTCAACATCGAGCGCGTCATCGACCCCGAGGCCGGCATTCCGCCCGCAAATGCGCTGGCCATGTTGGCCATGCCCACAGCGAGCATGTCTTGATTCACGTCGGAGCGATCCCCCGTTTTCGAGGCGAGAGTTTTCGCCATCAGGGAATTTTCGAGAGACGCAAGAAATGCGATGGCGAACGCGATCCCCAAAAGTGCCGAAATGTCCGTGAACACATCGGCCCGCAGGAGATGCGGCACCCGAGGCATCAAATCCCCAAATCCAAAGGTTGCGAAAGTTTGCCCGCCCTTGAAGGGCCCGACCCCAGATCGGATCAGCGGGCCAAAAATCGCCGAGGAAATCAGCAACGCCACCGCAAAGGCCGGCCACGAACGACGCCAGCGCCGGAAGGCTGCATAGATGAGCAAGGTCGCCACGCCAATCCCTAACGAAACCCAGTCGGTGTGTGTCACCGTGAGTAAAATTCCCCATAAGAGCCCCAGAAAAGTCGACGCCGCCTCATCACTCAAATGCGTGGAAAGACCAAGCACGACTTTCAGTTGGTTCGCAACAATCAACACCGCCGCCCCTGAAATGTAACCCACCAACACACTGCGTGAAACGTATTGCAACAAGTCCGCCACCCGGAACCAAGCCCCCGCAGTCGCGATCAACCCGATCATTAGAACCAACAGCGGGATCAATTCATCCCAGCGCCCGACCAGCTCTGGATTCACCGAGAAAAAGCTAAACAGCATGAACGCGGTGGCATTGGTCGGCCCGAGCACCGTGTGCCTCGAACCTGCAAACCATGGGGCTACCAACGAAGCAACCGCCGAACACATGATCCCATAAACCACCGGCAAACCCGCGATCGCCGCAAATGCCATGCCCTGCGCGAGCGCTAGACTCGTCACATTCGCCGCAGCCCAAGCATCTGCCCGAAACTTCGTGGAATTGTACTTCCGGATGTCCCGCGTGATCGGTGCTAAAGCCACACGCTCCATCGCAAAAAACGCCCGAAAGGTCCGA
Source organism: Akkermansiaceae bacterium (assembly GCA_026461385.1). Taxonomy (GTDB): domain Bacteria; phylum Verrucomicrobiota; class Verrucomicrobiia; order Verrucomicrobiales; family Akkermansiaceae; genus Luteolibacter. The sequence goes on from JAPJNB010000038.1 coordinate 31,445, forward strand.
GACGCATGATGGATGGTGCGCAAAGCTTTCATAGATTGCTCATGGGTTATTTGAAGCGGGCCCTCCAAAAAAGCAGCATACCTAACAGAACACAACCGATGTTTGGTGCCCAAAGCATCGCGGTGACAGCGAAGTTCGTCTTGAACTGACCCGCCAACGTGCTGATGAGGAAATAGCCGGCACCGATCAACAGGCTAATCATCAGTCCCGACGAGGTTTCCCTACGCCGCTTCTGCAATCCAAGGGGCACCGCCACAAACGCAAAGGCAATGCACGCCATGGAAAACGAATACCGCTTGGTGATCTCTGACTGGTAGCGGACTTTGCTCGATTCGCTCATCTCGGCACCCCCTTCGATCTCCCGGCGAATCTGAGCGTTGTCCATCGAGCCCAAGCCAAGCTTCTGGCTGCGCGGGTTTTTCATATCAATCACCAACGGCTCAGCCTTGCCAGCAAATGCCATTTCCACTTTGCCGTCTGGATCGCGAGTCTCGAAATACGCATCCTCAAGCTTGAGCCGGAGCTGGCTTTTATCGGAATCAACCCGCAACGCCGCCTTGGCCGCATGGATGTAGGTGCGATCCTGGTTTCTCGCTCCAGCCTTGGGCAAAACGTAAAAATGAAAGCCATTCACCCACTCGCCGCTCCGTCCCTCGATCAGCAGTTTTTGCAAGGTGTCTTCGTTGCCACTGAAGTCGGCTTGCACCACCCCCGGCTTGAGAAGTGAGGCAGGATCCCTCACGGCCTGCTCGTAGATCAACTGCCGCGATGACGCAGTGGCATAAGGCACCACATTCAAATTCAACCACAAACTCGCCAAACTGAGCACCGCGCCAATCGCAAAAACCGGCGCAGAAATCCGCACCAAACTCAACCCCGCCACCCGGAACCCCGTGATTTCTTGGTCGATCGACAACCGACCAAACACCAGCAACACCGCCGACAGGAACCCCCATGGGATCGTGTACATCAAGGAAAGTGGCAAAACGCTAATGACAAACCGAAGAACCAACTCAAGCGGAGCCTTCTGATCCACCAGCATCGGCTTGATCTGCTTAAAAAGATTTCCAAGCAACAACACCAGTCCGAGAACTAACACGGCATACAGCGTGCCGAGAAGCACCTGTTTCCCGATGTAGCGGTCCAATATGCGCATGACGTCAGTGCACGATGACGATCCCCCTCCCTTCTGTCGAGACAAGAGACGATCGCGAAATCAACCCACCCACTTCCCTCCCCACACGCCTTTCGCAAGCCATCAAAAATCGAAGAGCTCCTGCGGCCCCTTTTTTGAAGCAGTCACGGGCTCCACACCCTCGCGCAAGCCAGCCGCCGAAAACCGGACCCACCGACTCACCATGCCGTCCATCGAGATCTCAGCAGACCGCCCACGAACCTGACGCTGCGGAAGCCCTTGGTGAGTCAGGAGATGGATCAGCCCCCCAAGCATGAAATGCACCCTCCAGCCCAATTCGTCCTCTGCCACCATGGGCAATGCCTTTGCGATCGATCGTTTGAAACGATCGTCCTCATGAACCAACTGCGCCTCAATTTCCTGAGGCAATCCATCAGCTCGCAGCGCAAAAATCCGTCCAACCAGCTTGTAAAAAAGTGACTCGGACAGCCCAGACTTCCGGGCTTGCCCGACGACTGGCCCCGCAATGGCACCAAGAATTTCCTCCACCGGCACTGCCTTGCCAGACCATTTTCGCTCGAGCCCATCGAGCCTCGCCAAGCGCTCTTCATGGATCGGACCGACGACCCTCGCCATCACCCAAGACATCATCGCTTCGCGACTGCCAAAGTGATAATTGACCGCCGCGACGTTGGTCTTGGCCACGTCGGTGACATCACGAATCGAAATTGCATCCATTCCCCGCTCGGCAAACAAACGCTCAGCGGCGTCGAGCAATTTTCGTTTCGGTCCGGATTCAGGCAGAGTCATTTGGCGCATGGAGAGGCAAAACCAATCCAAGCTTCGCCACCTGTCAAACGAACGATTCAATCAACACACCCAATGGGCCTACGACGCTTGAAATCAAGGGTTTTCGAACATCCTCCACCCGGATCGCGCGCGCGATCACATTTCGGTGAAGTTAAACATTCCGCAGTGAAACTCGGCAGAAACTCAAGCGAGCCCCACGGCTTGCCGGACACGCCGCAAGACCTTATCTGCCTCCTCGCGGGCCCGCAAGGCACCCGCCGCCAATACCTCATCGACGTATCCAGGATCCACCAAAATCTCCGCACGACGCTCGCGCATCGGCCCAAAAAAGTCCCAGTAGGCATCCGCAAGTCGCTTCTTGAAATCACCATAGCCGACCCCGCCTCGCTCGTGATCCGCAACCATCACCGCGTAGTCCGCCTCGCTGGCGAATAATTGGTAGAGCGCGAGAATCGTCGAGCCATCGGTCGCCTTGGGCTCCTCCACCGGGGTCGAGTCAGTAGGGATTTTCATGATGAGCTTCTTGAGCGGTTTTTCATCGCCGAAAATGGGCAGGGTGTTCTGGTAGCTCTTGCTCATTTTACGACCGTCGAGCCCCAAGACGATGGCCGTGTGCTCGCGAATGATTGGCTCCGGCAACACCACGGTACCCTCGCCGTAAACTTCATTGAACTTCACCGCAAGATCACGAGTCACCTCGAGGTGTTGTTTCTGATCCTTCCCAACAGGCACTTGGTTAGAATCATAAAGCAGAATGTCTGCCGCCATGAGCACCGGATACGCGAAGAGCGCGTGGTTGGCCGCAATCCCCTGCGCGGTCTTGTCCTTGTATGAGTGGCACTTGGCGAGCAAACTCATCGGGCACACCGTCGAGAGCAGCCACGCAAGTTCATTGACCTCCGGCACGGCACTCTGCCGGAAAAACACCGCACGACTCGGATCCAACCCGCACGCAAGAAAGTCAATCGCCAACTCGCGAACATGGTCGCGCAGGGCCACTGGATCATGCGACGAAGTCATCGCGTGGTAGTCGGCGATAAAATAAAACGCTTCACCCGTATCTTGGAGGCGCACCGCAGGCTCCATCGCACCGAAAAAATTTCCGACGTGGAGTTTGCCACTCGGTTGGAGACCCGTGAGAATTCGCATGCCGCAGAGCATGGATTCCCCACAGGGAGTCGGTCAAGTGGCGATCGGCCGAACCCATCGACCCATCCCACCGCCTGCTAGAATTCAGCGAACAAGGCGCCGACCATCTCCAAACACTTTGCACTCGGCATCACACTCAAGTCCATTTGGTTCATGACATAGGCGAATGAAATCCCGCTTTCCGGATCACCGAACGCGTGGCTCCCCCCGGCCCCAGGGTGCCCGAACGCCGAAACCGATGGCCCGTAAATTTTGCGAACTTTCTTGCCTGCAGCATCCAAGGGATCGCGCTGCGCTCCGCACGTGAACGCGATGGGCCGGAGCAAAACCCGGTCATATCCCGCCGAGCGCACCGTCGCCAAGGACTCGCGAACCGTCGGCGCAAGCGGGCTCTCGATGCGCCCCAACACGGCTTGGTAAAACTTCGCAAGCGCCGAAGCCGTCCCAACACCCCCAAGCGCCGGCAATCCCGCTGCCCAAGTCCGCGATTGATTCATCTCTTGCACGCCATGAATCCCCGGCGGCGACGAAAATGCCTTACGAACGAAACTCCCCTCCAAATTGAATTGCCGGTAAAATTCATCAGCGACGTCCGCCTTCCCGGCCTTCCCCGGATGAAGTCGTGCCACCCGCAGCCACTCACGCTCTGGCAGGCCGATCCAAAAATCCAACCCCAGCGGCCCCGCGATTTCATCCCACCAAAATTTCCCTAGCGTTTTACCGGTTAGACGCCGGATAGGCTCATCCACCAGGGCGCCGAATGTCCTCGGATGATACCCATGACCCTCACCCAAACGCCATGCAGGCACCTGAGATTCAATCGCTTGAATCACCGAGTCGTGATCGAAAATATCGCAGGGTTGATCGAGCGCCACCAATCCGCATTGATGAGAAAGCAAATGAAAAAACCTCGCCTCTGCGACCGGAAAGCGCGGCCAAACCTCGACCAACGGAGTCTCCGCCGTCAGCCCCCGACTCTCCAACGCCATCAGCAAGGTGGCCGCCGCCGGAACCTTGGTCGCTGAATAAACCGGCACCAAGGTCCTCGCCGTCCACTCGCGCACCTTTTCCCTCTCACACCATCCGCGCCCCTCAGAAATCAACTCTTGCCCGTCCCACCAAATGCTGATGGAAGCGCCCAACTCACCACGCTCACGGAAATTCCGCTCAAAAACCTCAAGCACATTCCCTAACACCCAAGGACTCACCGCCATGCCCGTTTGTGCCCTCGATGCTTCATCCGTGCAATTCCGAATTGCCCGCCCGATCCTCACCGACCGGCCCCGACGACCACTCTTCGATCAAGCGGAATCCCACCGCCAAAAGCGTGGGCCCAAGAAAAACCCCTACAAATCCAAACGCCAAGGCCCCACCAATGACCCCGCAAAAAATCAAAATAAAGGGCATCTTGCTGCCCTGACTGATCAAGTAAGGACGCAGGAAATTATCAACGCTGCTAATCCCTAACAAACCCCACAACAGGAGGAAAACCCCCATTCCCGGCTTGTTTTCAGCAAACAACCACAACGATGAGGGCAACCAAACCATCGGCGGACCAAACGGAATCACTGCGAGAAAAAACGTGAGCACCGACAGCAAGGCCGCACCCGGCAGCCCCGCGATCCAAAAACCAAGTCCCGCAACCAGCGCCTGGGCGATCGCCGTCCCCAAAATCCCATAAATCACCCCTCGCACAGTGCCCCCCGCCACCTTGATCAAATGCTGCCCACGCCCACCCGCCAAGCGATCCACCGCAATGGTCAAGCGCTCGGCCAAAATCGGCGCATCACGCAACAAGAAAAATGCCAAAAACGCACTGAGTAAAATCTGCGTCACCCCCTGCCCCACAGCCAGTCCCACGGCAATCAAGCCACTCCGCGCCCATGACAAAAATTGCCCTAACAACACCACCACGTGCGGCGGATTCTTGCTCGCATCACCCCCACCGGACTTTGCCACCACGTCATCCACCACCGCAGGTGCCGGAGCTTCTCGCACCACAAATCCATCACCATCCTCAAGCACGATCTTCGGCCGAGGCGGCGGAGTCTTGACCGCCTGATCCAGCTGCTCAACCCAACGCTTGCGATCCTCCGCAAAATTTGACCAATAAACCGACAATTCCTTGCCCACCACCGGGGCCTGCGCCACCCACGCGGGTGCTTGATCCGGCGCTTCCAAAAACCACTTGCGCGTGGCATTCGCGAAATCCTTGCCGTCTTGCGCAATGCTAAATCCAATTAAAAAAATCGGCCCCGCAAGAATCACCGACAGCGTCAAAGTGACAAAGCAAGCAGCCAGCGTCCTTGACCCACGAAACCAACGCGTGAACATCCGCTGCAGGGGATAAAGCGAATATGCCAAAATCGTCGCCCACAACAGGGCCGTGATGAATGGCTTCAAGACGGAAAAACAACCCATCAACAGCAAGATCAACGCAAGCCCACCGAGCAACGGCTCGACCTTCAATCGCTTATTCTTCACACCGTTTTCCATCGTTTGACGCGATCCTAAACGGTTTTCCCGTTCACTGCCAGCGTGTTTCAATGGATTTTATCGGACCCACCCGCAAATCCCTCGGCAGTGTCCCCCACTCGCTCGCACCGCTCCAC
>JAPJNB010000039.1 GCA_026461385.1 Akkermansiaceae bacterium
AGCTTTCGTGAACGAGGCCTTTGCCGCGACGCGCGAGCGTTTCACCGAGAAGCGGAAAGATGGCGCACGGCGAATGAAGGGGAATGGCAAGGCTGCGGCTGGGGTGCTGTGGAGTGTTAGGGATTTAAGAGTCCGAGTGTGATCCTATCTGAGGGATCTGGGTCTCATTCCATTTGGATTCATGGGTTTAAGTGGAAAAAAGCCGAAAACGTTAAAAAATAGGTTGCGAAGACCAGGTGGGCTAAATAGTTTCCCGCACCCGAATGGGACATGGAGCGGTAGCTCAGTTGGTTAGAGCGCCAGCCTGTCACGTTGGAGGTCGCGGGTTCGAGTCCCGTCCGCTCCGCCATCTCTCGTTCGGTCAATTAACCCCGCCTGCAAAGGCGGGGTTTTTCTTTGGGTGCATTCGTGCTCGTGCTGGCAGTGCGGATCTTCGGATTCAGCGGCCACCTTTTTTTGCCCAAGAGTCACGCAATGCCACCGTGCGATTGAAGACTGGCCTGATGCCGGGTTGGTGATCGGTGAGATCGGCGATGAAGTAGCCGGTGCGATCAAATTGGCACGAAAATCCTGGATCTACCGTCGCCAGTGCGGGCTCAATTTTTCCCACTAGGGTCTTCAGTGAGTCTGGGTTGATGACGCTCAGAAAGCCGCCCTCGGCGGAGTCGGGGTCCTCCACACTGAACAGGCGGTCATAAATCCGGATTTCAGCATCCACCCCAGTGGCCACATCTACCCAGTGGATCGCGGCCTTGCATTCGACTCCTTCGGGTGAATCGGCCCCCACGGTTTCTGGAAGGATTTCTGCGCGGATGAGTGTGATGGTTCCGGCCTCATCTTTTTCGAAGCCGACGCAGCGGATGATGTGACCACCCTTGAGTCGGACGTGGCGGTCGGGCCCGAGGCGATGGAATTTTTTCTCGGGAAATTCCATGAAGTCCTCGCGCTCGATCCAGACTTCCGAGGAAATCGGAATGTCGCGGTTGCCGGCCTCTGGATTTTGTGGGTGGTTCGGGACGTCCACGATGGACAATGGTTCGGCGGCCCAGTTTTCAAGCACCACCTTCACGGGATCAAGCACTGCCATGCGGCGTGGTGCGGATTGGTTGAGGAAATCCCGCACATCGAACTCGAGCAACGCGACATCGGTGGTGCCGCTGAATTTGGTGATGCCGACGCGTTTGCAGAAGTGCACGATGGCCTCGGGTGGGTATCCGCGGCGACGCAGTCCGGAAATCGTTGGAAGGCGTGGATCATCCCAGCCGTTGACCTGGCCCTCTTGGACGAGTTGGAGCAGCTTGCGCTTACTCATCACGGTGTAGGTTAGATTCAAGCGGGCGAATTCGATCTGCCTTGGTTTGGATGGAACTGGGCAGTTTTCGATGAACCAATCATAAAGTGGGCGGTGGTTTTCAAACTCCAGCGTGCAGAGCGAGTGGGTGATGTGCTCGAGCGCGTCTTCGAGTGGATGAGCGAAATCGTAAAGTGGATAGATGCACCAAGCCTCGCCGGTGTTGTGATGGTGTGCGTGCATGATCCGATAGAGCACGGGGTCGCGTAGGTTCATGTTCGGTGATGCGAGGTCGATCTTCGCACGTAGTACGCACTCGCCCTCCTTGAACTCCCCGGCCTTCATTCGCGCAAACCGATCGAGGTTCTCTGCGGTCGGTCGGTCGCGAAAGGGTGATGGCGTGCCGGGAGTCGTTAGATTTCCACGATTCGCGCGCATTTCCTCGGCGGATTGCTGTTCGACATAGGCCTTGCCCTCACGGATCAGGTGGACGGCGCAATCATGGAAAAAGCTAAAATAGTCGCTGGCGAAGTAGAGGTCGTCGTGCCAGTCGAAGCCGAGCCATTTCACGTCGGTCTTGATGCTCTCGACGTATTCGGTTTCTTCCTTTTCGGGATTCGTGTCGTCGAACCGAAGGTGGCACTTGGCATTTATGTTGGCATTTTCCAAGGCGATGCCGAAGTTCAGGCAGATCGACTTCGCGTGACCGATGTGCAGGTAGCCGTTCGGTTCCGGAGGAAAGCGGGTGATGATGGTTTCGTGTTTGCCGGTGGCGATGTCGTCGGCGATGATTTCGCGGATGAAGTCGAGTTTGGCGGGCGGCGGTATGGAGTCGGACATTGGGAAATGGTTGATTAGAATCCGTTAGATTTGGCGGATGCTGTTATGGGATTCGGCGGGTCGATCGGTTGAAGGCGAGTGGCCTGAGCGGTGGTGGCGGTAGGTTAGTCGATTTTCTACTATTTCGCCAATTCAATCAAAAGTGCTTGGTTTAGGCGGATGCCGGCCTCGAAATTTTCGACTGGGAAGTTTTCATTGGGCGCGTGGATTTGGGCATCGGAAAGCGCGAGGCCTAACAGAAGTGTGTCGACCCCGAGGATTTCGCGGAAGGTCTGGACGATGGGGATGCTGCCACCTTCGCGGATGAGGACGGGTTCCGCATTGAATGAACTGCGAAGGGCCGCCCGGGCGGCGAGGCCAAATTTTGAGTTGGGGTCGGCGACGTAGGGTTTGCCGTCGTGCCCGGGTTTTACTTCGATTGTCACGCCTGGCGGGCAGTGATGTTCGAGGTGGCGTTGGACTTGAAGTAGGATTTCCTTTGGGTCTTGATCGGGCACGAGGCGGAAGGAAAGCTTGGCGAATGCCTCTGCGGGGAGCACGGTTTTGGACCCCTCGCCTTGGTATCCGCCACCGATTCCGTTGACTTCGGCGGTGGGGCGTGCCCAGGTGCGTTCCGCCGAGCTGTAGCCGGGTTCTCCGAACAGGCTGGGAGATCCGGTCACCGAGAGGTAATCGGTGTCGCTCGCGCCTGGGACGCTTGCCCACATTTCTCGCTCCCATGGTTCTAGTGGGCGGACTTGGTCGTAAAATCCTTCGATGGCGACGCGTCCATCGGCACGGTGGAGGCTGGCGACGATGCGAGCGATCGCTGCTGCGGGGTTTGCAACGACACCGCCGAACAGGCCGGAGTGGAGGTCGCCCTTTGGGCCACGAAGGATCACCTCGCAGCAGGCGATGCCTCGTAGGCCATAGCCTAGGGTTGGTACGCCAGGTGCGACCATGCCAGTATCGGAAATTGCGATGACATCGCAGCGGAGTTCCTCGCGGTGTTGTTGGAGGAAGGCGGCGAGATTTGGGCTGCCGATTTCCTCTTCGCCTTCAAACAGAAAAATGAGGTTCACCGGTAGTTCGCCCTGTTCGCGCAGGGTTTTTTCGACGCCGAGGATGTGCGCCATCATTTGGCCTTTGTTGTCGGTGGCACCGCGAGCCCAGATCCGGCCATCGCGGATGACGGGCTCGAAGGGGGCGCTCGTCCACAAGGCAAGTGGATCGACGGGTTGCACGTCGTAGTGGCCATAGATCAAGACCGTGCGGCGGTCGGGCAGGTGCTGATTGCGCGCGATGACGACTGGGTGCTTGGCGGTCTCGTGGAGTTCTGTCGTGAGGCCGATGTCCTTGAGCTTGGTGATGAGCCAATCTGCGCAAGCTCGGACGTCGCTTGCGTGGTTCGAGTCGGTTGAGATGCTTGGAAAGCGCAGAAACGAAAAAAGGTTTTCAAGGTCGTAAGTCATGCACGGGATGCTGGCGGGTCGGGAACCCATCTCGCAAGGCGAAATCCTCGAGCACGGGCTTCTGGTGAAATATGGGCGCGGTTTCAGAGGATTTCCCGCAGTGGGTCCTCGAACCGCGAGAATGGCCGTTTTTCACCAATCCGCGACAGGAACCACATCCACCGCGACGGTTAGTTTTTGGCTACCGGCCCCAAGTGTGACGCCGCGCAGTGGGCTAACATCGGTGAAATCCCTGCCCCAAGCGACGGTGAGGTGGCGTTCTCCGGGGAGGAGATTGTTGGTCGGGTCGGTGTCGATCCAGCCGGCTGAATCGCCGCAGAAAACTGAGACCCAAGCGTGGGAGGCATCGGCCCCGGTTAGGCGGGGTTTTCCGGGTGGTGGGGCGGTTTCGAGGTAGCCGCTGACGTAGCGTGCGGGCAAACCAAGAGAGCGGATACAGGCCAACATCAGGTGGGCGAAGTCTTGGCATACCCCCGCGCGGTTTTTGAAAACCTCCGAGACTGGGGTGGTTACATCGGTGGCTCGCGGGTCAAATTTGAAATCTTGATTGATGCGCTGGGTGAGTGTCATGACTGCCTCGAGGATGGGGCGATTTTTGGAAAAGTCGGTGGCGGCGTAGTTTGCGAATTCTTTGCCGACGGGCACCATGGGCGATGCGAAGCGGAATGCGCCGGCCTCGGAGCCTGGGGTGAGTTTTTGGAGTTCACAGGCGTCGCGAACTGCTTCCCATGCAGGGGTTGAGCGAGGACTTGGGTGTTGGGTGGGAAACACCTCGACCAAGCTTCGCGCGGTGACTTCAAGTTTTTCGTGTTTGCCTTCGACCTCAAAGTAGGCGGTCGCATTTCCAAAAGAATCGAGATGAACGCCACGGCCGACGGGAGCCGGTAGGATTTCCAGTTCGTGCCATGGGCAGCGTTGGTTCGGTAAGGTGCGAGGAGTTAGACGTGCAAGGTGGTGCGAGACCGTGACGGCACCATCGTAGGTGTAGTTCGTGCGGTGGGTGACGCGGTATTTCATGTTAGTAAACGCGCCGCACCGAGTGGCTGAAATAATGTTGGGTCAGCATGTCCGCGAAGGCCTCAAGGGCGATGAACACGTCATGGAAATCGTTCTCGCCAACCGATGTTGGATTGGAAATCTGGGCGTGGAGTGTTTCGAGGTGTTGGCGAATTTTTGGCAGAAGACCTGAGTCTGAGTCGCCGGGGAACCGGGTGCTTTCCTGCAGGATGACGCCGATCTGATAGGCGACGGAGCGCGGATTGGTCGGATCGGAAAAAATCAAATCTGTAACGGCATCGAATCGTGGACGTGAGAAATGACGCCGACGGTAGGTCATCACACTGTCACAAGTTTCTAATAAAAGTTCTAATAGAATAACATTTTCGTCTGCCTGAGTTGCCGTGGTTTTGAGGAGTTTGATTCCGCTCAATGCCCGCTCGATGCGGCGGCCGATTTCGAGGAACCTCCAGCCATGGCCACGGGTCATGTTTTCTGCCTGCATGCCACTGAAGGCAGCGAGGTGGAGGACGAGCGTGTCGAGTGTGCGAAGTAAGTCGGATGGGCTTGCGATCCAGTGAGGCGGGTGGATGATGCCCTCGATGCGATTGAAAAACCGCCATGTGTCGTCCGATAGGCGGTCTCGTGCGGCGGCTGCGTTTTGGAGTAGCGAGCGAGTGAGATTCGCGATGCTGTTGCGGGTGGCGTGATCGTGAATGAGGTTGGTGAGGGTGCTGGCAGTTTGGGCTGGGGTGATGACAGCATCTTTGGCGATCAAATTGCTGCCACGGATCAGGGTGAAGCAGGCGGCGAGTTGTTCTTGTTGGACCCTTCCGGCTTCGCCGCCGAAGTTGCGCAGGGTGACGCGTAGCAGGCGGGTGGCGAGTTCAATGCGTTCTGCGTAGCGGCCGACCCAGAACAGCTGCTCGGCAATTCGGCTGGGAACCTCGAGGGCGGTGGGGCGTTGGTCGTTCAGCTCGCGGTTGGTTTTGATTTTGTTGGTTGAGGTCGGCTCTCCGTGGGTTTTGGGAATCCAGACATCCTTGGTGAACCCTGCGTGTTGTTGCCAAAGTTGGGGTGGGACCGATGGATTTCCGACTCGAGCGAGACCGCCGGGCAGTGCGATGGGGCCGCCATCGGCATTGAGGGTAAATGCCCGCCAGATGACGGGTTGGTGGTGGATTTCTTCTCCTTCGAGTGAGGGCGACCTGCTTGGCGAAATTTCCAATTGAGCGACAAAATCGTGTGGGTGTTCCTTCAGGGTTTCGGTCCACTGCTTGCGTTCGCCTTGGCTGAGATCTGCGCAGCGAATGGGAGGTAGCTTACTCGAGCCGGAGGCCGGGAGCAGGATGTAGCGGTGAAGTTGTTCAATCACTTGGCGGCGTACCTCGGGCTGGCCGAGCCACCAAGTTTCCACAAAGGGCAAGATGATTTCCTCACCGAGCCACTTGCGGCAGATCCCGGGAAGAAATGGCATGAGGGCAGGGCTTGCAGCGAAGCCAGCGCCGGGTGCGTTTGCGAGGGCCACATTTCCCGATCGCCATGCCTCCATGATGCCGGGTATGCCGCCGCCACCACGAACCGAGTTTTCTAATGGATCGATGCGATTCTCGGGGATCAAACTCACCACACTTTCAATTCGACGGAGGCCAGCTAGGGTCTTAAGAAACAGGCGGCGCTCGCGGACGGTTAGATCCGCTGCTTCCACTAGCGGGAAGCCTAACAGACGTGCTTTGTAGGCGTGTTCAAAATACGAAGGATGGCGGAAGCCTGGCGTGAGGAAGACGACATTGGGCCCCTTGCTGCGGCTGGGCAAAAGCGACCTCAATGTCCGAAACTCTACCTCGAAGAAATTTCCGAGTCGGGTGATCTCCAATGCATCAAACTCCTCGGAAAGTAGGTTCGCGGTGACATGGCGGTTTTCTAACACCTGACCCAATCCGCCGAGGGCACTGGTATGGTCGCGGAGGACAGTCCATTGCCCATTTGGCTGACGCACGAGGTCACAACCGGTGGTGATGACATGACGCCCGCCGGCCGGCTGGATGCCACGCGAAAACTGCAAAAATTCTGGACTGGAATGGATGAGGTCGGGTGGAAGCAATCCAGCGCGCAGCAATTCCTGAGGGCCGTAGATATCGGCCAGCACCGCATTGATGATGCGCATGCGTTGGGTGAGGCCTGCCGAAATTTGTTTCCATTCGGCCGCCTGTACCATCAAAGGGATCGCGTCGAGTTTGTAGGGTTGACCGACGCCACCGACGTCGCTGTAGACATTGAAGGTCGTGCCAAGGTCGGCAATCATCCGGCTGGCAGCTGCGGAGATCGATTCTCGTTCTGTGGGGCTCCATTGTTGGATTTTTCGGCCAAGTTGTTTCCAAATTGGGCGTGTTTTGCCATCCGGGGTGGTCATTTCATCCCACGCGCCCACGTTCGACTCCGAAGTGGACTTCGGTGGTGTCGGAGAATGCGTGGTCAAGCGGTCGGCCATGGATCGAGATGTCGTCAAGAAACGACCCATCTAGCATCTACGGGATCATCCGCAAGTCGAGCGTGAAGGGGAAGTCTGGGCTGGGTGGTGGGTCGATTGCTCGGATTTTGCCACCGCTGTGGCCGTGTTGGAAAAAGCGGGCGAGCCGCCGCGCCTCAGCCTCGTAGGAATTTACTGGGAAACTTGCATGGTTTCTTCCGCCCGGGTGGGCCGCATGGTACGTGCAGCCACCGAGCGAGCGGTCGTTCCAGCGATCGAGCAGATCGAACACCAGCGGCGTGTGCGCGGGGATCGTCGGGTGGAGGCAATTCGGTGGTTGCCACGCTCGGTAGCGAACCCCTGCGACGAATTCACCGTGAGTCCCCGTGGGGTGCAGGGGCAGGCGGATGCCATTGCAGGTGATCGAGTGGCGCTCGCCGGTGAGTCCACGGACGAGCACTTGGAGACGCTCGACTGAGCTGTCGACATAACGCACCGCACCCCCGGCTGCGCCTTCCTCTCCGAGCACGTGCCATGGCTCGATGGCATGGCGCATCTCGACCTCAATATTTCTTTGGGTAAACTCACCAATCCGCGGAAAGCGGAATTCGAGGTGGGGCGCGAACCAGTCGTCATCGATCCAATACCCTTGGTCACGCAGGTCGGTTAGAACATCGCGGAAATCTTGCCAAATGAAATGCGGCAGCATCCAGCGGTCATGAATCTCGCTATCCCAGCGCACCAGTGGCTTCGTGTAGGGCTCGCGCCAGAAGCGAGCAACCAACGCGCGCAAGACAAGATGTTGCGCGAGGCTCATCTCGTGGTGGGGTGGCATTTCAAAATTTCGCATTTCTAACAAACCTAACCGACCCGTTGGACTGTCGGGGCTGTAAAGTTTATCGATGCAGAACTCAGCGCGGTGCGTGTTGCCGGTGGGGTCGATGAGGAGATTTCGGAGTGCGCGATCGACTTGCCATGGCAGGGGAGTGGTTTCGCCTTCAAGGGTTTTGAAGGCGATTTCTAACTCATGGATTGAGTCGTTTCTTGCTTCATCGATCCGTGGAGCTTGGGATGTGGGGCCTACAAATAATCCGGAGAAGAGATAACTGAGCGACGGGTGATGGTTCCAGAACGTGATCATGCTGCGCAGTAAATCGGGTCTGCGCAGCAATGGGCTGTCCGATGGAGTTTCGCCGCCGATGATGATGTGGTTCCCTCCGCCAGTGCCGCAGTGGCGGCCATCGATCATGAATTTCTCCGTGGCCAGTCGGCAAAGGTGGGCTTCTTCGTAGAGGACTGAGGTATTTCTAACCAAATCTTCCCATGAAGCGGCGGGTTGAAGGTTGACCTCGATGACGCCGGGGTCTGGAGTGACTTTGACCACTTGGATTCTTGAGTCATAGGCGGGAGGAGTTCCTTCGAGAATCACCGGCAATTCGAGCGATTTGGCGGTTTGTTCGATGGTTGCCACGAGGTCGAGGAAGTCCTCGGTATCGGTTACGGGAGGGAGAAAAATGTGGAGGCGTCCATGGCGCGGCTCGATGCACAGCGCGCTGCGGGTGATCCACGGTGCGGATTCCTGATCGTAGGGCTTGCGCTCCCATGGCTGTTCGCTGGGTGGGGTTTCGTTTGTGGTGTTAGGGCGGGCGGTGCGGGATTCGGCTGAGCGACGTTGTTGGACCAGTTCGCTGCCGGTGATCTGTGGGAAATTTGACACCGCTCGGGTTGGGTCTTGTGGGATATGCCAAGGGTATTCCGAATCCTTCACCCAAGGCAAGGAGTCGAGCGGTAGACGGTAGCCCATCGGTGAGTCACCCGGTGCGAGATAGAGCGTCTCATCCCTCAAAAACCATGGGCCGCTGGTCCATGCGATGCCTTGATCTGTCATGCGCCTCTCGAGTGGCAAGGCGTATCCGACCACCTCGTTGATGCCTTGCTCGAAAAGGCGGGTGAAGCGTTCGCGCTCGATCTTGGATTTGAAGTTCGACTTGAGTGGGTCCACATTCGAGGGCATTCGTTTTTCCCTCCAAATGTAGTAGAGCGCATCTTCGTGGGCCGGAAGCATCCAGCAGGGGTCTGCGCCGAGTGCGGCAGCGAGTGCGTGGCCAAAGCGCTCGGCATGGGTGATGTTGTGTTGGTAGTCGAGCGATTCATCGGCGATGAGGGACTCGTCTTGCCAGATTGGTAGGCCGTCCTTGCGCCAGTAGCAGGCGAGCGACCAACGAGGTAACACTTCACCTGGGTACCATTTTCCTTGGCCATAAAACAGCAGTCCGCCGGGCGCGAACCGGGCACGCAGCCTTTTGATGAGTTGGCCTGATAGAATTCGCTTGGTCGGGCCGACAGCTGAGGTGTTCCACTCGTCGGCGTCGAAGTCATCCATCGAGATAAAGGTCGGCTCGCCGCCCATCGTCAGGCGGACGTCCATTTGCTCGAGGTCTGCGTCGATCTTGCGGCCAGTTTCTAAAATGGCCTGCCACTGGTCATCGCGATAGGGGAGGGTGGTTCTCGGTGATTCGTGAATGCGGGTGACCGTCATTTCGTGCTCCATCTCCGATTTGCACGGATCGACGCCGCCGGTGACGGGTGCGGCGCTGGAGGGCTCAGGCGAGCAAGCAAGCGGGATGTGCCCTTCGCCAGCAAGCAAGCCAGATGTCGGGTCAAAGCCGATCCAGCCTGCTCCCGGGAGGTAGACTTCGGTCCATGCATGGAGGTCGGTGAAATCGATTTCGGAACCGACTGGGCCATCGAGTGATTTGATGTCGGGTTTCAGCTGGATGAGGTAGCCTGAGACGAATCGGCTTGCGAGTCCGAGGTGGCGAAGCAGCATGACAAGGAGCCAAGCGGAATCACGGCATGAGCCAGATGCCTTGCGGAGGGTTTCCTCGGGCGTTTGAACTCCGGGCTCCATGCGGATCTTATACTCAATGGCACGTTGGAGGTGCGCGTTGATTTCCACGAGGGTGTCGATCGTCCGGCCCCTGTGGTTTTTGAAGGTAGCGATCCATTTTACCAAAAGCTTCCCGGGTTTGCGCTTCACGCGAAATGGGGCGAGCTCGCGGGTGAGCTCGGTGTCATAGGCGAAGGGGAAATTTTCGGCAGATGGCTCGAGGAAGAAATCAAATGGATTCTGCACCGACATCTCGACGACAAGATCGACTTCGATGTCCAGCCGCGTCGTTGGCTCGGGGAATATCAAGCGGGCAAGGTGATTTGCCTGCGGATCCTGTTGCCAATTGATGAAATGCTCCATCGGGCCGACATTCAGGCTGTAGGCGAGGATCTTGGATCTGCAGTGGGGCGCGGGTCTCAGTCTAACCACATGGGCTCCGTGAGTCACCGGTCGGTCGTATTGATAGCTGGTACGGTGGTGGAGCGCGACGTGGATCGACATAAGTTCTGCCACCCTGTTAGCAACAATGGTGCCGATTTTGGCTGAAAGCTTGTGAACGAGAAGATTCGTCCCCAGCGGTTCGAAATCACAAGGGATTCGGACTCATCCGACAGGCAGGTAGAGACGATTTTTATTGATCCAATCGGCGACGGCTGGGGCGAGCCAGGGGTGCATTTTTTCGCCGCTGGCGATGGCCTCGCGGATCTTGGTGGCAGATGCTGGGTGCTCGCCGTGAATCACGTGAAGGCTGAAGCCCTCTCGCGGTTGAGGGTCGCGGTCGCGTGCGAGGACGATGAATTCGACCTTTGCAGCGAGCCGTTCGGGGTGCTTCCAGCGCGGGAGAGATTCCCACTGGTCGCAACCCATCACCCAAAACAAGCGTGCGTCAGGAAAACGTTCTGCCATCGCCTCGGCCGTCTGGTAGGAATAGGTTGGTGCCGCTTGCTGGAGTTCGAAGTCGTCCACGACCGCCCAAAGAATCTGTCGTGTGACGAGGCGTAGCATCTCGCAGCGGTCCTCACCGCGGCTGGGTGAGGTGCCGAGCTTGTGCGGAGAAATTTGGCAGGGCAGAAAGCGGACCTCATCGAGATCCAGCGACTGCTTTGCAGTGGTCGCGAGTTGGAGGTGCCCGAGGTGGACGGGATCGAATGTCCCTCCGAAGAGGGCGATTTTTTTCGGTGCGCTCATGACGGAGAAATCCTAGTACGGAATCTCCATCCGGGCAAGCAGCGGAAAGTCAACCAATTGAAACCGTGTCGCCTCATGCATCAGCCTCCTTTGAACCCGCAGCGCGAATTGGCTCCATTACGTCCTCCTAACAAAGCCCTTTGCAAGGCCGATGGGCCCGCTACCTTCAAGGACATCACTTTCAACCTCACCCAAAATCCAAAAGCGATGATCCGTTTACTATTAGTAATCGCGCTGTGTGTAGTTTCGCCGAACGCGTTTGCGGCACCGATTGACTCTTTGCTTTCAAGCAAGAACCTGTGGGAAAACAAGCCCGCTGATTTTTTTGAGGTTGCCACCAAACTTGGCTACGAGTGGACATCAAATGCTCAAGATTCTTTGCGAGTCGCGGGAGGGAGAATTACCGCTTTTGGTCTTCCCGTCGTTGAGAGTATTTGCCGATTCAAGGAAGGAAAAATCACAGAAATTTTGATCATGTTCTATGCTCGAGGTGATGCTGGAGATTTGGCGAAAGAACAGTTCGATCATCTTGTTCGCGTTGCGGCGGAAGCGGTGAATCACGCAACCGCCACGAAGTTTACCCCGAGGGGCAAAGATCCCAACAATGCGGTGAAGGCTGATGGTTTGATTTGGCAGACTGAAATGGCGCATTATCTCCTCGAGTTTAGTTTCACCAAGGAGATGAAGAGTCGTGGTATTCCGTTTCGTGCAGAATTTGTGAGACTTGAAATCACGCCTCCTGTTAAAAATGGCGGTCAAGTTGCATTGAGCAAGAGTGCGTCACCTTCGAAGTTTTCTGGTGCTTCACACATCAAGCGAGATCTTGCGAGTGGCGACGTCTGGCTTGGTGATGTTCCAATGGTGGATCAGGGGCAAAAAGGGTATTGCGTCGTCGCTGCTACGGAGCGCGTCATGCGCTACTATGGCATAGCCGTAGACCAGCAGGAGTTGGCGCAAGCTGCAAATAGCTCGGCAGAAGGTGGTACGAGCGGCGACGCCATGCTCAGCACTCTTAAAAAACTTAGTAACCGCCTGAAGGTACGCGTCCGTGAAATTGAAAAATTTGACATCAAACAGATCGTAGAACTTATCACGGAGTACAATCGAGCCGCCAAACGTGTTGGCACTACTCTCATTCCTGATCAAGGCGGAACGATCAATGTTAGCGATGTCTATCGTTCGATGGATGTGGATGTCCTTCGTGAAGTACGTAACAAGAACAAGTCTGACCTCGCCCGCTTTTCACGCGCTATACAAACCTATGTCGACGAGGGGACCCCTTTGCTGTGGATGGTGATACTCGGTAAGGTGCCAGAGACCGGAATTCCGCAAATTGCGGGTGGTCACATGCGTCTTATCATCGGTTACAACTCCAAGACCAACGAAGTTCTTTTTTCGGATTCGTGGGGAGCCGGCCACGAACTCAAGCGCATGTCTGCTTCTGATGCATGGACGATCACCAACGGTACGATTTGCATAGAACCCTATTAACGGCGCTTGCAGACGTTAGATAACGGGCGAAGGAAGTGACGAAATTTTATCGGGAGTTGTTGTTAGGCTATAAGCTGGCCGAAAACCGACGGACATCGTGAAGTATTGGCTTCCGGGGCGGAAGGTGAAGGCGGGTGGTGGTAGGCAACGGTTGCTCGACCTCTGACTTGTTGGGCGTCGCCCCTTTCGCCTGGCGGATTGGTATGACGTGCCCTCGAAATTTTGGCGGGGCCGAGTATCTTGAAGCCATGGACTAACCGGGGAATGAATATTCCCAGGTCGGAGCGGGGTCGACTGTTGACCGGGCTTATCTTTATAAAGGGACAGTCCTTTTATTAATCTTTTCTTGACGTTGTTTGCTTGGCTGGTATTTCTTAAGCATGCGAAGGGCACGATGGTTGGCTGGGTGGCGAAATTCGGACGTGAAGCCGGTGTTCTACCACTGCATCTCTCGAGTGGTGGATCGACGGTTTGTCCTAGGTGCCGTCGAA
>JAPJNB010000040.1 GCA_026461385.1 Akkermansiaceae bacterium
GCCCGCGGCCTGCCGGAGGTACAAGCCATGCTCAAGCGCAAGTACCGTGCCGGCTGGGAGCCGAAACTTTCCTAATCCCACCCTTGATCAACACCTAACAAAGACGACCCATGTCAAAAGAATGCTGCTCCGAATCCTCTCAGGAAGTGTCCGCCGGTTCATCCCAGAAATCCTGTTGCCTCGGCAATGGCTTGGCCCTCGTTTACGGGGCGTGGCTTCTTCGCCTCTGGCTTGCCGTCCGTGCCATCCAGACGGGCCTCGAAAAATTCGCCGGTTCCAAGGCCTCCGATCAGATCGTGAAAGTCGACGGTGCTCTGAACGAATACGGCCTCACCGCCGCCGGCTCGGTGAAACACTACGCCATGGTGAACTACCACGGCGTGCCCGAGGCACTCATGAAAAAATTCCAAGCGGAGCCACTGATGATGAAGTTCGCCCTCCCGATCTACGATAAGATCCTCGGCCCCACGCTCCTGATCCTCGGCTTCACCATCCTGCTCGGAATCGCCAGCCGCACCTCGCTGTTTCTCCTCGGCCTCCTCTACATCAGCCTCACCTGGGGCTTGATTTTGATCAAACAGGACGATGGTGTGTCGTGGCTCGGCGTCCACATGATCCTCGTGGTGATGGCGCTCGCACTCGCCGAGCACAACCGCTTCACCATCCTCAAGAAATGGTAACCGCATGAACCCGTCACCATCCTCCATTAGCCGCCGAGATTTCCTCTCGAAATCGATCGCCACCACCGGTGTCGGCCTTGTCCTCGGCGCGCCCTCCATCCTCCGCGCCGCGAATGCGGACGGTTCGTCCGAGCAGATCAAGGTCGCCCTCGTTGGCATGGGCAAGCAGGGCCGCGTGCTCTTCGAAGCCATGTCGAACATCCCCGGCATCCACTTCCAAGCCGTTTGCGACATCTGGGACTACAACCTCAAGAGCGGCATCGCCAAGGTCCGCGCGCTCCAAGGCCACACGCCCAAGGGCTACTCGGACATTGATGAAATGCTCGCCACCGAAAAAGGCCTCGATGCCGTCATCGTCGCCACCCCGGATTTCTGGCACTCGCCGCACACCGTGAAATGCCTCGAAGCCGGGCTGAACGTCTATTGCGAGAAAATGATGTCGAACACGATCGAGGGCGCACGCGCCATGGTCAGAGCCATGGAGAAATCCGGCAAACTCTGCCAGATCGGCCATCAGCGCCGCAGCAATCCCCGCTACCGCTACACCCTCGATCAGTTGATCAACGGCCACAAAATCTGCGGCCAGATCACCAACGTCCAAGCCCAGTGGAACCGCGCGGTGAACTCGTCGCAGGACATCGCCTTCAACAAAAAGCTCACCATCGACCAAGCCATCCTCGAAAAATACGGCTTCGAGGACATGAACCACTTCATGAACTGGCGCACCTTCCGCGGCCTTTCCGGCGGCCCGATCTCCGACCTCGGCGCGCACCAGATCGACATCTTCGGCTGGTTCCTCGGCGGTCCGCCCAAGTCCGTCTTCGCCTCCGGCGGCCACAGCTATTTCAAGAAACGCGAGCACTTCGACAACGTGCTCGCCATCTTCGATTTCGACACCCCGGCGGGCGAGGTCCGTGCGTTCTATCAGGTCCTCACCACCACCAGCTCCGGCGGAGGATTCTGGGAAAACTTCATGGGCACCGAAGGCAGCATCAAGATTTCCGAAATCGCCTCGAACTCGGCCATCTATCGGGAAGGCAGCGCCCCGTCGTGGGACGGACTCGTCGACCGCGGCATCCTCAAGAAAACCCCCGCACCGCCCAAGCCACCACCATCCGCCGACGCGGTTGCCTCCTATGAATCCGCCGCGCCCGAGATCTTCGAGCTTCCCGGTGGATTCAACAAACCCGCTCACCAGCCGCATTTGGAAAACTTCTTCAATTCCGTGCGTGGCAAGGCCAAACTCAACTGCGACGCCCGCCACGCCTTCGAAAGCGAGGCACCGATCTACTGGGTGAACCCGTCCGCCCTCACCAAACAACCTATCGTATTCACCGCAGAACATCTATCCGTATGAAAATCAAACTGAACCTACCCGCCTTCCTCGCCGTTTCCGCACTCGCCTTCTCAAGCTGCGGCGAAAAGTCCAAGACCGCTGCCGATGCCTCAGGCAATACGACCGCCCCAGCCTCGTCCGGCGGCACTCCCGGCGGCGTTCCACTCAAGACCACGCTGCCACCCGAACTCATCGAAGGCACTCCAAAGCCGATGAACGTGCCAAACCTCGTCCAAGTCCCTGATAAAGCCCCCGAGTTCCTCGTGCCGGAAGGCACCACCTTGCTCTCAAAAGGCAAAAAAGTTACCAGCAGCGACGAAAACCCGATCATTGGCTCGCTCGACCTCATCACCGATGGCGAAAAAGACGCCGGCGAAGGCTATTTCGTCGAGCTCCTCGACGGCAAGCAGTGGGTGCAAATCGACCTCGAAAAATCCGCCTCGGTTTCGGCCATCTGGCTCTGGCACTTTCACTCACAGAAGCGCGCCTACACCGACGTGGTCATCCAAATCTCCGACGATGCCGCATTCAAAACCGGCGTCACCACCGTTTATAACAACGACTACGACGACTCCTCCAGCTTCGGCAAAGGCACCGACAACCCCTACGTCGAATCCCGTTTCGGCCTCATCGCCGACGGCAAGGGCACCAAGGGCCGCTACGTCCGCCTCTACAGCA
>JAPJNB010000041.1 GCA_026461385.1 Akkermansiaceae bacterium
GCTTGTTTCGAGGGGACTAAAAAGCCGATCGGGTGGTTCTCACCGCGATCGACGTCCTGTCTCTCGGCCGCCCTCTGTTGTGGCGGCCCGCGAAGCTAGTTGCCACCGCCCCCTCACGTCAATCCATTTTGTGAAGTTTTTAGATGTTTTTTATCCCATCGACGCAAACCACTGCAAATCAGCGTTATGCGATCATCTAACATGGTGATGATGCGCCGCCGGTGACTTGATTTCGCCTGGGTCTAGGGCCACTGGAATACTTCTCGGAAGGTTTCAGGGTGATCTAAAGAGACAGCGGCGGCTCAAACGCTCAAGATCATGGGCCATCCGCCATCGTGGGCGCTGCCGAACAATCCAGTACTTTCCCACCGCGAAACTTGACGGGAACGCCTTACGAACCAACCTTTCATTGGTAGCAGAACGTGTCGCTCACTGCGAGCTTACCTTCCGTCTCATCATGAAACCTCTCATTCAATACATCGTTTCAAGCGTCTTTCTGATGACGAGCGCGCACCCCTTGGGCGCGATGTCGCTCGATGTTGAGATGCGCCACACTGCAAATGGCAATCCCCTGCTGCTTGATTCGCTGCGCTACCAAAATGTTGCTGGCGAGACTTACTCCTTCACCCGAGTCAGTTATCTTCTCAGTGGGTTTGCGTTAGAACACGAGAATGGGGCATGGGAGGAGCTCGACGGTCAGTATGCATTCATCGATCTAGCGAAACGTCAAACTTCGGTCCACTTGCAACATATTCCCGAGGGAAAATACCAAGCCCTACGCTTCCATGTGGGTCCAGACTCTACTGCGAATGCTGGAGATGTTAGCAAGTTGTCGGCTGACCACCCTTTAAATCCCAACTTCAACGGACTTCACTGGAGCTGGCAAGGCGGCTACATTTTCATGGCGCTTGAAGGTCATTTCCGCGGGATTCACGATGAAATAGGCGGCTATGCACACCACCTAGCGCGGGATTCAAACCGAACTCGAATCAGCCTAACAGCGCCCCTCGATTTCTCTCGTGACTCAGGAGCCATCCTACTCGACTTTGATCTTGGCACTCTGCTAAACGCGCCTCGGCCACTCTCGTTTGAGAGAGATGGCACAGCAACCCACTCACGCGATGGTGACCCGATTGCAGCTGCTCTTGTTGCAAATTTACCCGGAGCATTCCGAGTGGCTCAGGTGCTTTCTGCGACTCCGAGTATCAGCAAATCCACTCAGGTTAAACCACTTTATCTGCCGGAAAACTTCACGCCGTATCGATTCACCATGAGTCGTACATTTCCGCTTCCTGACTTGCCGCGAGACAACCCGCTCATTGAAGAACGCGTCGCGCTGGGAAGAGCCCTATTCCACGAGAATGCCCTCTCACGGGACGGCACCATCTCGTGCGCCTCATGCCATCAAACCGACTCCGCATTGGCCGATCCTCGGCGCTTCAGCATTGGAATTGGAGGCCAAGTGGGGACACGAAATGCAATGCCACTTTTCAACCTCGCATGGAAAAGCAAGTTTTTCTGGGATGGCAGAGCACCCTCGCTGCGGGCACAAGCCGTCATGCCAATCGAGGATCACACGGAAATGGACGAGACACCTGAGCATTTGACCGCGAAACTCAGCACCTTGGGTTCCTATCCTCCGCGCTTCGATGCTGCCTTCGGAGCCCCTGAGGTTACGATGGAAAAAATCGGTCTCGCCATCGAGCAATTCCTTCTCTCCCTCACTTCGTACGACTCGAAGTTTGATCGTGCCATGAGTGGAAAAGCCGCACTGAGCGACGCAGAAAAGCGCGGCTTTGAGCTTTTCATGACCGAATACGAACCTCGCACTGGAAACTTCGGTGCCGATTGTTTCCATTGCCATGGCGGAGCGTTATTCAGTGACCACCAATTCCACAACAACGGCCTCGGCGGTGATGATTCTGGGCGAGCCAAGATCACCCACCTTGATGCTGATCGGGGTAAGTTTTCAACACCCAGTCTTCGGAACGTAGCACGAACCGCACCCTACATGCACGATGGACGATTTGCGACCCTTGAGGAAGTAGTCGAACACTACAGCAGCGGAGTTGCACGCAGCCCAACACTCGATCCAAACCTCGCAAAGCATCCTGAATCTGGCCTCAATCTAACAACCGAGGATAAAGCCGCTTTGGTTGCATTTCTGCGAACGCTCACCGAAGAAAAGTCTACGACACCATGAGCAGTCGGCTAATCCCAAAATCCGTGGATCTTTTCGATCTCCCGCCGATTTCGCTTCGTAGGTCGGCCTTTGGGCGCCTCAAGCTTTGCCAGTTGCCAAAGCTTCAAAGCATCGTAAACCGATGGATCTGTTAGATCCTCATAACACACCCGAGCCTCTGGAGCACCTACGCGCTTCGCCGTCACGGCCTTGACCGATATCTTTCTAACACCAGGCCCTTCAACAAACGGCACCTCGATCAAATCGCCTACTTGCACTGCTGTCGCCGGTTTCATCGGATGTCCATTCCGCATCACCTTGCCCGTGAGGCAAATTTCTACTGCCAGTTTACGAGTCTTAAGAAAACGGGTTGCCCACAACCATTGATCCGCGCGAACCGATTCAGCCATGGTGGTTCTGCTTCGATTGCAATCCAACCCTATCGTCCTGCGAACGGCACATTACTTGATGACTGCCTGAAGTTCGTAAGTTTGTTTCTTCTTCGGAACACTGGGGCTATTGTAGCCGAACAATCGGTATTCAGACGAGTGAAGGTGGCGATCTACTAGAACCGCAGTAATGGCGGCACGTGCTTTGGAAAGTGCTTTCTCATCCCGAGGACCTTGCCAAGTGTAGCTGATTGCCACACGGGGAGGGAGGTCACGAACGATGACATCCTCCCCATCTGCTCCAGTTTTACCGACATCCTTCGACTGATAGAGAAACCCCATGCGCTGCATCTTCATCCCGCCACTGGGTTCGTCCGTCATCGCCATTTCCACGGGAGAGCTCATGGGGATTCCATTCCTCCGAATGTGCTTAAAAAGGGTCCAGAACGAAAAGTTGGGACTGGCCCCGACCGTGGTGGCTATACGCGACGCGGGGTAGTGCTTTTCCGTGACCTCGTTGAAGGGCCCAGGGCTTGGCCAACCTTGCGGGAGAGCTGACTCGCTGATGTAGGCTGGTGGCGCTGGTTTACCGATCACTGGACTGGCCCCACCTTTCGAGAGGGGTTGGCCCAAAACTGAAATCACAACCACCGCGAAGACTGCCAGAAAAACCAAGTAATTCATTCGATTAAGATCGATCAGAATTCAACATCTGCAAGTTGCATTTCACACTGCAGGCCGTTATCGAATGCGCCGTCGGAGGCCTTCTTAAGCGAGAGCCTGCAATTTCGCTTTGAGTTGGTCTTTGGTGACACTGGCACCCACGATCTGGTCTTTCACCTCACCGTTCTTAAAGAATAACAGCAGGGGGATCGAGCGGACGTTGTATTTCACCGCAAGCTCGCGAGCCTCATCCACATTCACCTTTCCCACCTTGGCCACACCTTCCAAGTCCGCAGAGACTTGGTCGATCACCGGGCCGATCATTTTGCATGGACCACACCATTCCGCCCAAAAGTCCACGAGAACAGGCAAGTTGGAGTCGATTACTTCAGATTGGAAATTTGCGTCATTGAGGGTTAAAGCCATAAAGAAAGACTGCACGTTTATTTCAAAACGTCAAGAGCCGCGCTGCAGATCGCAGGGCGGCTCTTTTCGAAGTGCTCGGGACTTTGTTTGAAAATCAAGCAAGCGGCAACCCGCTAGCCATCATGGCAAAATAAAGAACAGCACCGGCAAGGATCGTGTTGATGATGGGAAGAATCATGGAATCAGTGATTTAAAATTTAGGATTTATTCGAGCATTTGTGCCCATGAGCCCTTGCTGGCATTGTCTTCTGCGTTGACCCAGGTGTTGGCAGTTTTCACTTGGAAAAACAGCACCACCAATGCAGCTACAAGCCCGATCGCAGAGAGGGCATTGGCAATTCCCTCGCCGCCTTCTTCTGAGTCATCGGCATCAACTTCTGCGGTTTGCAGAGCAACTGGCCCACCGAGCGCCACGGCAGGCTTCTGGAGTTGCACCGTTGCCTTGGGCAAGCCAGCTGGCGGCAAACCTGCTGTAGGAGCAGGCGTAGGTGTCAAACGGATCGTAGGCGGTGGAGAAATCGGAGCTGGACCTGCAGTGCGGAGTGGCATCGTTGGTGCTGGCGCTGGTGGCCTTGGGGCACTGCCGCTGGGAGAAGGTGCACTTGGAGCAACCGGTGGTCCAGCAGGTGGAGCCATAGGAACCGTCGCTGACGGCACGGATGGCGGTGCGTCGCCCACATTGAGAGTGACGCGGACAGTTTCTTTCTTCAAGGGTACACTCGACGTCTGCGAGGACGGAGTTGGTGGTAGGTTTTCGTTTTCGCTCATGCGCTTGCAGGTTTTCTTATCCTTGCGCGGGAGTAAGACAAGTTCCCCAGCGTCTGTCAAACACCCAACTCTGGATTTCGTGAAATAGATCCAACTAACTGACCATCAGATCGCTCCATGCCACCTCAAATGCCTCAAACCCACGATTTCGCCGGTGCATGCCCTCGAAAAACAGGGGAAATCGCCAACTTCAGTCGAATTTCACCGAGAAATCAGGGACAAAAGCCACCACCACCCGCAGTGAAAGCCGCAAATTCCCGACTTCGAGCAATTTTTGATGTTCTTTATCCGTCACCATGGTTCCTATCGGTGCTGCAACCATGTCATCCGAAAAGACCGCCATTAGCCCTACCCGCTCGCAAGATTTCCCAGAGTGGTACCAACAAGTCATCAAAGCCGCTGACCTCGCGGAGAATTCTGAAACCCGCGGCTGCATGGTCATCAAGCCATGGGGATACGGTATTTGGGAATTGATCCAGCAACAACTCGACCGACGCTTCAAAGCGACGGGCCACCAAAACGCCTATTTCCCGCTATTAATCCCGCTTTCGTACCTCGAAAAAGAAGCCGAACATGCTGAGGGTTTCGCGACCGAATGCGCCGTCGTCACGCACCACCGCCTCGAAGCGGTTAAAGACCCTGTGACCGGGAAAACCAAAATGATCCCATCCGGTGAACTCGCCGAGCCCTATGTCATTCGGCCGACTTCGGAAACGATCATCGGGGCGGCATTCGCTCGCTGGGTCGAGTCCTACCGCGATTTGCCTTTGTTGATCAACCAGTGGGCCAATGTGATGCGCTGGGAAATGCGCCCTCGGCTCTTCCTCCGCACAGCGGAATTCCTCTGGCAAGAGGGCCACACGGCGCACGAAACGAAGGAAGAAGCCATCGTGGAGACGCAAATGATCCACGGTCAGTATGAGGAATTCCTGCGGGATCACCTCGCGATTCCGGTCATTCCCGGCGAAAAAACCGAAAACGAGCGATTCCCAGGTGCAGACATGACCCTCACCGTCGAGGCGATGGTCCAAGACTGCAAGGCGATCCAAGCCGGCACTTCCCACTACCTCGGCCAGAATTTTTCCAAAGCACAAAACATCTCATTCACGGGGCGCGACGGCACCGTACAGCATGCCCATACCACGTCATGGGGTGTTTCGACCCGCCTCATCGGCACGCTCATCATGGCCCACTCGGATGATGACGGCCTCGTCCTGCCACCGCGGGTTGCCACCCAACAGATTGTCATCTTGCCAATCACTCCCAAGGAGGAAAGCCGACAGGCGGTGCTCGACGCTTGCCAAAAACTTGCCGCTAGTTTGCGCCAACAATCCTACCAAGGCGACCCGCTCCGCGTTCATGTGGATGCGCGCGACATCAATGGCGGCGTCAAAAAATGGGACTGGATTAAAAAAGGTGTACCGATCCGAATCGAGATCGGGCCTAGAGACCTAGAAAGCGGCAAAGCCTGCGTCCAGCGCCGTGACCAAGCGATTTCGGAAAAAGAATTTACCGAACAAGAGGGTCTGGTCCCGCGCGCACCCGAACTGCTTCAAGAAATCCACCACGGCCTGCTTTCACGCGCCACTGCCTTTCGCAATCACAACATCACGTTCTGCACGCGCCTTGAGGTTTTTCACGCCCACTGGGCCAACGAAAACCCCGGTTGGCTCTACACCCCTTGGGCAGGCACATCCGAGCAAGAAGAGGAACTCTCCAAGCAGCACAAAATCACGATCCGCTGCATCCCGATCCCTCAAGCAGATCTTCCCGAGTCACTTCAATCCAGCTCAGGCAAATGCATTCTAACGGGTGAAGAAACCACACGCTTCGCCATCTGGGGCCGCAGCTACTAGATTCACCGTAGATCCACGCGCCGCGGGGAGCAGGCTCACGAGGTGCTCACTCCAATCTTAGGAAATCTCCAACTCGAGATACGCTTCGATCTCGCGGGAAGGATCATGAGCTCTCATCAAGGCCTCACCGATCAACACGGCATTCGCCCCCGCCTCGAGCGCCCGCAGCGCATCTTCGGGTGACTTGATGCCGCTCTCAGACACAAGCAACACCTCGTCAGAAACCTCCTCAGCGAGCCGCTCCGTGGTGACGAGGTCGACTGCGAATGTCTTAAGATTCCGGTTATTGATCCCGATCAGGTCGGCACCCAACTCAAGAGCCCGCTCCATTTCCCAAAGGTCATGAACCTCGACCAACACATCGAGCGAAAATGACTTCGCCTCATCATAAAGTCGGCGCAGTGTCTCATCGTCAAGTGCCGCGACAATGAGCAAAATCGCATCTGCCCCCGTGACGATGGCTTCATGAATCTGCACTTCATGAATCATGAAGTCCTTCCGAAGAAGCGGCGCATCCGAGAATTTCGAAATTTGGGAGAGATACGAAAGCGACCCTTGGAAATACGGCTCATCGGTCAAAATCGAGAGACAAGACGCGCCCCCCTCCAGATAGCGCTTCGCTTGGCGAGTCGGATCGAAGTTTGGATCAATGAGCCCAACCGACGGCGACGCCTTCTTGACCTCAGCGATCACACCGAGACGTCCTGGCCCGCGATCAAGGGCGGCGCGAAACCCGCCAAAGTCATTGCGCTGGAGGGCTCCAGCACGCAGCAGCGTTGCACGCGGCATCAACGCGGCGACTTCGAGATGTTTGGTGGCGATGATTTCAGCGAGCTTGTCGGACATGGTGTGCGGAAAGGAAAACTCAGACCCAAGGAATTTAACATGGAAAATTTGTAAATTTTGACTTGCCCGAACTCCAGCCCCATGTAGAAAGCCGTGGACGCGTTTCCAACGCGGGCGTAGCTCAGTGGTAGAGCGCCACCTTGCCAAGGTGGATGTCGTGAGTTCGAATCTCATCGCCCGCTCCATTCTCAAGGACGCACATCCACCTCCTCCATCCATGTTTGTCTGGTCGAAACTCTCTGCATCAAAGTGGATGGATGCTTGGGAGGAAAGATTCTCCGGAAATCCAAACTTGGTCATCGAGATGGTCAAGGGGGGCAAATCGATCCGGATCCGGCTTTTTTGTGCCACGCAGGCGGAGGCTGGTGCCGTCGCCGCTCAGTTCGGTGGCAGCACACGCAAAATGGCGAACGCCGAGTGGAATAAGCCGGTCGCAGCTCCCCGCCCCGTCAAGGTGCGTGGCATTTTCGTCCTCACCGCAGAAACTCGTCCGAAGGAACTGGCGACCCTGAAGAAAGCCAACCCAGGGCGTGAGATCATCGTGATCCCGCCAGAAATGGCCTTCGGCACAGGCGACCATGCGACCACTTCGACCTGCCTGCGCCTGCTGGTCGACGTCGCACGCTCCCGCAAGGAAGCCCACTGGACCGTCGCAGATTTAGGAACCGGCACTGGCGTGCTGGCGATTGCCGCGAAGAAACTCGGGGCTGGCGAGACGTTTGCTTGCGACTATGACCCGCTCGCCGTCGCAGTCGCGGTGCGCAACATCGAACGCAATGGAACCCCCGAAATCCTCATGCAGGAACAAGATGTCCTCCGCTGGAAACCGCGAAAAAAAGGCTACGATGTCGTCCTCGCCAATTTATTTTCGACCATTCTCATTGAAGCTTGGCCAGTGATTGCGAAGGCGCTCGCACCCGGCGGAGATCTCATCGTATCCGGGATCCTCGCCACCCAAGCTTGGGACGTTTTCAAAGCGGCAGCAAGCAATGGTCTTGGCTTCACGAAGGTGGTGAAAAAGGGCAAATGGGTCACCGCTCACGGGGGACACCTCACGGACCTCATCGCTCAAGAGTCCTGAAAATTCATCGAAGGTCCCGCATGCCCGAAGCGAAACCCAGTATTGAAACCCGGGAGGAGGTCATGTTTTTCGACACCGACTGCGGAGCCGTGGTTCACAATCTCGCCTACCTCCGGATGATCGAGACCTGTCGCACAAGGCTGGCAGCATTGATGGGCTTAGACCTTCGCACGATGTCTGAAACCCAAGTCTTCCCCGTGGTGATCCGCACGGAAATCGATTACCAAAAGCCAGCAAAACTGGGTGACTGGATCACCATTCGCGGCCGGTTAGACGAAATTTCCCGTGCACGGTTCTGGTGTGCCTTTGAGATGGTTCGCGAGTCGGATGGCGCCCTCCTGGTCACCGCACGTCAGGCTCTCGCCCTCGTGGAGATGCCAACCGGGAAGCCGTTGCGCCTCCCAGCAGAGTGGCCGGGCCGCTGGACCTGAACCGACCGGACAGCCATGGCATCGACTCTCTGGAGGCTCCAATTCAAGCACTCTCAAGCCCGCCTGAGAAAACGATCCGTGGGCTTGAAACCACTCACTTGCTAGACAACCCTTCCCCGTGCAAAACGCCTTCATCCTCGGTGCCGGTCTCGGCAATCGGTTACGCCCACTCACGGAGCGGTTGCCCAAGCCCCTCGTCCCTCTCTTTCACCGGCCTCTGGCGGAATGGACGATCGATGCCTGCAACCGGATCGGGATCAACCGCTTTGCCATCAACACCCACCACCTCCCCAACGCCTGGGCGGGCTTTGGCTCGGGAAAAGATCTAACGTTTTTCCATGAGCCAGTCCTGTTAGAAACCGGTGGTGGATTAAAGAATTGCGCTGCTTGGATGAGTGGTGATCCCCTCCTCGTACACAATGGGGATATTTTTTCCACCTTGCCACTGGAGCGCCTCATCGAGGCTCACCATGCCTCAGGCTTGCCCGTGACCCTCGCGCTACGCTCGGCAGGTTCCGCCAAGCACATCGCACTCGACGCCTCCAAATCACGCGTCACCGACATCCGTAACCAACTCGGTCGCTCCGAGGGAACTCACGTGTTCACCGGAATCTACTGTGTGAATCCCTCGTTTCTCGACTGGATCCCCGCAGGAGAAAAATTCTCAGTCATCCCAGCATTTCTTGAATTGGCGAAAATGAGCCAACTGGGAGCCATCGTTCTTGATGAAGGGGTCTGGCTCGATCTCGGCGACCGCGACTCATACCTGCAAGCCCACCGCGAGCTTAGTCTCGAACCTGCCATCCACCCGGAGGCGAACATCGAAGGCGGGGCAATCATCGAGCGATCCGTCGTCGGCCGCGGGGCCAGCGTGGCGGCAGGGGCCGTCATACGCGATTCCATCGTCTGGCCCGGCGGACGTGTGGCAAGCAGCGCTCGTTTGGAGCGTTGCATCGTTTATTCGCAGGATTTGATTCAAGGGACTCACGAAAATCAGGACCTTTGATGGATTTCTCCACGGATTTCTGAGAGATCCTCCTAATCAACCGCGTAGGACCGAACCGAATACCCGAATTTTGGGAATTTTAAATATTCACACTGCCGCTTGCCATCAGGGAGCAGATTGAATAGATCTGAGCGACTCTAATACCAATTAGTTCTGACCTACCCCTAAAAACCATATGACAAACAACGCACTCAACACAGCGCCAAACGCCAAGCGGCTCCTATGGGCCGGCTTCCTCGCCATCCTCGCCACCGGCATCGGCTTCGGTGTTCGCGGAGGCATCCTCGCCAACTGGGCGGCCGACTTCGGCTTCACCGGGGCCCAACTCGGTGACATTGGAGGTGCTGGCTTCACCGGATTCTGCTTCGGCATCATCATCGGCGGCGTCGTGGTTGATAAAATCGGCTACGGCAAGCTCGTCTGCGCTGCATTCATCATGCACGTCCTTTCGGCATTCATCACGTTTGCCGCCCACAAGGGCCAAGTGCAGGACACGGCTTACATGTATCTCTACATCGGAACGTTTGTGTTCGCTCTGGCAAATGGCACCTTGGAAGCCGTCGCAAACCCTCTGGTTGCAACCCTCTTTCCAAACAACCGCACCCACTACCTGAACATCCTCCATGCCGCTTGGCCTGCTGGCTTGGTCGGCGGTGGTTTGATCGGATGGACTCTCGGCGAAAACGGCGTGGACTGGAAAATCCAGCTCAGTCTTTTCCTGATTCCTACCGTGCTTTATGGATTCGCCTTCATGGGCCAAACGTTTCCCAAGTCCGAAGCAGCATCCAAAGGGCTTAAGCTCGGCGACATGATGAAAGAAGTGGGCCTACTTGGCGCGCTAGTCGCTTGCGGAATCATCGGCCTGTTTTTCAAAGCTCAACTCGGCGGTGTTCTCGCATTCTTCACGGGTGCAGCCTTCTTCACCGGACCGGCCTGGATGTATGTTTCCTGGGGTGTAGCACTACTCCTTTGGTTCATCGTCGCAGGGAAAACCCATTTCGCAGTCGGCTCCTTTTTGCTGTTCATCCTGTTCGTGACCCATGCACTCGTGGGTGCCGTTGAACTCGGAACTGATGGCTGGATCCAAAACATCACGGGCAATATCCTTACGCCCTCGCAAGGTAAGATCCTCTTTGTTTTCACCTCATTGCTAATGTTCGCGCTGCGCTTCTCCGCCCATTTCATCGAAAGCAAACTCAAGATTTCGCCGATCGGACTTTTGGTGATTTGTGCAATCTTGGCGGTGATCGGCCTCAACCTCGTCAGCAGCATCGAAACCTTCGTTGGCGCACTTCTTGCACTTTCGGTTTACGCGCTCGGAAAGACATTTTTCTGGCCCACGATGCTCGCGGTGGTGGGCGACCGCTTCCCAAGGACCGGCGCGATCGCCATGTCGATCATGGGCGGAATCGGCATGATGTCGGCTGGATTGCTTGGTGGACCAGGCCTAGGTTATGCCAAGGACCGCTTCACGGTGGACCACCTCAAGGCAACCAACGTCGCCGCATACGAATCCAATAAAGCTGCCAAATCCAGTTCATTCCTCTTCCTTGACCCGGTGACGGGACTCGATGGCACCAAACTTTCGGAAGCTCAAAAGGCAACCGCGAAAAACCCAGAGCAAAAGGCTCTTGCAGACGCGAGTATCGTCGGCGACCGCAAGACCTTGAAAGCGGATTCATTTATCCCCGCAACCATGGCCGGGATCTTCATCTTGCTGCTGCTTTATTTCAAATCCATCGGCGGCTACCGTCCGTTGTCGATTGAAGAAAACTCCTGATTTCACGTCGGATTTCCAAATCAGCGGCACAGCTTCACGGCTGTGCCGCTTTTTTGCACTTGCGAGATGAACCATCGGCGAGTCCATTGGGGCGGATGATGTCGATCGGCAAGAAACTACCCATTTACGGAGCACTCATGGTGGGGCTTCTGTTTCTCTGCCTTTCGTTGTCTCCGCAGCAGGTGAAAATCAACCTCGCGGACGGTTTTGACTTTCCCGTCGGCAAACCAAATGGCACGGGTTACTACAAAGCTCGCGGCCTCCGACTCCGCGCTCCGCAACATTTCGGAGAAGATTGGAACGGCCGAACTGGGGGAGATACCGATCTCGGCGCGCCGGTCTATGCCGTTGCGGATGGAATTGTCACCCTCGCGCACAACGTGAGGTCCGGCTGGGGCAACGTGGTCTTGACTCGGCACGCATACCGAGACCTTGCAACGGGGCAGGTCAAGTTCTGCGACACCCTCAATGGCCACCTCAACCAGATCATGGTAAAGGACGGCCAGTTGATCAAAAAAGGCCAACAAATTGGCACCATCGGCAACAACTTCGGCATGTACCCCGCCCACTTGCATTTTGAAATCCGGCTCAATATCAACATCGGAATGCATCGTGAAAAAGCACCCTCCGACTTAGCAAATTGGGCAGAACCGACGGAATTCATCAATAAATTCCGCAAACTCAACCGCGAGTGGAAGCCCGTGGTCGTTCCAACTGGGACTTATCAGGAGTACTTCGGATTCAAAGGCCTGTAATACAGCCGACCCAAGACCACTACCAAGGCGGTAGCCCAAGCATCTCTGGCAGTGCCTCGCGTGGCCGCCAAGTCAGAATTTCTGGATCTCCCGAGGTGATCAGCACCGTGTGCTCGAAATGAGCGGATGGCTTGCGATCCTCCGTGATCACCGTCCAACCGTCCTCCAAGATCCGCACGCCAGCAACACCCGCATTCACCATCGGCTCAATGGCCAAGGTCATTCCGGGCATCAAGGTTGGCGACTTTCCTTGGGGACGATAGTTCGGAACCTGAGGCTCTTCATGCAACCGCCGCCCCACCCCATGACCCACAAACTCGCGCACAATCGTAAACCCCTGTGGCTCAGTAAATTCCGCAACCGATCCACACAAATCCGCAAGCTTCCGACCCGCACGAGCATGACGAATCGCCTCAAAAAGCGACTGCTCAGTGACGGCCAGAAGCCGCTTCGTCTCTAGCGGGATGTCCCCCACTGGCACCGTGGTCGCGTTGTCCCCAATAAAGCCACTCTTCACCACACCCACATCAATCTTTAAAATGTCACCCGGCTGAATCTTACGCACCCCACCGATCCCATGAACCACCTCTTCATTCACCGAAATGCAGGTGTACCCAGGAAACCCACGATATCCCAAAAAAGCGCTTTTGCAGTCATGCTGGCGCATCAACTCCGCCGCATACTGGTCGATCTCGCCCGTGGTTCGCCCAGGAGCCACCTCCTTCGCCAGTGCTTGCAGAATCGATGACGCGATGGCACCTGCCTGGCGCATGAAGTCGATCTCGCGTGGGGTCTTGATGGGAATTCGGGTTCTTCGTGACACGATCTGGGAGCAAATTTGGATAAAGGAAGAGTTCAAACGGAGCGATTCGCAACAATTTGAAGAAGTTTGGACGCCACTTCATCCTGAGAAGCACTCGCATCGCAAGAATAAAGCATCCCCAGTTGCCGATAACGGGAAATCACCGGTTGAGTGAGCGACTCAAATTCTGCATGGCGACTGCGGAAATTCTCATCGCTGTCATCAGAGCGAGGGCCTGCGGGGTCACCACAAACCGGACACTTGCCACCCTCAAGCCGCTGGTTTCGGCTACCAGACCACCGGCAACTTGAGCACTCCACGCGGTCGTGAATGCGTTCTAAAAGCACCTCCATTGGCACATCCAAGAAAATTGCGGCATCAAGTTTCAGCCGACGTTTTGCAAGCCAATCGTCAAGAAAAACTGCCTGTGATAGACTGCGGGGAAATCCATCCAGCACCCAGCCACCATCTTGCCGCCCTAGCCAATCTGCAAGAATCGAGCACATCAGCTCATCGGGCAAGTAAGCTCCACGAGCAAGGATGGGTTCAGCCTCTTTACCAAGATCTGATCCCTCCTCAACGTTCTCGCGAAGCAAGGCCCCCGTGCCCAGATATCCAAGACCCAGTGCTGCTGCGAGCTTTCGGCCTTGAGTACCCTTGCCAGAAGCCGGCGGCCCTAGCAGGACGACACGGAGCGGCTTGGTCACAGACTCGATCAATGTGCGGAACTATTGTAAATGTAGGCCGTGATACCAATCACAATCAGGATGGCGATGACCGTCCATAAATAAACGATCGCGGTACGAGGCGCTGCGCCACTGTTTTGATTCAATCGGTCGTAGCGCCCCTTGAGTTTTCCCTTCCGCAAGAACCCATCATAGTGCTTTTGAAGCAACTGGGTCTCCACCTGGCGCATCACGTCAAGCACGACACCCACCATGATCAAAAGCGACGTACCACCGAAAAACTGAAGCACCAGCGAACCGGGTGGAAGCCCAACGAGGTGACCCGTGACGACGGGCAACACAAACAGTGCAACCATGAAAAAGGCTCCCGCAAACGTGAGGCGGGTCATGGTGAAATCCAAGAAATCTGCCGTCGGCTTACCTGGGCGAACACCGGGGATGTAGCCACCATTCCGCTTTAGATCCTCTGCAATTTGAGAAGGCTGGAACATCATCGCTACCCAAAAATATGAGAAAAGGAAAATGCCGATGACGCCCAAGATATAGAACCACATCCCGCCTTGCGAGAGTTGACCGTAAAGTTTCACTGCCCAAGGCTGCCCCGAAATCCCCGGGATCCACTGAAGCATCAATGGTGGGAGTGAGAGCACCGCAGATGCGAAAATGATGGGCATGACACCCGCATAATTCACTTTGAGCGGCAGGTACTGAGTCTGGCCGCCGAACTGCTTACGACCCACCACTCGCTTAGCATATTGCACTGCAATCCTACGTTGCGCTTGGGTAATCGAAATCGTTGCCGCAATGACGACGAGCAACAAAGCAATCATGACCACCATCCAAATCGCATTGAAGGGATTCACCACCCCTTGCGAAGGAACGAAAAATTTCCACGCTTGGATCAATGCCCCCGGAAGCGCCGAGATGATGTTTACTGTAATGATGATCGAGGTTCCGTTGCCAATGCCTTTTTCCGTGATCTGATCGGCAATCCATAATAGCAAAACCGTGCCAGCAACGATCGTGATCACCGTCATCCCCATCCACGTGTAGGAGGGATCGGGGACCAACTTGCCGAACTTCTCAATCCCCTTCATGTAGGGGATCTGCTCGGGATTGTTCAGCGACATCGCAGCGAACACCCCTTGAACCAATGCAATGAGGATCGTGATGTACCGCGTGTATTGAGTGATTTTCTGGCGGCCACCATCCTCGCGAGCGAGGACAGAAAGTTTTGGAATCACCGCCGTCATCAACTGAACCATAATCGACGCCGAGATGTACGGCATGATTCCCAGCGCAAAAATACCTGCCTTCTGAAGACCACCACCGGAGAACACCGTCAGCAATGCAGTGATCCCGCCCGCCGGGCTTTTCGGATCGACCGCTTTCAAGCTGTCAAGCCAAGCCTTGATCACCGTGGCGTCAACGCCAGGCAACGTGATGTGAACCCCGAGACGAATGATCACAATCAGAGCGAGAGTGAAAAGAATCCTATCCCGCAGCTCGGGGATCTTCCAAGTGTTTGCGAATGCTGAAATCATGGCTATTTAGGCGAAGGAATGAGGCTTGGTGTCTGAACAAGACGAGGAAGCGCACTAGCGCTTCCTCGTCGGAGATCAAATATCAGTGAAAAACCATCAAGCGGTTGGCTCGTTGACCGTTCCACCTGCTTTTTCGATTTTTTCGCGGGCGGAGGCACTGGCATTACCGACGACCACGTGGAATGCTTTGGTCACTTCACCAACGCCGAGCACCTTGATCTTGTCGTATGGGCCGTTGACGAGGCCTTGCCCACGGAGAGCTGCTTCATCAATGGTCGTGCCCGCATCGAAAAGATCATCGAGCTCGCCCACATTGAAGACGCAGACCTTGTCGCGGAAATCGTAATTGTTGAAGCCGCGCTTTGGAAGCCGACGATGAAGCGGCATCTGGCCACCCTCGAAGCCGACACGAGTGCCACTTCCTGATCGAGCTTTTTGACCCTTGTTGCCCTTACCGGCAGTTTTGCCATGACCTGAGCTTTCGCCGCAACCGAGACGCTTGTTCCGGTGCTTCGAGCCAGGATTCGGGCTGAATGAATGAAGTTCCATAAATATTCTGATTTTTGTTTTGAAGTTTAGGATGATGCAGGATTGCCCCTGCACCCCCACCGCTCATTAAATGGCTTTTTCGCGCTTTTTCTTGCCGCGTCCGCCGAGCACTTGGTCGCGGGTCCGAAGCTGGGAGAGTGCTTTAAGTGTCGCCTTGACGACGTTCGCGTGATTGGAGGAACCCATCGACTTCGCGAGGATGTCGCGGATGCCAACTGCTTCGCAAACCGCACGGACACCGCCACCTGCGATGATCCCCGTTCCAGGTGATGCTGGCTTGAGGAGAACCTTGCCACCGCCGAACTCAGCGTAAATTTCGTGAGGGATCGTTCCATCGACAATGCTCATCGGCACGAGCACCTTGCGGGCTCCTTCGCTGGCCTTTTTGATGGCATCCGACACCTCATTCGCCTTGCCATAGCCAAGACCGACCTTGCCGACCTTGTTGCCAGTGACCACGAGTGCGGAAAAACTGAAGCGACGACCGCCCTTGACGACCTTGGCGCATCGGTTGATGAATACGACCTTTTCAGAAAGCTCGTTGCCTTCAGAGTCCGTCGGTGCTGCGCGCTCTTCGCGACGTGGACCACCGCGACCGCGACCGCCACCTTGCCCGCCGCCACCCTGATAGCCGCCGCCTTGGCCGCGACCACCTTGATAGGAGGACTGTTGAGGTGCTGATGCTGCCACCGGGGCCGAAGCGCCCGCTTCAGCGGCAGGAGATTGATTGTCTGGAATTGTTACCATGATGTGTGTCTGATCGGAGCGTTAGAATTGGAGTCCTGCTTCACGCGCTGCGTCGGCGAGAGCCTTGACTTTACCGTGGTAGAGGTGACCGCCGCGGTCGAAGACCACTGCGCTGATATTCGAGCCCTTGGCGCGCTCCGCGAGGAGTTGGCCGACTTTCTGGGCGCTCTCGACATTCGACGAAGCCTTTTCGAAGGACTTGTCGAGCGTCGAAGCGGATACCAAAGTCCTGCCTGCGGAGTCGTCGATGACTTGGGCGTAAATGTGTTGGTTCGAATAGTGAACGGCCAGACGTGGACGTTCTGCAGTGCCGGAAACTTTCCGACGAATGCGATTGTGGATCCTGCGGCGGATCGACTTGCGATTGATGGTGCTCATAGTGCCGTGATGGTGTTAAGGTGGTAGGCGACGATGGTGGATTATTTGCCGACACTCTTGCCTTCTTTGCGGCGAACTTTCTCACCGACGTAGCGAACGCCCTTGCCCTTGTAAGGTTCAGGTGGGTAAAAACCACGAACTTCAGCAGCGAACTGACCGACGAGTTGCTTATTGATGCCTTCCACCTTGATCTTGGTGTTTTCCACCACAGTGACGCTCAGTCCCTGAGGGATCGGGTGAAGCAGCGGATGGGACCGACCGAGTGAAAGATCGAGATCCGCGCCTTTGACAGAGGCACGAAGGCCGACGCCGTGAATTTCAAGATCCTTTACGAAGCCTTGCGAGACACCCAAGATCATATTCTGAACGAGGCTGCGTGCGGTTCCGTGAAGGGCCTTGTGCTGGCGAAGCTCAGTCGCTCGCGAGACAACAACGGTGCCGTCTTCGCTGGTGAGTGAGATACCGTCCGGAAGGGAGAAATCGAGTTTGCCCTTTGGGCCTTCGACGATCACCGTGCGGCCGTCAAGTTTGACAGCGACTTTTTCCGGGAGAGAGATTGGTTTGAGTCCGACTCGTGACATGGTAGTAGTTTCCTTTGACGAGTTAGGGTTTACCAGACGTTGGCGAGAAGCTCGCCACCGAGGTTTTGCTTCTTTGCGGAACCGCCTGACATCACGCCTTTCGAAGTCGAAAGAATCGAGATACCCAGGCCTGACATGACGCGTGGAACTTCACCTGCACCGACGTAGTGGCGGCGACCAGGAGTGGAAACACGCTTGAGGTCGGTGAGAACCGAACGGCCGTCGATAAATTTCGGCTTCAACTTGAGCGTGGTGCGGTCGCCAGTGACGACCTCATAGTTCCAGAGATAGCCTTCTTCTTGAAGAATGCGGGCGATGTCCGCCTTAATCTTGGAATAAGGTGCGGTGAATTCCTCGTTGCCGGCACGGGCAGCGTTTTTGAAACGCGTGAGGAAGTCTGAGATTGGATCGGTAAGATCTGCCATAATGTGGATTCCTTTTTTGAGTGGTTCCTGTGGTTTAGTTGGCAGCGACGGCCTCGACCTCGTTGGCCTTTTTCATATCACGGAAGGGCATGCCAAGCTCGGTGAGGAGCTCGCGGCCTTCTGCGTCGGTCGGCGCTGAGGTCACGAAAATCAAGTCGAAGCCGATCGTACGCTTGATTTGATCGATTTCGATTTCTGGGAAGATGGATTGATCGCTGATACCGCAGGCGTAGTTTCCACGGCCATCGAATGACTTCGAGGAAATCCCACGGAAGTCGCGGATGTTCGGAGCGGTGACGTTGATGAACTTGTAAAGAAACTCCCACATGCGAGCACCCCGCAGAGTGACGCGTGCGCCGAGTGCTTCACCTTCGCGGAGCTTGAAGTTCGCAACTGCCTTCTTCGAGAAGGTGATCGACGGGCGCTGACCCGTGATTTTTTGGATTTCATTGACGGCATCGTCAACGGCGACCTTACGATCGGCAGCTTTGCCCATGCAAGAGGTGACCACAATCTTCTCGAGACGTGGAACTTGATGGGTGTTGGTGTATCCTAGCTTCTTGGTGAGAGCTGGGACGACCTTGTCCTTATAATATTGTTGTAGTGCGGGTGTGCTCATTTTTTTGCGGGTCAGCGTTGGTGGTTAAACGCTTAAGCGCGGGCGGAAGCGGAATGCTTCAGCCCACTTTCTTAACATTGGAGAGATGAATGGGGCCATCGATGGTTTTAATACCACCATTAGGCTCGGCTTCGGTAGCCTTGACGGCCTTTTGGATTGGCCGTCCGCCTTCGACGACGACTTGGCCTTTAGTTGCATTCACGAGAAGCACGGTGCCGCGCTTTCCCTTGTGATTGCCAGCGACGATTACGACTTCGTCACCCTTTTTGACGTGTGTCTTGATGCGGCTCATGAAATTTAACGTTAGAGTGTGTGGTGGTGAATGCCTGGGATCAGAGGACCTCAGGTGCGAGAGAAACGATCTTCATGAACGACCGCTCACGAAGCTCACGAGCGACGGGTCCAAAGATCCGAGTTCCGCGAGGATTGTTGTCCTTGTCGATGATGACAACCGCATTGGAGTCGAAGCGAAGGATCGAACCGTCAGCGCGGCGGATTGGGTACGCGGTACGAACCACCACGGCCTTCACGACGCTGCCTTTTTTGACTGCTGCGGTCGGGATGGAATCGCGGATGTGACAAGTGATCACATCACCGATGCATGCGGTGCGGCTGCGCTTGCCGAGCACGCCGATCATTTTTGCGCTACGAGCACCGGTATTATCGGCGACAACGAGCATAGTTTCCATCTGAATCATGACTGTAAAATAGGGTCTGGTGAAAAAAGTGAAATCGATTCCGGAGAGTCCGGAGGAGTGTTAGTGAGAAATGACTTCGGCAAGGGCCCAGCATTTCAGCTTCGAAAGTGGGCGGGTCTCGACGATGCGCACGCGATCGCCGATTTGAGCCTGATTGGTCTCGTCGTGCACGTAGTATTTCTTGGAGCGTTTGACGATTTTATTGAATTTGGGGTGCGGGACACGGGCAACGTGTTCAACAACGAGGGTCTTGTCCATTTTATTGGAAATGACCACGCCAACGCGGGTTTTGCGGATGTGGATCTTTGTTTCCTGAGAAGTCTCACTCATGGTATCGGTAGGTTAATGCGTTAGGATCTTGGATCAAGCACTCTTCTTAGCGGTCACAGCCGTAAGAACTTGCGCGGTTTCGCGACGCACTTGGCGGATGCGTGCAGAGTTTTCCAAGGTGCCGGTGGCGCGCTGGAGACGGAGATTGAGTGCTTCCTGCTTCAGCTCGCGAAGGCGAACTTCAAGCTCTGCTGGAGACAACTCATTGGCGGATTTGGCTTTGGATTTTGCCATGGTTCAAAAAATAAGGTTGAGAAGATCGGGAAGATCAGGCGTGAGGATTGCGGGTGACGAGGCGGGTGCGGATGCCGAGCTTATAGGATGCGAGGCGCATCGCTTCTTTGGCCGCAGACTCAGGAACGCCTCCAATTTCGAAGAGGACGTTGCCCGGACGAATCACAGCCACCCAGCCTTCGACAGCGCCTTTACCTTTACCCATCCGGGTTTCAGGTGGGCGTGAAGTGATCGACTTGTGTGGGAAAATCCGGATCCAGACTTTTCCTTTCCGTTTCAGTGAGCGGTTGATTGCGATCCGGCAAGCTTCGATCTGGCGGTTGGTCATCCATCCGCGATCGAGGGTTTGCAGGCCGAAATCTCCGAAGGCAACTGTGGTTCCACGCTGGGCATTGCCAGCGCGGCTTCCGCGGTGGCTCTTGCGGAACTTGGTTCGTTTGGGCATCAAAGGCATAACTCGGTCCTCCTAGAAAAAGTGTGGTTTAAATGTGTGAAATGAATGAATCAGTTGCGGTTGTTCGGACGGCGATCGCCTCCACGGTCACCGCCGCGGCCACCACGATCACCGCGGTCTCCTCGATCATTGCGACCTTGGGGCTGCTTGCCAGTGCCGTCGTCTTCCTTCTTGTTGACCCAGCACTTGATTCCGATGATGCCATACAAAGTACGAGCTTCGGCAAAACCGTAGTCGAGAGGGACGCGGAGAGTTTGAAGAGGCACCTTGCCTTCGCGATATCCTTCAGCACGGGCGATGTCAGCACCACCCAGACGGCCGGCACAACGGAGACGAATCCCTTCGGCGCCGAATTCCATGGCGGTCTGGAGCGCACGCTTCATCGCACGGCGGAAGCTGATACGGCGCTCAAGTTGAACTGCAATTTGCTCTGCGACCAACTGAGCGTCGAGCTCAGGCTTGCGAATTTCAATGATGTCGATCTTGACTTGGGCACCCTTGCAGAGGCCGGAAATGTCCTTGGTCATCACCTCAATTTCCTTACCTTGGCGACCGATGATCAGTCCGGGGCGTGAGGTGTGGAGCGTCACACGCACACTGTTCCAGGCGCGTTCGATGACGACTCGCGCCAATCCGGCGTTCACCAGCTTATTTTTCAAGTATCCACGAATCGCGAGATCCTCGTGGAGCTTGTCGGTGTAGTCTTTACCACTGGCATACCACTTTGAGCGCCAGTCCTTGTTGACGGCGAGACGGAATGCGATCGGATTTACTTTTTGGCCCATGTTCGGTGAAGGATGAGATTAAGAGAGAGATGATTTCAGGCTTGTTCTTCAACGGCAGCGGCAGCCACTGGAGTTTCTTCTACGACTTTTGCGGCAGCCTTGCGGGCCACTTTCTTTTTCTTCTCAGGCGCGGAGCCAACGAGAGTGATCGAGATATGGCTGGTGCGCTTGAGGATTGGACCTGCGGAACCCTTGGCCCGTGGCTTGAAGCGACGAAGCGTTGGGCCCGCGCCGATGACGGCCTCCTTGATGACAAGGGAAGAGGCATCGAGGGAAAAGTTGTTTTCCGCATCCGCGATGGCGGTCTTCAGTGTTTTGCCGATCAATTGGGCAGCCTTCTTCGGTGTGAAGGTCAGAATATCAAGGGCGCTTGAGACTGCGAGTCCTTGAATTTCGCGGGCGACGTCACGCGCCTTTTTAGGCGAGAGGCGAACGAATTTAGTGGTACTTTTGACTTCCATGTCGTCGGGCGTGAATAATTACTGAGCGGATGCTTGTGTTTCGAGATTGGCGAGATCGCCTGTGCGTGGGGATTCGGTGACGTTGTCGAGGTTTTCGACAAAGGCACCACTGACGCCCTTGCGGACATCAGAGAGAATGGCTTTACCGTAAGGCTGTTGCCCACGGGTGAGAGTGAACGTCATTCCGATCTTGGCACCTTGGTTTTCGCCAAGATTCAAAACCATCATTCCGCTTTCCTGATCGAGGCTCACGATCCGAGCTTGCTGAAGCGAGCCGGCGTGAACATCGGGGAGAGGCTTTTGACGCAGTCCAAGGACAGCGTCAAGCTCCCTGAGAGAAGTTTCTACACG
Source organism: Akkermansiaceae bacterium (assembly GCA_026461385.1). GTDB lineage: Bacteria > Verrucomicrobiota > Verrucomicrobiia > Verrucomicrobiales > Akkermansiaceae > Luteolibacter. The sequence continues at coordinate 21,828 of JAPJNB010000041.1, forward strand.
AATTCTTGCTGCGGGGTCAGAAACCACCGCCTGATGCAGGTAATCCGTGATGGCCGAGGTCAGAATCATCACCGAGTGCTCAAGGCTTGAGGCCTTCTCATTTGCCAACTGCAAGTCAGCCGCAGCATGGATGAGCCGATCGTCACCTCCATCGAGAAGATTTTTCCCAAGAGCTTCGAGGCGCTCACGAACCTGAGCCAGTTGTTCAGAGGCTTGCTTCTCACCCCGATTTGCTTCGACCAAACTGCGTTGCAGTGTTTGATTTTGGGTCTGGAGCGCAACGATCCTGTCTTGGTACTGTGCTGCGGTCGGAACTTCTGCGACACACATCTCCGCGACGGCCAAGGACCCGAGGGCCGCGGCAAGTGCTTTGAGATGGAATGTCGGTGACATGATTGCGAGGATAAAGCCTAACTGGTTTACTTCTTGCCGATACCACCGTGAGTCCGGAAAATCCGGGTCGGTGCGAATTCGCCAAGCTTATGGCCAACCATGTTTTCCGTGACGTATACCGGCACGAACGTCTTGCCGTTGTGAACTGCAAAGTTGTGGCTGACGAAGTCTGGAGTGATCATCGACTTGCGGCTCCATGTTTTGATGGGCTTGCGGTCGGATCCGGCGTCGGCAACAGCGTCGATCTTCGCAAGAAGCTTTTGGTCGACGAATGGGCCTTTTTTAAGTGAGCGTGGCATGAAATCAGTAAGTTGGATGGTTCACGAAATGGATTACTTCTTCTTCGCCTTGTGGCGAGACTCGACAATGAACACGCTGGTCGGCTTGCGCTTGTTGCGGGTCTTTTGACCCTTCGCGTGGCCCCATGGGCTGGTAAGGTGTTGGCGACCACCACCGGACTTCGACTTACCTTCACCACCACCGTTCGGGTGATCGACTGGGTTCATGGTCATACCGCGGACGGTTGGGCGAACCCCCTGCCAGCGAGTGCGGCCGGCCTTGCCCGAGGTCTCGTTCATGTGGTCACGATTTCCGACCTGTCCGATCGTGCAGAAGCAGCGATCATTGAAGCGGCGGATCTCACCTGAGGGCATTTTCACCAGTGCCCAACCACCATCGCGGTTGGAAAGGACAGCGAGTTGGCCCGCAGCACGTGCGACCTTGCCGCCATTGCCTGGAATCAACTCGATGTTATGGATCGAAGTGCCGAGTGGGACAGCGCTGAGAGGCATGGCATTTCCTGTCTTCGGTGCGACATTTTCGCCAGCGACGACGGTGCTTCCAACCTCAAGACCAAGGGGTGCAAGGATGTAAGACTTTTGTCCGTCGGCATACTGGATGAGCGCGATGCGGCAGGTGCGGTTTGGATCGTACTCGATGCCAACGACGGTGGCAGGAGCATCGTGCTTGCCGCGCTTGAAATCAATGAGACGATAGTGGCGTTTGTGGCCACCACCGATGTGACGGCAGGTGATGCGGCCGGTGTTATTCCGACCCCCACTGCGCTTCAGTGGAGTGAGAAGACTCTTCTCAGGCTTGCTCTTGGTGATCTCGTCGAAGGACGGAAGACTCTTGTAGCGGGCAGATGGAGTGATTGGCTTGAAATTTTTCAGGGGCATGGCAATCTGAACGTTAGTTTATTACGATTGGAGCAACGGATGGATCACTCAGACGAGGTCGAGCGATTCACCTTCCTTGAGGCGAACGATGGCTTTCTTCCAATGGTTAGTGCGACCGGCATCGGCGCGGCGTTGGCGGCGGAGTTTGCCGTCGTAGTTGGCAGTGCGGACGGCCAAAACGGTTTTTCCGAAGAGTTGTTCAACGGCTTGTTTGATCTCAAGTTTGTTGGCCTTGCGGTCGACTTCGAGAGTGATCTCGTTATTCGTCTCTTGAAGCAAAGTTGCTTTTTCGGAGAGTCGGACGTTTTTAATGACCTGGTAAATGTCTTTCATGATCTCGGTATTAGGTCCGGGGTTCAGGCAGTGCGAGTTGCGAGAGTTTGAACGGCATCACCCACGAGGATGATACTGTTGGCGAGGAGGAGTTGTTCGACGTTGACGTCGGAGGCAGTCACCAATTGCACCCAAGCGACATTGCGGCCGGCAAGGTAGGTGGAATCGTCGAAGTGGTTAGCAACCACCAGGATTTTGCCAGGGTTGACGAGTGCATCTAGAGCGGCAACGAAGGACTTCGTCTTGCCATCGGCCACGGAGAAGCTCTCCACGGACTTGATTTTCTCAGCACGAACCAAGTCGCCAAGAGTGCGGCGAAGCGCGAGCTTACGAACCGTCTTGGTCACCTTCTTTGAATAATCTCTTGGGCGTGGGCCGAAAACAACACCACCACCGACAAAGATCGGAGCGCGTTTGTCGCCGTGACGCGCGCCGCCGGTGCCTTTTTGCTTGTAAATCTTGCGGTTGTTACCGGACACCTCGCCACGGGTTTTGGTGCATGCGGAGCCGGTGCGGCGGTTGGCGCGATAGGCGATCACGAGATCGTGAACGGCTTGGCGACCTTTCTCGGCACCTACCAACACGAGGTTGGCGGCTTGAGCGTCTTCTGCGGTGAAAGTCTTAGCGGACATGACTGGGAATCGTGAAATGTTTCAGAATGCCACCCGATTAGGCGGACTTTTTCTTTGCGGGGCGGACGGTGACGTAGTTTCCGTTTGAACCGGGAACAGCACCAGAGACGAGGATGACACCATCTTCGGGGCGTACGGCGACGATTTTGAGATTTTGGACGGTGGCACGGGTGGTTCCCATGTGCCCTGGCATTTTTTGGTTTTTCCAAACCCGACCAGGGGTCGAGCGGCAACCGATAGCACCTGTCCGGCGATGCATCATGGATCCGTGGGTCATTTTGAGACCGCCGAAACCGTGGCGCTTGACGGCACCTTGGAAACCGCGTCCCTTCGACTCACCGATCACGTCGACCCATTGGCCTTCGGTGAAAGTTTCAAGGCCGGGATGCACGGCCGGAGCGTCGGTGCCATTCTCGAGCCGGAATTCTTGGATGAAGCGCTTTGGCGTTGATCCAGCTTTCTTGAAGATTCCGAGAGCGGGCTTGCTCACCCGTTGTTCCTTCTGATCGCCATAGCCCACTTGGACTGCAGTGTAGCCATCGGTTTCTGGGGTCTTGACCTGAAGAACCGTGTTGCCGGAAACGTCGATGACGGTGACAGGGATCATGATACCTGCCTGTTGGTCGAACAGGCGGGTCATTCCGATTTTTTTGCCGAGGAGGCCGAGTGACATGGCGATATTGAAGTTGAGAGTGAAAAGTGAGAGTAGAAAATCTGATTTGAAAAAACTCAGATACGGATGGTGATGTCGACACCGGCAGGAAGATTGAGCTTTTTGAGCTCATCGACGGTGCGTGCGGTTGGATCGACGATGTCGAGAAGGCGTTTGTGGGTACGGATTTCGAACTGCTCCATCGACTTCTTATTCACGTGAACCGAGCGGTTGACGGTGAATTTTTCGATACGAGTAGGGAGCGGGATCGGTCCGGCAACGCGGGCTCCAGTTCTCTTAGCGGTTTCGACGATTTCTTGAGCGGAACGGTCGATCGCACGGTGATCAAAGGCACGCAGGCGGATGCGGATTTTCTGGTTTTCCATGGTGGAGATTGAGTTGGCGGTTTGCGTGAGTTAGTTGAAGGGCGGATTAGCCCATGCGGTCGCTGACGATTTCTTCGACGATGTTTTTAGGGACTTGCTCGAAATGCGATGGAGTCATTGCATAGGAAGCGCGGCCCGAAGAGAGAGTCCGAACGGCGGTGGAGTAGCCGAACATTTCTTTGAGAGGAACGTTGGCGTGGACGATGGAGAGTCTGCCCTTGGATTCCGTGTTTTGGATCTGGCCCCTACGGCGGCTGAGATCCCCCATCACATCACCTTGGTAGTCGTCAGGTGTCGATACCTCGACGGCCATAATGGGCTCAAGAAGAATGGAGTTGGCCTTCTTAAAGCCATCTTTCATGGCGAAAATAGCGGCCATGGTAAATGCGTTTTCGTTCGAATCCACATCGTGGTACGAACCATCGAGAATCTCGACAAGCACATCGACGACAGGGTAGCCCGCAATCACGCCATTCGACATGGACTCCGTGATTCCTTTGTAAACTGCATTGATGTATTCCTTGGGAATCGCGCCGCCGATCACCTTATTTTCGATGGTGAGGCCTTTGCCCTTGTCATTCGGTTGGATCGAGAGAACCACGTGACCATATTGGCCACGGCCACCGGATTGCTTGATCAATTTACCCTCGCCGCCCGCAGACTGCGTGATTGTTTCGCGGTAAGCGATTTGAGGGGCACCGGTATTTGCCTCCACTTTGAATTCGCGGCGGATGCGATCGATGATGATCTCGAGGTGAAGCTCACCCATGCCAGAGATGATGACCTGGCCAGTTTCTTCGTCGGTTTTCACCATGAAGGTTGGGTCCTCCTCCGAGAGACGGCCGAGCGCAAGTCCCAGCTTTTCTTGGTCGGCGACAGTCTTCGGTTCGACGGCCATCGAGATCACGGGTTCTGGGAAGGTCGGCGGCTCCAAGACTACGTCGTATTTTTCGGCGGCGAGCGTGTCGCCAGTGGTGACATTTTTAATTCCCACCATTGCCGCGATGTCGCCGGCATAGCAGGCGTCGATGTCTTTGTGCTCGTTCGCTTGGATCTGAATCAGGCGACCGACGCGTTCCGAGCGGCGGGTGCGCGGGTTGTACACCGTGTCGCCTTTGCGAATGACACCCGAGTAAACGCGGAAGAATACTAACTTGCCGACGAACTTGTCTGCCCAAAGTTTGAATGCGAGGGAAACGAATTTCTCGTTATCGGACGTGACGACTTCGATCTGAGTTTCCTCATGGTCGGGGTCCATTCCGATCGCCGACGGGATATCGAGCGGGCTTGGAAGATAATCGATGACGGCATCGAGCAGATATTGGACACCTTTGTTTTTAAAGGCCGAACCACCGGCGACTGGAACCAGATGGTTCGCGATCGTTGCGCGGCGGATCCCTTGTTTGAGTTCCTCTAGCGTGATGGTTTCCTCATTGAGGAATTTTTCCCCCACCCGTTCGTCCACATCCGCAACGGCATTCACCAGCTCTTGGTGAGCCTGCTTGCAGAGGTCGATGAGATCTCCTTCAAGTTCCTTGACCGTGTAAGTCGAACCAAACTTGTCATCATCCGAAAAATAGACGGCCTTCTGATTGACCACGTCGATCTGACCGATCAACTGATCCTCGGAACCGATTGGAATGAGAATTCTTACGGCGTTTGCACCGAGCTTTTCCTTTACCTCAGAGAAGACATTCTCGAAGTTCGCCCCGGTGCGGTCCATTTTATTAACGAACACGAGACGAGGCACGCGGTACTTGGTCGCTTGGCGCCAAACCGTCTCGGACTGAGGCTGAACCCCAGCGACACCGCAGAAAACCACGATTGCACCGTCGAGGACACGGAGGGAACGCTCGACTTCTGCGGTGAAATCAACGTGCCCGGGAGTGTCAATGATGTTGATCCGGTTTTTCTGGCTTGGGAAGAGCTTGGTCATCCCAGGCTCCTCGTGCTGCCACCACTCAGTGGTGACGGCGGCGGAAGTGATCGTAATTCCCCGCTCGCGCTCTTGCTCCATCCAGTCGGTCGTTGCGCCGCCATCATGGACTTCGCCGATTTTGTGGATCATCCCCGTGTAAAAGAGAATCCGCTCGGTGAGCGTTGTCTTACCCGCGTCAATGTGCGCAGCGATCCCGATATTTCGGGTGCGCTCGAGCACGTATTGGCGGTTTGGACTGTTAGGATTCACTGAGAAAAACTCGAGTACGAGGGTCGTTTAGAAACGGAAATGAGCGAAGGCACGGTTGGCCTGTGCCATCTTGTGAACGTCGTCACGCTTGCGAACGGCGCTGCCCTGGTTGTTGGCGGCGTCCTTGATTTCATTGGCAAGCGCCACGTGCATGGGAGTCCCCTTGCGGTTGCGGGCGTAATTGACGAGCCAACGCATCGACAGCGATTCAGAGCGATCGGGTGCCACTTCGAGCGGCACTTGGTAGGTTGCACCTCCAACGCGGCGAGATTTCACTTCCACGCGTGGTTTGGTGTTTTCAACGGCGCGGGTGATGACTTCGAGTGGGTCGATGGTGTCGACACCTTCGTTGGCGCGATCGATCGCAGCATACACGATGCGTTGAGCGAGTGAACGCTTACCGGACTCCATCACCTTGGTGATGAGGTGACCGACGAGAGGACTGTCATAGCGAGGATCGCGACGGTCTGGCTTGGTGAAAATGCGCTTGCGGCGTGGCATGGCAGTGGGAGTTGGTGATGGATGGTTGACCGTTGATTACTTGCCTTTTTTGGCAGGGGCGGCAGCGGCGCCGGGTTTCGGACGCTTTGCACCGTACTTCGAGCGGCTTTGGCGGCGCTTATCGATCCCGAGGGTGTCGAGTGATCCACGGACGATGTGGTAGCGTACCCCCGGAAGGTCCTTTACCCGTCCACCGCGAACGAGGACGATCGAGTGTTCTTGGAGATTGTGTCCTTCACCACCGATGTAGGCGATGACCTCGAATCCGTTGGTGAGGCGTACTTTGGCCACTTTACGGAGAGCCGAGTTCGGCTTCTTGGGCGTCCGAGTCATGACTTGAAGACATACTCCGCGGCGCTGTGGGCAGTTCACGAGAGCGGGTGACTTCGACTTTTCGGCCGGAGTGAGGCGTCCCTTGCGAACGAGCTGATTGATTGTCGGCATGATTTCCTGCGTGGTTCTGATTTTCCCATGGGGGCAAACCGGAGCGCCGACGAGGATTCCTCGCAAGAGCTTTTTTCCGGAGCTACACCCGATAAATTTTCCCTGTAATTTGAGCCGCTTCGATAAAATCGTCAGCGGCCCTCGCTGTGGGGGGGGCGACTCTAGGAGCCGAATCGAAGCTGACAAGTCCTATTTTCAAATTTTCTTCAAAAAATGAAGAATTCCTGTGAAATCCTGCAAAATTGTTGCCGATTGCTCGAACTTCCGGTCCGAGATAAGATCAAAAATCGAATGAAAAAAACGACTTCGGCCGTCAGGAGTCTTTCATGATGCGATTTGCCGATGAAATCACCCCTGAGACCCACGAAATCCATTAGGAAATCGGCGGCGCATGGCTGGGACGATCCAAACCCGCAGAATTTCTGGGACTTGGGCGTCCTGCCACGCTCGTTCAGCTTCACTGGCCCCTTCCGAGGCCTCAATGGCTTTGAGCGCGTAGCAGGCAGCACCGATGCAATGATCCGCCATGTGAGCGGTGGCGGCCGCATGGCCCGCAGCCCTTGCAACGGCAACCGCTACAGGATTGCTTAAACTTCGGGCCGCAGCGTGCGCGACGACCGATGCTTTTTGTGCCGCTCCCGTGCGAACCTCTCCCCTCGCCCACAATCTCGCCACCGCAATGGCCTGCCGAAGACGATCATCTGCCTGTGCCGCTTCGACCTGCAAAAGTGCCCGCTCCGCGCAATCCGCCGCCCAAAGCACCAGCAACTGGTGATGCTCCAGCTCAAGCGACCCACCGCGGTGCTTTGCGACAAATCGCTGATCTCTCATGGCATGATTCGAAGGCTCCCGATGGGTACTGGTGACTGGCAGGTTCCCATTTGGAGCGATTTGGCGGTTCGATTCGCTCAAAGATCCTGCTCCACCGCCTTGAGTGTGAGGAACAACTCTTTCCAACGCTTGAGACGCGGCGCGAGTGCATGTTTTTCACGAAAAAGGTGGCTTCGAACCTCTGACAAAGACGATGCGTAATCTTGGCAAACCCGCCGCAGTGCCTCGCTGTAATCCGAGCGGAGCATGGTCGCAAATTCATCACACGCATCGAACAGGCGACTTTGAAACTCACGTTCAATGGCTCGCCGGGTGCCGTACGCCTTGACGATGCAAACGAGCCCCAAAACCGCCGCAAGTCCACAACATGCGAACGGCAGCCACGCGACCCCAAGAGCCCCGGTGATTCCTCCTGCTGCCGTAGAAATCAGCACCGCGATCACGAACGACTGCAGCTCCGAATTGCGCCGCCGGATCTGCTTTTCCAGCTCACGCCGAACTCGTAAATCATGAACCCCGTGTCGAGCAGCCCCTGCCAAGTGCTGCTTAAAATGGATTTTACTGGTGTCCAAAACCTCATCCAATGGATCAGCATTTTTGAGATCGATCCCCATCGTTTCCCTTACCCTTGCATCCAACGCTTGTCGATGGCGCCTGCAGTGAAGAACCACCTCGGCCCCGTCGTTCTCGGCGACAACATCAACCGCCGCCTGAAGACGCTCAATCAAAAGCGACTCGATCACCACTCCCGTGCGATCCCCCGCAAAAAGCCGATAAATGGTGGGTATCACCCCCAATCGCCGACGAAGAACCTTGGCAATCCCAATGGTTTCTAACTGAAAAACCTCCGCGACTCCCGCGAGATGAAGGGGCAAGCGGGCAATGAAATCTTCGCGGATGTCATCAATTTCGCGCTCGATCGTGTCGAGGAAACGACCGTGGTTGCTGAGCGCCCGACTCTGCGACTCGATCTGATCGTCGACGAGACGGGTGGCGGATGCCGCTCGTTCATACCAAGTTTTCAACGTCTGTTGCCGGTCCTGTGATTCGCAAATCCGCTGCCCGATGAAACGCTCCAACTCGAAATAGCCACTGGCCTGGTAGGGCTCCACTGCGAGCGGAATGGTTCGTTTCGCCTCACTCGCCAGCTTCCCAGAAACGACAAAAAGCGGAAGAACTCGTCCGATCCGCTTCATCGCCAAATCCGCCACATGACCCGTGATCACCTTCAAATCCGATGATTCGCACGGATTCGACTGCTGGAGGACAAGTACCGTCTTTTCAAGCGTTTCCGGCGGGAACGTTGCGATGGCATTCCATGTCGCCGCTCCCCAAGGATTGGCTGCGGGGAAAACCATGAAAATCAAATCTGCGCAGGGCAATAAACGAGTCGTGGCGTCCAGTTGGATTTGAGATCCCACCTGCGCGCTCGGCACATCAACCAGACTGAATCGGCGCAAGAAATCCACCGGGCGCTCGCAAATTTCGAGATTCGACGAGCGGGTATCGTTGTGGATTTCACGGCCGTGGCGGTACCAATGGAGGCGAGCTGGCTTTTGCGAAGTGTTTCCGAGACACAAATCCTGGCCCACCAGACCATGGATGAAGCAAGGCGTGTCCGCATTTGCCTCTCCTGCCACGACCATGAGGCATGGCGACTCAAGATCCATTCGCTCCCCTGCCCCCGAGAGCAAATGCTCAAGCACTGTACCCGTTTCTTCCGACAATGCCGCGATGCCGCGGATGACTTCAGAGAGTCGTTCACGCGTCGCAAAGTGGCGGTCGCTGAACTCGGAGTGGTTCACGTGGGCAATGATTGGATCAAAGGGTGGAGGTCGCCGCCGCCACTTGAGGAACCGGCGGAGAGACCTTCATGGCGATCAACTGGGAGACCGTCACAAATTTAAACCCCGCGCGGAGCAAACCATCGAGAGTGGCGGGCATGGCATCCACCGATTGCGAATGGATGTCGTGAGCCAGAATAATGCCTCCCTTGGTGGTGTTGCGAAGAATCCTTGAGGTCACAACCGCTGCGCCTGGGCGCTTCCAGTCGAGCGGATCGACCGACCATAAAATAGAAGGGTAGCCCATTTCTTGGCACGCCAGCTGGCGTTGGCGCACATTCAATCCCCCATAAGGCGGACGCATCGTGCGCGGGATGATGCCCGTCTCGCGTTGAATCGAGTCGCGACAACGAGTTAAATCTGCGAGAATTTCCTGGTCACTCAGCTTACTCAGCAGCCGGTGCGTGTAGCTGTGATTGCCGATCTCATGCCCTTCCGCGAGAGTGTTTTGGGCCACTTGCGGATAGAGATCCACATTGCGCCCCACCAAATAAAATGTCGCCTTGATGTTCCGCTCGCGCAGCATTTCTAACAGACGCGGCGTGTTCCGAGGATGCGGCCCATCATCAAAGGTCATGGCGATGTAATTCCCGGAAACCAAAACTCTTGAGAATGACAAACCCGCGCTGGCATCGAAATCAGACCTCAGCGCCATGTCAGGATTGCGAGGAACAGGCCCGTAAGGTACCACAGAGCGATCTCCCGAGCTAACCTTCGGTGCTACCCGTGATTTCACGGCGACCTTCTGCAATGGAGGGGCAGCCGTGCAGCTGGCAAGCCCTGCGGTGAGCAACAAAAAGCCACGGCGCGAGAATATCGAATGGGCGCTTGAATTCACGACTCCTCTATCTTCTAACCGTTGAGAGACCTTACAAGCGATGCCATGCAGCGAAGATTTTGGTGAGTGAAAATGCTCCATAAACTAGACAAAAAGCCTACAAAATCCCAGCTCAATGTCACGCCCCGTTTTTCACAAAGGTCGTCCCTTGATTCAACGCATGAACGACGCAGCCGATGTCCGATTCAAATTCCAGCGCGTGCCGCAAGGTCTCGCCGAGATAATCCTTGGCGAGGCCGGCCGCCTGCGGAACGGATCTCCCCTGCGCAAGCAATGCAGCCACCGCCGCAGAAAGCGTGCAACCCGTCCCATGCCCAGCGGCTCCGGCGATTCGCGGTGCCGAAAACCGATGCAGCACTCCATGGTTCAGCAGCAAATCAACACACTCGCCCCCACCCAAGTGCCCGCCCTTTAACAAAACCGCGACGCCAAACATTTCCTCCAATCGCCGCACCGCCACTTCCATCGCTTGCTCATCAGCAATCGGCTGCCCGAGCAGAACCTCCGCCTCCGGCAAGTTCGGCGTGATCACCGTGGCCAGCGGCAGCAGTACTTCGCGGTACGCTGCCACCGCATCCTCTTGCAACAAGGCCGCACCACTCGATGCAATCATCACGGGATCCACCACCAACTGCACCCGCGGATGACTCCGGAAAATCGCCGCCACCGCCTCGACGTGCGCAGCCGAATGCAGCATCCCCATCTTGACCGCAGCGACCGGAAAACTTTCAAGCATGAGCAACACCTGGTCACTCACGATCCCAACCGGCACCGGGTGAATCGCCCTGACGAGGTTTGCCGTTTCGGAAACGACACACGTCACCGCCGTCAGGCCGTAAACGCGAAAGTGCTGAAAGGTTTTCAAATCGGCCTGAATTCCTGCACCCGCCGAACAATCCGAACCAGCGATCGTCAATGCCACAGGAATCCCATTTGCCATGCCTTGTGATAGCGATTCACCCGCCCACCGCAACCCCGATTGTCAACCGATCTTTCGCTTGCCGATGGCGAATTTTCGTTCACTGTGAGCAGCCAATCACTTTGCCACCACACTGGCCGATTCCCGCGTCATGTCGTTTCTGCTGAAAAACCCACTTTTTCCCATTCTGACGCTCGTCCTGTGCGCAGGGCCTGCCATGGCGGATCTGCAAACTCCCACCAGCGGATCTGCCGCACCTCGAGTGGTCGTGTCCACCGGCGATCGAGCCCGCGCCCCCTCCGCCGCGAACCAAGCCCCAGCATCAGCGATCCGTTACCCATGGAAAATCCGTGTCACTTGCACGGTATTTTGGATCGGCGAGGACCCCTCTAACCGCAACCCAACCACCAACCGCATGTCGTCTTGGGACCAAAAATGGACCAGCAACTTTGGCGGGGTGGACGATCCAAGCCCGTCAAATCGAGTCGCGAACCATTCCACCGGCGACTTCCGCCCGAAAGGATTTATCCCGAAGCTCAACCCATTTTACGTCGCCCTGCCTTACAACGACGTCACCGGTTCGCACACCCACAAGCCAGAAGCCTCCAAAGTCATCCCGTGGTTCGCACGGATGCAGCCAGAGCCCGGGAAATCCGTCTGCAAAGGTCGCTGGGTCCAAATTTACAACGGCAGTCGCAGTTGCTACGCGCAGTGGGAAGATTGTGGCCCTTGGATGACCGATGACTGGGAGTTCGTCTTCGGCAACAAGCCTCCCAAAAACACCCAGAACGGCGCGGCCGGCATCGACATCTCACCCTCCATTCGCGATTACCTCAGCCTCGGCTCTGGAAAACGCGTCCACTGGCGCTTTGTCGAAGCCAGCCAAGTCCCCTACGGCCCTTGGAAAAAATACGGCCAAGACCCAGCCCCAACGAGCCAACCCGATCTCCTCGCGCAACAACGCAGCCTCGAATACCTCAGAAAATTGCGCGATGAAGGCTACCAAAAGAAATCCCTCGGCGAACTCCAAAATTAGCCGCTACCACCCCAGTTTGGTGGTTACAGGACGATTTTTCACCACAGGTGCCGATTATGTGTTCATTCTTCTTGACTCATCCCCAGACGCAGCCTAAATCCGCTCCCCCAAACGAACTTTTATCTCTTACTCAAATGGCCAACGCACAAGTTATTCTCAAAGAAAAAATCGCAGGCCTTGGTGCCGAAGCGGATGTTGTTAAAGTCCGTGCCGGATACGCTCGGAATTTCCTAATCCCACAAGGCAAAGCTTTCGAAGCAAGCCGTGCGAATCTCCGCCACGTCGAAGCCCTCAAAGGACGCCGTGCAGCTCGCGAAGCTGAGGAACTCATCGGGCTCCAAGAAATCGCTGCAAAAATCACCAAGTTGAAGCCGAAATTCGTGCTCTCAACCGGTCAAGGCGGCAAGGCATTCGGGTCCGTCACCAGCATCGACATTCACAAGGAACTCGAAGCCGCCGGTATCGTGATCGACCGCCACGCCATCGAGCTTGAAAAGCCCGTGAAAAAGTCTGGCAAATCTGAAGTGCAAATCCGCCTCCACCCCGAGGTGGTTGCGACTCTGACGATCTCGGTGGATGCCGGTGCCGAAGAAGAGGAAGGCTAATCCAGCCACAACATTCAACCTTTCAAACACCCGATTCGGCAACGAATCGGGTGTTTTGCGTTACCGATGCAGCCAAAGACCTTGCCTCCCGCCCCGAAAATCAAGGTTTCGGACTCAGGTAAATCTCCGATCCCTTCGCCAAAATCGTCGTGCTGGAAAGATCCAGCCCATTGAGCTCATTCAGCCTCTCGGTGCTAGTTTGATGCAAAGCGGCAAACTCCCCAAAGGTCATGTCACGTTCAACCACCACCGCCTGATATTTCTTGCTGGGAACCGCAGGCGCTGGCTTGACGGCAGGCTTGGGCTCTTCGGCACCTTGAGCTACGGGCGGCGCTGGTACCGCAGGCGTTGGTTCGACCGCCTGAACTTGGGGCGCCAGAGCCTCCGGAGCCTGCAGCACGGGAACGGTCTCGGACGGTACGCTTGAATCGTTCACACTCTGGCCGGCCTCCACAGGCGACTCTGGAAGCCGGATCACCTGACCGAGCCGGATCGATGTGGCTTGGACCGTTGGGTTGGCCGCCATGAGAGCGGCAGAACCGACCCCATGCTTCTTCGCAATGCTCGTGAACGTCTCACCCGCTTGCACGGTGTGCACCTTTCCTGACGCTTCCAAATCCACGTTTCTTACCGGAGTCGCCACCGGCGGAGTGGCGGCAGGGATGGTCAACTTCTGGCCAAGGTGAAGAACCGAATCAATTTCCAACCCACTGGCGTCCGCGATCTTCTGTGCCGTCGACCCCGCCCGACGAGCAATCTTTGCAAAACTATCGCCCGCTTGCACCACGTAAGTCTGGCCTACATCCGCTGGTGTCGCCGTCGAAGTGGGCACCGCCTCGACCACCGCCGGTTTCGCTGCAGCCTCTTGCTCAGGCTTGGCGGACTCTTGCACGCCCGCACGCAACTTGCTGTTCTCTTCGGCCAATTGGCGAATCTGACGCTCCTGCTCGGCACTGAGCGCACGCAGCTTCTCTAACTCGGATTTCGCCAAGCCGGATGGCGCCGCAAGCAGCAACGAAATGGCGGTGAACCATAAACTGGATTTCATAACGACACCGCTTCTTTCAAATGGATTCATTTAGATCAAGCGAAAATCAATTTTTGTGAAGGATTGCCGCAATGATGCTCCCAATGATTCTAACCCCAAAAAAACGAGCGCCCCAAATGGAGCGCCCGCTGAAACTAAAATTGACTGCTGGAATCAACGACTCAAGCGCGACCGGTGTAAGAATTGTCCTCGGTCTTGATGTTGATTTTCTCACCAACATTGATGAACAACGGCACTTGAACGATCAACCCGGTTTCCATCACGGCTGGCTTGTAAACATTATTGGCCGAGTCGCCTTTGACGCCCTCGGACGACTCCGCGACCGTCATCACCATCGAAAGCGGCAAATCCACCGCAACCACAATGCCGTCAGCAATCATCAAATTGTAAATCTGCCCTTCGATAAGGTAGTTCTTCACCCCTTCGATGAGATCTTCATAAACCACCGCATCTTCGTAGGTGCTCGGATCCAAGAAATGGTAACCGCTGCTGTCCTTGTAGGAATATTCGTGCGGAGTCCGCTCCAGCACCACACCTTCGACGCTGTCGTTGGAGGTCATGCGCAGGTTGAAGACCTTCTTGGTCGCCACGCTGCGGATCGACATTTGAACATAAGAAGCCATCCGTGGAGGGGTCTTCAATTCGTGCTCAATGACGAGGCACACTTCGTTGTTGTGACGAACGGCGTGTCCTTTACGGAGGTTGATGATAGGTGTGCTAGCCATGGTTGGTGCGTTGGGGATAGGTTGCGGGCCGCGTGGAAGCAAGCCCGTAGTTTGAGTTCAAGCGAGATCATTCCCTCAAAATGAAGGAAAATAAAAAACTACGACGCCTGACCCACGATCCAAGCGGCAATTTTCTGGTCATCCTCGCCCGCAGCCCAAAGCCGACGAAGGAAATCCGCCGGATGCAGATCCCCATGTTTTTGAAGAAAATTACGATCCCCCCCACACCCGAACATCAAGTCGGGATGAAGCTCACCACGGAGCTTCGCACGCCCTTTGGCAATGAGACGCGGCAAATACGTCATCCCATGAAGCTCCTCACCGAAGCTCGGCACCTCATCGCGGGTCAAAACCTTGTCGCTTGCCGCTCCATTTTGAACCACCCAGAAATAATCACGCCGCACCGCAGCAATCAACAGCGCCGTCGAAATCGACGGGGTGCCCTCACCGCAATAATCCTCTACGAAATCGAAAAACTCCCTCGGCTGATAGCCGACCTCAGCAAAAAATTCAAAATCCTCGGGGTGGTAATAATTCTCAAAATCATGGTCCCCACCCTTGTAAGCAGCGGCACAACGGTCAAAAAGAGCCAAAAATCGGTCATCCCAAGTCATGGGAGCAACATAAACCCAAAAACCAACCCAGTGCATGCTTTTATTTTAATCCCTCCGCATGAGAACCGCACGGGGCCTTCACCGAATCACCTTGTCATCCGAACGGTCACAAAGATAACCTGTCCCGCCTTCACAGGATCAATGCCAACCAGGTCATTCCGGAAATCATTGAAATTTCTCATTGCCGCCGTGGTGGAATGGTAGACACCACAGACTTAAAATCTGTTGATCTCACGGTCGTGCCGGTTCGAGTCCGGCCGGCGGCACTCTATCCTCACGCAGCGCTTGGTCTCCCAAGCCCAACTGCCCTCGGAGGTCTTTCATGTCTCAGCCAAATCGAAGCATGAGCGAGGTGCTGCTCGCATGGGTTGCTCCATTCGAATCTCAACAAAACCGAGCGGCCGAAAACATCCACTCAATCGGTGCTAAAACCATCGACCTCGCCATGTTGTCGGTTGCACTTGCTCGAACTACTGGGCGATCGCTCACCCTGACGATTTGCCAAAAACCTCATGCGATCACTGGCTTGAAACATCAGCCACCGCACGGAAGAGATCACTTCCTCACGAATCACAAGTCGCTTTAATGATTGGATGATCGCATTGCGCTTTCTAACTTGTACAAAACCGCAAACCACCTTACCACGCGGATTTTAAAATCCATGCTGGAATTCTGTCTGCGCCATTAGATCGCCCTTGGCTTTATCAATAACAAGACGATTCCAGCCAGCAAGGAGATGACCCCTGCGATTGGGGGGATGTAGTGCGCCTCCCTCGTTTCAATGAGTAGTCCAAAAAAACTAACAGTTTCTCTTGGTGTGGTGTAGGTAATGCCTGAATAGGCCAAAACCACCACACCAAAGATGATGAATAAAATCGCAATGATGGCTTTAGATTCCATAAAAAACTTATTTAGAGAATCCGTCTCCCCTGAATGATTCTGAGGAGCACCACAATAATTGCAATCACCAACAGGATGTGGATGAATCCCCCCATGGTTGCGCTGGTCACAAGACCCACCAGCCATAGGACGACAAGAATAAGCGCAACGGTGTATAACATATAATTTATTTATTTTTATTTATAATCAAACATTTCATCAAAAATCATCATGGATCATTATTCAAATATCACTTATTAAAAAACATTGCAAGAA
>JAPJNB010000042.1 GCA_026461385.1 Akkermansiaceae bacterium
AACTTTTGTTGGACCGGGGATTTCGCGTGGCGATGGGCGGCAAAACGCCGTCGGTCGGCTTGGTTCCAGCATCCAAACCTAAGGCAAAGTGATGGCGGATTCCGGGGTTCGATCGCACCGTTTGACGAAAGATCTCGAGAGTGTCTTTCGCTGGCGTGGGGGCACGAATCCGGTTTTCCCCGGAGTGGTTGCGTTGGCGGTGGTGGGCTTGGGATTTGCTTTTTTTATCACCTCGGTGCGCATTCAGGTGACGGTCCCAGAGGTCGTCCCGCAGCGGAAAGCCTCGGTCATTTACTTGCAGGACGATCCGCAAGGCCGGGCCTTGTCGCTGAGGGCTCAGGAAGGCGGGCCGTTCCCGTCGAGGTTTGAACCGGCGCAGTGGGAAGGTTTTGAGGGACTGGAAGCGGCGGCACGAGCGGCGGCACAAATTCCGCGTGAGCCTTACGTCCCAGCCATGGTGGACTTGCCGGTTGAGAATCAGGTCAAGCCCATGCCGCTTGCGAACAAGGACGTGCGGGTTTTCCCCTCGCACCCGATCACGTCGAGACCGATCACCGAACCCGTGCAGTCAAAAATCACTCCGACTCTCTACCCCCTCTCTGGCATTTCCCAGCAGGAGCTTCCCGCGGTGTTGCCGAATTTCGATCCGCCGGTGACCGCGGCGATGTCGTCGACCTCCTGGCGGTTTTTGATTCGTCTGACGGCGGCCGGAGTGGTGGCGGAATGTGTTTCGTTAGAAAAAGGTGGTGAATCCGGAGCCGCCGACCTCGAAGCGTGGCTGCACCGGATTCAGTTCACGCCAGCGCCCGAGAAGCCGGACCGTTGGATCGCGCTCGGCATTGGATTCACCAATACCTCCACCCATGGAACTGACGCTCACTGACTTCGTGTTCTACACCCTGCTTGGCAGCATGGGTTTGGTGCTATGTTTCACCCTGGTTTCGCGGACGCTGCATGTCCGAGCCGAAAAGCGCTCGCTCGCAAACCGGGTGATTTGCCGACTGTGCTTGCACGCCTTTGAGGAAACGAGCTATGTGAGCATCGTCAAATGTCCAGTCTGTGGCGCAGCGAACGAAAAAGGCCGCTGCCGCCGCGTCGGTTGATCCGGATCCACGGACTCACGAGCGGGCGGCAGCGCGGCGGATTTCCAGTGCATTCGCAGTGGCGGCGAATCAGGTGGGGCGATGAATTTTAGTGCATTGTTAGCCGATTCCTGCTTTCCATCGCCGTGTTCACGCCGATTTCTTTTTCTCATGTCCACCGAGCTGACCCGTAATTTCTCCATCATTGCCCACA
This sequence comes from Akkermansiaceae bacterium, assembly GCA_026461385.1. Taxonomy (GTDB): domain Bacteria; phylum Verrucomicrobiota; class Verrucomicrobiia; order Verrucomicrobiales; family Akkermansiaceae; genus Luteolibacter. Next base: position 1,297 of record JAPJNB010000042.1, read on the forward strand.
TCGACCACGGGAAAACCACGCTGTCCGACCGCTTGATGGAGGCCACCAGCACCGTGACCATGCGGGAAAGCACCGCGCAGCAGCTCGATTCGATGGATCTGGAGCGGGAAAAGGGCATCACCATCAAGTCCCATCCGGTGGCGATGGAGTACAAGGCGAAGGATGGAAAAACCTATAAGCTCAACCTGCTCGACACTCCCGGCCACGTGGATTTCTCCTACGAAGTTTCCCGCGCGCTTGCGGCGTGTGAGGGCGCCATTTTGATGGTCGACGCGGCTCAAGGCGTGGAAGCCCAGACGGTGGCCAATCTTCACCTCGCGTCCGAGCAGAACCTATTGATCATCCCGGTCCTCAACAAGATCGACCTGCCGGCGGCGGATGTCCCGAAGTGTAAAAAGCAGCTTGAGGAGATCCTGTGCATTCCCGCTGAAGATTGCATCCCGGCCTCGGCCAAGGCTGGCATCGGGATCGAGGATATTTTGGAGGCAATCGTCAACCGCGTGCCCGCCCCAGTCGAGAATCCGGACAAGCTCCTGCGCTGCTCGGTGTTTGATTCGCTCTACGACACCTACCGTGGAGTGGTTTCCTATGTGCGGGTCTTCTCGGGAACTGTTAGAAAAGGCCAGCGCGTCAAGCTGATGGCCACCGGCAAGACCTACGAGGTCAAAGAGGTCGGCGTGTTCACTCCGAAGATGAGTGCGCGAGACATTCTCACGGCGGGCGATGTGGGCTACGTGATTGCCAACATGAAATCGGCGAGCGAGGTGAAAGTGGGCGACACGATGACCGACAACACCCATCCGTGTCCCGAGGCGTTGCCGGGCTACAAGGAAATCCAGCCGATGGTTTTTTCCGGAATCTACCCAGTGGATTCATCGGACTACGAGGCGCTCAAGCTGGCCATGGGCAAGCTGCAGATTAACGACCCCGCGTTCACCTACGCATCCGAGAGTTCGACCGCGCTTGGGTTTGGATTCCGCTGCGGGTTCCTTGGTCTGCTGCACATGGAGATCATTCAAGAGCGCTTGCGGCGTGAGTTCGACATGGATGTGATTTCGACCTATCCGTCGGTGATTTACAATGTGACCATGACCGATGGCACCGAGCGCATCATTGACAACCCGACGCTTTTCCCCGACCCGCAAGGGATCCAAGAAATCCGCGAGCCGGTCGTGAATGTGTACATCATGGTGCCCGGCGAATACATCGGCGACATGATGCAGTTGGTGCTCGAAAAACGCGGCGAGGTCACCAACACCGAGACCATCGACGACACCCGCGTGATGCTTTCGTGCGTTCTTCCGCTGTCGGAAATCTTGGTGGACTTCAACGACAAGCTCAAGTCGATGACGCGCGGCTACGGGTCGATGGACTACGAACATGCGGGGTACCGCGCTGCGAAAATGGTCAAGATGGACATGCTCATCGCCGGAGATCCGGTCGAGGCGTTTTCGACGATCGTCCACCGCGACAAGGCCGAGTCTTACGGGCGGATGCTTGCGGGCAAGTTGAAGGAGGTGATCCCGTCGCATCTTTTTGTCGTGGCCATCCAGGCGGCGGTTGGTGGGAAAATCGTCGCGCGGGAATCGATTTCTGCCATGCGCAAGAATGTGACGGCCAAGTGCTACGGCGGTGACATCACCCGGAAGCGCAAGCTGCTCGAAAAGCAGAAAGAGGGCAAAAAGAAGATGAAGATGTTCGGCAAGGTGAATATCCCCCAAGATGCCTTCATCAAGGTGCTCAAGAGCGGGGATTGATGCCGATTGCCAGCAGGCACGGGCAAGAGGCTTTGGCAATGCGGCTTAAGCCTGAAATCCGCAGTGGGATAGGCCGCTGGGAGGCCTCCTTTAGGCTCAGCGGCAGGGCTCTGAGATGCCTGAGGCTCGGTTTGCCAGTCCATGGGCTCCGAGTCGCCTCTGGCTTCCGGTGTTCGATGCGGAGCGGGAAAAATGGGCTGGCTCCCTTGCAACGAAGTTCCTGTCTTCTCGCCAAGACGCCGCCCTTGTACTCATTCTGGTGGGCATTTTCGCTGCTGCCAGAAAATGAAAAAGCCAGCGAACCAAGAACTGGCTCGCTGGCTGATGAATGGATCGCAGTTCTAAGTGACGAGAGCTGCCGGAGAGCCAATTAAGCGCTGTGCTTTCTGCGGCGAGCCATCAGCATGCCAGCGGCACCCAGACCGAGGAGACCGAGGGCAGAAGGTTCTGGGACGGTGGTGATGTTGATGTTATCCAAAAACGCATCCTGAGTCGAGGCACCTGTGTTGGCGTTGAACGCGAAGGTGTCGCCCATCACTGGAGCAAACGATCCGGTGCTGATGTTGCTGAAGACGGTAGTGCCACCGTAGTACACGCTCACAAGATTGTTCGCCCAGTTGACCGTTACATTGCGGTAGTTTGAGCTCGAAAAGGACTTCGGAACAAAAGGGACAGTGTCGGTGTTGTTGGCGAGACGGACTCCGTCTAGCAAAAGCTCGATCGACTTCGGATCACTGCCACCATTGCTGTAGGTGTCCCAGACCACCGAAAGCATCGAACCGGTTTTCACACGCGTGGAGTCATACATCCCTTGGTCGTTACCAAAGGACGAAGCGGTCGTCTTGATCGTACCGAAATTGAACGAAAAGGCATCCGCTGGGGTATTGTCACTTTTGAATAAAAGGTCAAAGCTCGCGGAGAAACTCGACGTCGTGTGGGTCGGCTCCAGGCTCGGCAGGAAATAACTCGCGTTCTGGCTCTGAATGTTGTCTTGAGTTAGACGGAACCCCGGGTTTCCGGTCCAAGCGCCAACTGTGGTCGCCTCAGTGTTGCCGGTTCTGACGATCGAGCCGTCATTGAAGTTAGACCCGCTTGAGAACGAGTTGAAGTTTTGGATGTAGCTGCCGGCAAAGGCAGACGAGGCTGTGACGCCAAGGAGGGTTGAGATAAGGACTTTTTTCATAATTTGGTTAGGCTGTTTCAAGAAGTGCGTGAGTGCTTTATTCGCTCTAACCTAACCTAGCAACAAAAAAGTCAGAAAAACCTGAAAAAGGTGCAATGCTCCCGAATCATGGGCCCCAGCGGGACGAATGCGCGGAAGAATGGGGAATCCGGCATCGAAATGCGTGGGAATTTTGAACAGGGAGTAAGTTTGGGGCCGCCACTTGCGTACGAGCAAACCAGCCACTTCGGGTTATTTGCTTTCCAGCGGGGCCAAGGCGAAGTTCTCGACAGACCATTTCATGAAATTTTTCAACTCCACCTTGTTCGCCGGATTTTGCCTGTTCGGGATGTGTGGATGTGGGTTGGAGTCCATGGTTGGGCATCAGCGGCATTCGCTGCCGACGGAGTGGAAACATGCGGGTGGATTTCCCGTGGGGTCGGCGGATCGTGATCTCGCACATTGGTGGAACCGCTTTGAAGATCCCACCCTGACCAAAGTCATCGCAGAGGCGCTCAAAAACAGCCCGAACATGGCATCGGCCTCCGCGCGAGTGCGGGAGTCCCAAGCTCGGAGGAGCTCGGAGGCGGCCGCACTTTTCCCGACGCTCAGTGGCTCGACGTCCGTCGCGTCGAGCACCTCATGGTTCGATGCGGGTGGGCAGGATTCGCAATCGTCGTCTGCCGCGCGCCTCAATGCCGCATGGGAGGTGGATCTTTTCGGAAAACGTCGCAGCTCGCTTGAGGCGGCGGCGGCGCAGCTTGGTGCGACCCAAGAGAATTTTCGTTCCGTCCAAGCGGCGCTCGCCTCCGAGATTGCGATCGCTTACACCACCCTGCGGGTAAACGAGGCCGGGCTCCAAGTGCTTCTTCGCACGATCAAGACCCGCGAGGAAACCAGCCGACTAGCCAACTGGCGGAAGGATGCGGGTGAGGCAGATTCATTAGAATCGGATCAAGCCGTGACCAGCCTTGAGCAAGCCCGCGCCGGGCAGCCCGCACTCGAACAATCGATTTCCCAAACCCGCAACCTCATCGCCCGTCTCTCCGGTGAGAACCCCGGTGCGCTTGACGCCTTGCTCGGTGCTGGCAAACAAGCGATTCCGAATCCATCGCGAACGCTCGCCATTGGCATCCCTGCCGACACGCTTCGCCAGCGGCCCGACGTGCGCATCGCGGGCTACCAGCTCCTCGCGGCGGCGGCGACGAGCCGTGTGGTCCAAGCGGAACGCTTCCCCACGCTCAGCCTCACGGGATCGCTCGGCGTAAACGCGCTGGGTGCTGGGAAAATTTTCAATCCGGAAACCACCACCGCCGGGGTCATCGCTGGGCTCTCCGGGCCGATCTTTGATGCCGGCCGCATCCGTTCGAACATCCAAGCTCAGTCCGCCGTCGAGGAGCAGACTTTTCAAAATTATCGGTCCACCATTCTAACGGCACTCTCGGAGGTCGAGGACTCGCTCATCGCTTGCCGTCGCACGACCGAGCGGCTCGTGATCCTCGAGAAGGCCACGGCCGCCGCGAGAGAAGCGGCTGGACTTGCCCAGCAACGCTACGAGGCGGGAGTCACCGACATCCTCACGGTGCTCGATGCCCAACGCTCGTTGCTCGGCCTCGAAGACAGCCTCTTCAGCACCCGTGCCAGCCGTGCCATCGCCTACATCCGACTCTACAAAGCACTTGGCGGCGGTTGGTCCTGAGCATTTCCCCGATTTCCACTTCATGAAAAAAGACGTATCCAGCAAGGAGCTCACCGAAATTCTAACTCAGGCGAAGCCGCGCCATCCGATCATTCAATGGTCAGGCGCTGCGGCGGCGGTGCTTCTAATCGGCTTGGGATTCTGGTACTACGAGAGGAATTCCAACAAAGAGCTTGGGCCGATTTATAGCACCCACGAGCTTGAGCGAGGTGACCTCTCGCTCATCATCACCGCCACTGGAAACCTTGCTCCGACGAATCAAGTCACCGTGGGCAGCGAACTTTCTGGGACGGTCGCGGAAGTTTATGTCGACACCAATGACGTGGTAAAAAAAGGCCAGCCGATCGCCCAGTTGGACACCGCAAAGCTCACCCAGCAGACCGAGCGTGCTCGTGCGATTCTGCTCGCCGCCAAGGCCCGCGTGAGCCAGACGAACGCGACTTTGTTAGAGAATCGTGCGTCGCTTGCGCGGTTTGAGGAACTCCGCCGGATCAGTGGTGGGAAAACGCCATCCAAGGCCGCGATGGACTCGGCGTCTGCGGCGGTTGAGCGGGCAAAGGCCGATCTTGAAAGCGCCAACGCCTCGGTCGCGCAAACGGAAGCGGATGTGAAGGCGATCGAGCGCGATCTTTCCAAGGCCGTCATCCGCTCGCCAGTCGATGGGATTGTTTTGACGCGTTCGATTCAAGTCGGCCAGACGGTGGCCGCTTCGTTCACCGCGCCGATCCTTTTTCTCATCGCGGAGGACTTGCGGAAAATGGACTTGGTGGTGACGGTCGCCGAGGCCGACATTGGCCGCGTGGCGGATGGACAGCCGGCGTCGTTCACCGTGGATGCTTGGCCATCACGGACCTACACGGCGATGGTCAAGCGCGTGGCTTTCGGCTCCGTCATCACGAACAATGTGGTGACTTACAACACCCAACTCGGCGTCGACAATGACGACCTGAGCTTGCGCCCTGGCATGACGGCGACGGCAGACATTGCGGTGGCGAAGCGGGAAAAAGTGTTGTTAGTGCCAAACGCCGCGCTGCGTTTTGATCCGGCAGCGGTCGAGCAACTCAGCAAATCCACCGAGCCCAAGCGGACGCTCGTCCAAAGCCTCTCGCCGGGTGGAGGTCGCCGGCTGTGGCGGGGGGATTCTTCGCCGCTGCCGGTCCCGCGCTCGACGGGCCCGACGGTGTGGATTCTCAAAGATGGCAAGCCCGCCGCCGTTTCCGTGCAGACCGGGCTCAGCGATGGCCGTGTCACCGAAGCCACGGGCGATGGCCTGTTAGAAGGTGCGCCGATCATTGTCAGTGCCAAGCCCGCGCCCACCTCATGAGCGAAGAAAGACTCATTGAGCTTCACGGCCTCACGAAGACCTACGGCAAGGGCGATGCCGAGTTTAAAGCACTCAACGGCGTGGATCTCCAAATCAACGCGGGCGAGTTCGTCGCGGTCATGGGCCCTAGCGGGTCTGGTAAATCGACCTTGATGAATCTGTTAGGCTGCCTCGACACCCCGACGTCTGGCAGCTATATTTTCAAGGGGATTTCGGTAGGCGGCTTGAGCAAGGATCAACGTTCTTTGCTGCGTCGGCACGCGTTGGGTTTCATTTTTCAAGGTTTCAATCTGCTCGCGCGGACATCCGCGATTGAGAATGTCGAGCTGCCCCTGCTCTACCGCGGCTATTCCCAGAAGGAGCGCAAGCGGATGGCTCGTGAGGCGCTTGTGAGCGTGGGCATCGGGGACAAGGAGCGCAACACGCCCGCCGAGCTTTCGGGTGGCCAGCAGCAACGCGTAGCCATCGCCCGTGCGATCGTCACGAACCCAGGAACCCTTTTCGCCGACGAACCGACGGGCAATCTGGACTCAAGGACCACCGTCGAAATCATGGAGCTGCTTTGTCGGCTCAATGACGACCGGGGGATTTCGATCATCATGGTGACCCATGAAGATGAAGTGGCGTCTCATGCGAAACGGATCGTCCGCGTCCGGGACGGCTTGATCGAATCCGACGTCATCGCGCATGGGCGTTCTGGCCACGGTGCCATCCACTAACTCATTTCTAACACGCCATGTTTTTCAATGCCTTCATCATCGCGCTCCGGGAGATCCGGCGAAATTTGACTCGGGCATTTCTAACGGTTCTTGGGGTGGTCATCGGGGTTGCCGCCGTGATCACGATGGTGACGCTCGGTCGTGGCGCGACGGAAACAGTGAAGGCTCAAATTTCCAGCATGGGAAGCAATCTGTTGGTGTTGCGCGCGGGTCAGGGTTGGGGTGGAGGGGGCGCGCCGCTATTCAGCACGGCAGATGTCCGGGCCATCGAGGGCCAAATCGCGGGAATCAAATCCGTCTCGCCGCTCGCGCGCGGTGGCGCCTCGGCCGTGGTGCTCGAGAACGCGCGGGTCACGGACATCCAAGGGACCACGCCAGAGTATTTCGGGATCGCAAACTGGAAGCTCTCGCAGGGTCGGTTCTTTGATCAAGCCGATCTAACGGAGGGTGCTCCGGTCTGTGTGATAGGTGAAACCATCCGCAGGGAGCTTTTCGGCAAGCTGGAGGCGGTTGGGAGTAAAATCCGACTCAAGACGACCTCGGTTTTGGTGATCGGCGTCACGGCGCCGAAGGGCCAAGCGGGTTGGGGGGATGATCTGGATGACAACATCATCATGCCCATCACCACCCTCCGGCGGCGGATCGAGGCGAAGGCGTCGAACCAGAACATCGATCAAGTGATGATTTCCGGCGAGGATGGCTATCCGAGTGAGGCGATTGTTTCGGATGTTTCGACTCTAATGCGTGAACGGCGCGGGCTGAAAGGAAACGCGCAGAACAATTTTTCGGTGTCGGACACCCGCCAGATTGCGGAGGCGGTCAGTTCGAGCACCGCGGTGATGACGTCGTTGTTAGGAGCGGTGGCGGGGGTGAGCCTCCTCGTGGGTGGCATTGGGATCATGAACATCATGCTGGTCTCCGTGACCGAGCGGACGAGGGAAATCGGCATTCGTTTGGCGATCGGTGCGCGTGCCCGCGAGGTGTTGTTGCAGTTTCTCGTCGAGGCGGTCACCCTGTCCTGCGTGGGTGGGGTGGTGGGGATCACGCTGGCCTATGGGCTTTGTTCGACGCTGGCGAAGGTGGTCGGGGCACCCTTTTTGTTTGATCCCAAGATCAACATCATTGCCTTTGTTTTTTCTGCGGCGATCGGGATTATTTTCGGGTTCATGCCGGCCCGGCGAGCCGCTGGACTTGACCCAATTGAGGCGCTCCGGCACGAATAGGTTGTGAATTGGCGGAAAAAGTGGATGAATTCGCCATCCACATTGCCAAACCTCCCGATTCCCCATCATGAGCCCGCTCACCATTGCCGCCATCAAGGAACAATCCGGCGAGATCCCCATCGCCGCTGCGATCCATGCCCAGCTTCAGGCTCGGACCACCAAATTGACCAAGGGCGGGAAGCCCTACCTTGAGCTGGTGTTCGCAGATTCGACGGGGAATTTTTCGCTGAAAATCTGGTCAGACAGCCCGATGTACGACGCGGCCACTCAGTTGGCAGAAAATGCGATCCTGCGGCTGGAGGGCGAATGGACGCAAAACGCTTATGGGGTCAATCCGAGCCATCTCGAGTGGCACACGCTCGATGAAAAGACCGTCGCCGATTTTCTCGCAGGAGATCCCCGGATTCGCCAAAAACAGGAACGTGATTTTGCGGAGATTCAGGGGTTTTGTGAATCGATTATGGATCCCCGTCTGCACGGGCTTTGTGGGCTATTTCTCTCTCAGATGGGCGATCGTTTCCAGCGCACGGCGGCGGCGAAGAAAAACCATCACGCACGGCGCGGCGGCTTGGTTGAGCACGTTGCCCAGATGATGCGCACGGCGGTGGCCATTTGCGGGGTTTATCCAGAGCTCAATCGCGACCTGATGCTGGCCGGCGTGCTTTTTCACGATTGTGGGAAACTTTGGGAGAACTCCTACCCAGAGGATGGATTTAGCCAAATCCACAGCATTCACGGAGAAATGCTCGGGCACATCCCGTTGGGGATTGAGCTGACCAATAAATTGTGGAACGATCTGCTTAGTAGCCCGCAGGCGGACGAGTGGAAGGCGCTCAAGCCCACCACCGAGATGACGCGGCTGCATTTGCTGCACCTCATCGGTAGCCACCACGGGCAGTACGAATTTGGTTCACCGGTGCTTCCGCGCACGCCAGAGGCCTTCGCGCTTCACTACATCGACAACCTCGACGCCAAGCTGGAGATGCTCCGGGATGCTTATTCGCAAGCTTCTGAGATTGTCCCGGGCATCTATGAGCGCGTCTTTCCGCTGCCGAGCTCACTGGTGCGACCGCTTGCGGGTTTCTCTGCCGGGCCTTCTCCTGAGCCATCTATCGAGAATCCAGACGCCTAAGGCGATGACTCTAACCGACTGGCGGCTTTAGCCCTAGGGCGCTATGTTTTTCAAGCCGATGCGCCTACCCTTGGGCAGGAAGGGCACGATCAGCGAGTCCACAAAATCAAAAACCTCGGAGAAATCCTCTTTTTTGTCGGAGTCCTGTTTGCCGAAGACCTGTTCTTCGATCAGGTGGAAGACCATGTCACCCACATCTTGGCATTTTCGGACGCTCCACTCGGTCATGAGCGTGGAGGCCATCGGCCCAAATTGTTCCAATGCGTAATCGCGGCAGCCCTCCAGGAGTTCGGGCCCGCTGACGTGACGCGCTTGGCCGCCGTTGGACTCCGAAATCCGCTTCAAGGTGAAATCCAACGCCTCCTTGAGGAAAAAATAGGCGTGCGGGTCGAACCGATTGTCACGCTTCAGGATCGAAACGACTGACTTTTCAAATTGCATCGCTTGCATGCAAGTGACCATGCAAGATGCTGCCCAGCCTGTCAAAGGGCATTCGAGGATAACCCGCTCCCCATTTTCCTTGGGAATCTTCGCGCTTTCGACCGAGAATCGGCTCTGCGACCGATTGCTTGCGGTCTGCCCACTGAGTTGCAGCGTGTAGTCACTTCATCCGACATGACCCACATGGGGATTTGCGTACAGTGAAGAGGTTAAAGGTCTGAAAACCCATTCCTTTCGCCGCATCGAGATCAGTTTCGTTGCATCGCTTCAAAAACCTAAGACCATGAAAAACCAAGAGGCGCGGGCTCATGCCGCTAAATTGCATTCTTTTGCAAAAAGACAAAATCAAGAGATTTTGTCTTCATGCGGCCTTTCGTTGTTGAAGCTCGGAGTTCTGTACCGCGCACTCATGGCACTTGCCGCCATTGTGATTTCGCCCAGCGCATGGGCCGTGGATTACACGTGGGCTGGGACCTCGAACGCTTGGACCACGAACGCCTCATGGACTCCTCTATCGGGACCACAGCTTAGCTCCTCTACCAGCAATACAGACGTCGCCATTTTTTCAAACGTTGGAAATAGCACATACAACGCTCCCAATCTCACGAGTAACCGGACGGTGAGCTCCCTCCAGTTCACCAGCACTGCGATTGCGTACACCTTTAGCGGCGTTGCTAACCGCTACCTTGATGTGATGGCCAGCGGGATCATCAATAATTCCACTGCCACGCAGACCTTCAACCTTGGGGTCCAAAACTCGAACGGCAATGGTCTGGTGACTTCGGTTGCTGGAGGGGGGTTGGTCTTCAATGCCGGATATAACTTAACATCGTCTGGTTCTAGTACCAGCCGGACGGTCGTCTTTGGGGGGGCTGGGAACATCACGGTTGCGAGCGCGATCGCAAACGGAGGGTCAGCAACGGCGGGTGTAGTCACCGTGACCTCAACCGGAAATACCATTTTTTCAGGCAATAACACTTATGGCGGCCTCACCACGATGAATGCGGCGGGCGGCATCTTGACCCTCAGCGGCAACAATTCCGGAGCGGGAGGAGGCGTCACCCTTACGGCAGGTACCCTCAACATCAACCACGCCAATGCACTGGGCTCTGGCGCTCTCACTCTTACGGCTGGGACGATCAACAACACGAGTGGTGCTGCATTGACCAATGCGGGGAACCAAGCATGGGCTTGGAATGATGGAGTAACTTTTGGCACGGCATCGAGTAACAGTGCCAATAACCTCAATCTCGGCACAGGTGTGGTGACAGTGGCAGGTAGCCGCACGATTACTTTGGCTGGAACGGGCACCAAGTTGACGTTTGGCACTGCTAACATCACAAGTAGCAGCACGGGCAGAACGATCACTGCCAATGGAGCGGCAAATACCCTCGAGATGGGTGGCTTGACCCTATCTGGAAACACAACTGGGGCGGTTACCGTGACCTTAGCCGGAACAGCAAACCTCGGGGTTACCGGAGCGATCGTCAACGGTCAGAGCTTTGCCAACGGAGTGACCATTACCGGCACGGGGACCACGACTTTTTCGGGAAATAACACTTATGGCGGGCTCACCACGATGAATGCGGTGGGCGGCACCTTGAACCTCAGCGGAGACAATTCTGGGGCTGCCGGTGGTGTTACACTCACGGCGGGGACTCTCAACATCAACCACGCCAATGCACTGGGCTCTGGTGCTTTTGCGATCACTGCAAATACAACTTTAAATAACACGAGTGGTGCTGCTTTGACCAACGCGGGCAACAACTCAGTCACTTGGTCAGGCACCACTCCCGCCGCCTTTACCTTCGGTACAGCTGCCAGCACCTCGGCCAACAATATCGATCTCGGTTCGGGCACGGTTTCAGCCTCTACCAGTCGTTCGATGAACTTCGCTGGCACGGGAACCACGCTGTCCATGGGGATCCTCGATAGCACCTCTACCTCCACTGGCCGGACCTTCACCTTCAGTCAGACGGGCACCGGAAATACGATGGTGCTGGCGGGGATGAAGCTGTCCAACGCCGCGTCGCCGAACTCCACCACCCTTGCGGGTAACGCCAGCCTCACGATCGCTGGAGCGATCGTGGATGGCACTTCGAATCAGGTCGTTGGCGTGAACGTCACTGGCACGGGAAACACCATTTTTTCGGGAAATAACACCTACCGAGGAGTGACTGCGATTTCTGCCGGCTCCAGCCTCAAGCTCGGCAACAACGCCGCCCTCGGAACCACGGATGGCGGAACCACGGTCGCCTCTGGTGGCGTCTTGGACCTCAACGGCCGCGCGATTGGTTACGAGGCCCTCACGCTCAGTGGAACTGGAATCAGCTCTCTCGGTAGCTTGGTCAATACCAGCGGATCAAACGCCAGCTTGAGCGGTGGTGTGTCGTTGGCAGCCAGCTCCTCGATTGGAGCCGGAAATATCACCCTCAGCGGCAACATCAGTGAGTCAGGTTCTGGCATGGCCCTCACGAAAGTCGGCAACGGAACTTTGGTGCTCAGCGGTTCGTCTAACTACACTGGCGGCACCGTTGTCTCAGAAGGAACCTTGACTCTCAGCGGAAACAATTCTGGAGCGACAGGTGGTGTTACACTCACGGCGGGGACTCTCAACATCAATCACGCCAATGCACTGGGCTCTGGTGCTTTTGCGATCACTGCAAATACAACTTTAAATAACACGAGTGGTACTGCTTTGACCAACGCGGGCAACAACTCAATCACTTGGTCAGGCACCTCTGCCGCCACCTTCGGTACAGCTACCAGCACCTCCGCCAACAACATCGATCTCGGCTCGGGCACGGTTTCAGCCTCTACCAGTCGTTCGATCAACTTCGCTGGTACGGGAACCACGCTGTCCATGGGGACCCTCGACAGCACCTCTACCACCAGTAACCGGACCTTTACCTTCAGTCAGACGGGCACCGGAAATACAATGGTGCTGGCGGGGATGAAGCTATCCAATGCCGCGTCGCCCACCTCCACCACCCTCGCGGGCAACGCCAGCCTCACGATCGCCGGTGCGATCGTGGATGGCACCTCGAATCAGGTCATCGGCGTGAACGTCACCGGCACGGGGAACACTATTTTCAACGGGCTGAATACCTACCGAGGAGTGACTGCGATTTCTGCCGGCTCCAGCCTCAAACTCGGCAACAACGCCGCCCTCGGAACTACCGATGGTGGAACCACGGTCGCCTCTGGTGGCGTCTTGGACCTCAACGGCCGCGCGATTGGTGACGAGGCCCTCACGCTCAGTGGAACTGGAATCAGCTCTCTTGGTGGCTTGGTCAACACCAGCGGATCAAATGCCAGCTTGAGCGGTGGTGTGTCGTTGGCTGCAAATACCTCGATTGGAGCCGGAAATATCACCCTCAGTGGCAATATCACTGAGTCAGGTTCTGCTAGGGTCCTGACGAAATTGGGCAACGGAACTTTGGTGCTCAGCGGCTCGTCAAGTTACACAGGCGGCACCATTATCTCAGACGGAACCTTGGCAATCACGTCTGGAAATAGCTTCAATGGAATATTTTCGCTCGCAGGCGCGAATGGCCCAGTACTCAAACTGACCAATGTCAATGCACTGGGAAATGCCACCGTAGTCAGTGGCGCTTCAGCCAGTGCGAATACAGGTACCATCGACTTGGCAACCGCAGGGAACTATACTTTAGGCGCTTATGGTAACAGCTCAAACCTTGGGGCGAACCTTAAGTTCACCGCCAGCAGCGGTAACGCTACTACCCTAACTTTCATCAATAATAGTATTGTATCGTCAGGCTCTTCAGGGGGTCGCTCCATCACCAACAGCGATAACAATCTCAGCATCGTGTTTGGGGGCACTCTTGACATAAGCTCAAGCAGCGCGAACAACGGTTTGACGTTTGCTGGGTCAGGAAACACCACTGTAAACGGTGCCATCTTCAACAGCAGTGGTCAATCCCGGACCCTAGACAAGTCTGGCGCAGGCACCCTGACCCTGAATGGTGACAATAACTACCAAGGCAATACCTCGTTTGGCGGCTCAGGAACCGTCCTCTTGAATGGGAACAACACCGCTTCAAACGGTGCGGTTAGCGTCAGCTCCAGCGCCACCCTCGGCGGCTCCGGAATCGTCGGCGGAAATGTCACGTTGTCGGGCACCTCCAAGATTGGAAGCGCAAGTAGCACACTCACGCTTGCGAGGAACCTAACCATCGCTGGTATCAACGAGCTCGCCGCAACATCGACCATCAGTGTATCGGGTGACACAACCATCAGCAGTGGTTACTCCTTCGCCGTAAATGGCATACTAAGCGGCGCGATCGCCGTGAGTTCTAATGCGACCCTCGGCGGTTCCGGGTCGATTTCTGGCGGTGTCAATGTCACCGGATCACTGGCACCAGGTAACTCGATCGAGTCGCTGGGGGTGGGAAGCCTGACATTTCTTTCGGGTTCTACCTACAAATATGAGTTCAATTCTACGAACCTTTCTGGCGACCTTGCACATTCATCCGCTGGACTGACTATTGCGGATGGTCTTGCCGCGCTAAGTCTCTCTGAACTTGCGGCCGGCACCTTAGTAAATGATAATAAGCTCACCTTGATCTCTTACAGAGACACTTGGAACAATGGGAGATTCACCTTTTCAAATAATAGTACTAGTATCAACGATGATTCCATCATCACGGTAGGCGCAAATCAGTGGATGTTTAATTATAACGACACCGCGGGTGGCACCAATTATTCGGCAGACCAGAGTGGGGCAAATTACTTCGTGACCATGACGGTGGTTCCTGAGCCTAGCACTGCGATTCTGAGTGGTCTTGGTCTGTTGTTATTGGTGCGGCGCCGGCGTTGAGCGGGAAGACGCTCTCAGTCAATCTCGCCTCGTGAGCTACCTTTAAAATCAAGGAAGCCGGAGGATTTGGCTCTGGTGCCATACGGCGGAAGCGGTGGAGAGCGGTTGAATCTTTGCTGGGCAATTTGTGCCCCACGATCTCACGGCGAGATGGGTTGCGTCAGGGCCTGAACTGTGGCAGGATATGGATTGCATTTCCTTAACGGAGATCGCCCCCACCGTTCCACCCCCTAATTCGCATTTCATGATCCGATTGCTGCCATGGAAATTTTTTGTTCGATACGCGGCACGGCGCTACGGGGTGATCGATCCTGCGGCATGGCTCGCGCGGGTCCGCCGCTTTGCACAACCGTCCGAAGTGGCTGAGCCCCTTGAGCTCCTTCGCGCGGGCATCATCTTCCACGCGAGAGGCTTGGTAAATGCCAAGGCGATCCAACACAACCTCGACTGGGTTTGGCCCTATTGGGTCGAACGGCAGTTCAATCCTGCCGATCCATCATTCATCCCGCGGGCATTTTCTTTCAGCCACATCAACCTCACCCATCGAAATTGGACTGCTGTTGGGCTCCCGGACTTACCGGTGTATCCGATTGTCGATCCTCGGGGCTTGGTCACACCGCTGAACGATGGGTGGTCGCTCGATTTCTGGATACTAACCGAAAATGGACCCAGTCTCTTGCCAAGTAAACTCAGCGATGATGGGGTTCGCCAGACTCTCCAACTCGATCCAACACTCAAGATCACCACCGATTGCGCCCATGCTGGTCTGGAACTCCGCACCGAAGTGACCATGGTTGCATCCAATTTCGGGACGGCCAATCTCTGCGTGATCGTGGGAGCTCTTGCGGATGCCGATGCCTGGTTGGTCATTGCTGTTAGGCCTTACAATCCTGAAGGTGTTCAGTTCATCGACCAAATCGTCTACGACGCGAATGAGCAAGCATTTCATGTGAACGAGGAAGCATCAGTTAGATTGAGCGCCCCCCCAGAATCGCTTCAGATGGCTCACTATGCAGACGGGGATGTCTACCTCGACCTTCAGCGGGCTGAACACCCACAAGAAGTGCATTGCCCAGTTGGAATGGCCACTGGGGCGGCGCTATTTCGACTTCGAGAAGGGGTAAATCGCCAAATCGAAGTTTCGGTGAACCTAGACCGCGACCTCAAGGATGTGCCGTTGCGCCAACCCATCAACCACTCATGGTCCGACGCCACGCGAGGGACTGCGGAGCTTTGGATCCCGGATGAACGAATGCGGTTTCTCTATGAAGCGGCTGTGCGAACGATGATTCTTCTATCGGCGGGGGATTTGGTGCCAGGCCCCTACACTTACCGGCGGTTTTGGTTCAGAGATGCGTGTCTCATGCTTCATCCAATGATTGCCATCGGCCTCATCGATCGGTCAAAGCGAATCATTGAAAGTTTTCCAAATCGTCAGACGCTGTCAGGATATTTTCTATCACAAGAAGGTGAGTGGGATTCTAATGGGCAGGTGCTTTGGATCGCGGCACGTTACGCCAGCATGACCGGGACACGACTTGGGAAAGAGGTCGAACAGGCGATCCGCAAGGGGGCTCGTTGGCTCCGGAATAAACGCTGTCATGCGAGTGGACTATTACCAGCTGGATTCAGTGCGGAACATCTCGGGCCGAATGATTTCTACTTTTGGGACAACTTTTGGGCACTGGGTGGCCTCCGAGACATCGCAAACTACTGGCGTAGCATTGGCGACGATGATGCGGCCTCGGATGCTGAAACACTGGCGGAAGAATTTTCTAACAGTATTGAATCTTGCATCACTGAGATTCCATCGACTCGGAGCAATGGCGCATTTCTTGCAGCGCCCGGCAGGCGGATGGATGCAGGTGCAATCGGATCGATGGTGGCAGACTACCCGCTGCAACTCTATCCAACAGGCGATGCAAGAATCATGAAAACGTTAGAGTTCCTCATCGAACATTGCTTTCAGCGGGGTGGCTTCTTCCAAGAGATGATCCACTCGGGAATCAACGCCTATCTAACACTTGACCTCGCTCAATCCCTGTTACGCAAGGGCGATCCTCGTTTTGGTGATCTAATCCGCCGAGTGGCTGAGCTTGCATCGCCAACCGGCCAATGGCCAGAAGCGATCCATCCGCAGACTTTCGGGGGCTGCATGGGCGATGGGCAACATGGATGGGCGGCGGGTGAATGGATCATGATGATTCGAAATTGTTTCGTTAGAGAGGAGGCTGAATCGCTCATCATCGGATCTGGGATTCTGCCGGAGTGGTTGGCGAGTGGTGAGGAGATTCGCTTCGGCCCGACCCAGACCGCTTGGGGGCCAGTCAGTATTCGAATCGACCACGCCTGCTTGCATTTGGACGCTCATTGGCGAGGGGATCCCCCACGCATTATGATTTCCGTGCCTGGCTTCGAAACGCAATCCAGCAATTTGTTAGAACGTGTTTTTCCACTTAAAAAATTATGAAAATCGCCATGTTCACGAATACCTACCTCCCGCACGTCGGGGGGGTGGCGAGATCCATTAAAACATTAGAGGATGCTTGCCGCACGGCTGGCCACGAAGTGAAGGTCATCGCACCGACGTTCTTAGGTCAGAAATCGGCACCCGATGTGTTGCGAGTTCCCGCAGTCCAAAATTTCAATGGTAGCGATTTTTCCATGCGAATCCCTGTGCCTAACTTGATTCGTGAGTTCATCGAAGATTTTAAACCGGACGTGATTCACAGTCACCACCCATTTCTATTAGGAGATGCGGCGTTGCGGGAAGCATGGAAAATGCAAGTGCCTATCGTTTTCACCCATCACACGCTCTACGAGCGTTACACACACTATGTGCCGCTTGATTCCACTGCGCTGAAGCGTGTCGTGATCCAGTTAGGCACCGAATATTGCAACCTATGTGACCAAGTTATCGCGCCGAGTGGTAGTATCGCGAGGTTGCTTCGGGAGCGGGGGGTTATCACACCCATTGAGGTGATACCAACTGGGGTGGACATTGATTTTTTCGCAAATGGCGATTCACTGCAATTTCGCCAGACGATCAACATTCCCCAACAGGCGATGGTGATTGGCCATGTTGGTCGCCTTGCGAAGGAGAAGAACGTATTGTTTCTAGCAGATGCGGTGGCCACGGCCTTGCACGATGATCCATCTGCGGTTTTTCTAGTGGTGGGTGATGGGGAGCATCACAGAGACATGATGGACATCCTCAGGCAGAAGGCATCGGACTGTCAGATCCATGCGGTGGGGAAGCTCACTGGCCAAGATTTGGCAGATGCTTATGCGGCGATGGATTGCTTTGTGTTTGCCTCACAAACCGAGACGCAGGGGCTCGTGTTGGCGGAGGCAATGGCGGCCGGAATTCCCGTGGTGGCACTTGACGGCCCTGGGGTGCGGGAGATCGTCAGGCATGATGAAAACGGCTTACTTCTCAATGGCAAGGCCACTGCCGATGAATTCGCTTTAGTGATTGGGGCGCTAATTCGAAATTCCGAATTGTTAAAGTACTTCAAACAAAAATCTAAGGAAACTGCTGCAGAATACGGTGCCAAGACCTGTGTGCAGTGCGTCATTGAGTGCTATGAAAAGCTCATCGCTCATGATGGGCGAAAGAGAAAGTTAAATCTAACAGCATGGGATCGCCTCCTATCCGGCATCGAGATCGAGTGGGATTTGTTCGTCGAAAAGCTCTCGGCGGGAGCGGCCGCTGTGGTGGAAACGCAAGCAACCAAAGCTCACCTTGATTAGCCGCATCGGAACTCTAGTGAGATGGATCCGGCGAGAAACTAGCCGAACCGGCTGGACTGCGCGGATTCTTGGGATCAGGAAACCCACCATGGTGGGTGATGAGCCGGGACTGATCATGATCCAGATCGACGGCCTTTCGAGGGAGGAATTCAATCGGGCGATTGCTGAGGGAAGGTTGCCGTTTCTTGCTCGTCTGATTCGACGCAAGCATTTCACTTTGGAGAGCTTTTATTCAGGAGTACCATCGACTACCCCAGCGGTTCAGGGGGAAATTTTTTTTGGCGTGCGGACGGCGGTACCAGCTTTTGAATTTCTCAATCGTAAGTCAGGAAAAGTTTTTCGGATGTATGAATCGACAGCGGCGGCTAGCATTCAGTTAGAGCTAGAGAAGAAATGTGCCGAACCCTTGCTGCGAGGTGGACGTGCATATTTGGACATCTATCGCGCGGGTGCAGATGATTCACGGTATTGTTCGCAGGACACCGCGCTTCGTGAAGTGCTCCGACGTCAGCACCCACTGAAGTGGGTGTTGCTTGGGTTTATTTATGCACCTCGGGTCGTTAGGATGGTTGCTTTGTTCCTACTCGAATGCTTCCTCGCAATTTTTGATGCGATGAGAGGAATTTATGAGCAGGGCAAACTCTATCATGAGTTGGCATTCATTCCCGCACGGGTCTTCTTTAGCATCGTGCTGAGAGAACTCGTTCGGTTTCGTGTGATGTTTGATGTGGAGACTGGTGTACA
The DNA here is from genome assembly GCA_026461385.1 of Akkermansiaceae bacterium. Taxonomy (GTDB): domain Bacteria; phylum Verrucomicrobiota; class Verrucomicrobiia; order Verrucomicrobiales; family Akkermansiaceae; genus Luteolibacter. The sequence continues at coordinate 20,091 of JAPJNB010000042.1, forward strand.
AGTCATTCATGCCAATTTCTTGGGTTATGATGAACAAGCGCATCGCCGGGGACCGGGCTCGATCTTTGCCCATTGGACGTTGAAGGGGATTGATCGGGCAGTGCGCGACATCTGTCGCGTGGCCGAGCGGTCGAATCGTCGAGATTACGAATGGATCGTCTATTCAGATCATGGGCAGGAGAGCACCACCGCATTTGAAGTTCTCCATGGGCGGACGGTCGCTGATGCAGTAAAGGAAGTTTTTGGGCGTGGTCCGCTTGAACATCGGGAGTTGTGGGTGAGTCGCATGCCGGAGGTTGTTGCGAGGTCGATTGATTCATGCCGACAATATCTTGGGATGACGCCGAAATGCAGGGACCATATGGCGGCGCCCGACCCAAAAAGCCAGATTGTCCTAACAGCGATGGGGCCAGTGGGTCACTTGTATTTGCCTGATAAACTAACAGAAAAAGAGATGGATAGCTATGCTAAAGATCTAGTTAAAGTTGCTGGTATTCCGCTCGTGCTAACCACCAAACTTGATGGCAAGGTGCTAGCTTACAACGCTGAGGGCGTGTGGGACTTGCCGGCTAATTCCAAAGAGGTGATTGGAAATGATCATCCGTTCCCAGACGAAGCGTCGGAGGATCTTGTGGCGCTGTGTCGGCATCATGATGCAGGGGACTTTGTGATGAGCGGTTGGAACCCACGATCGGCTCCTGTTAGTTTTGCGATGGAAAGTGGTGGACATGGTGGTCCTGGACGGCGCGAGACAGAAGGTTTTTTGCTGATTCCAGACCGGATTTATCGTTGGCACATGGCGCATCTTCCAGTGACGCGGCTCAGGGTGAGGGGTGTTGACCTGCGCGATGTCGCGCGGCACTTTCTCGGACGGGACGGTAAGCGAGATGAGTGCGTACCTGAACGCCCAGTCCGCAATGAGAATCTAACATTTCGGGTGATGACCTACAACATCCACAGTTGTCGTGGAGTTGATGGAAAGATCCGCCCGGAGAGGATCGCGAGGGTGATGAATCAATTTGATCCTGACATCATCGCGGTACAGGAACTCGACGTTCATCGTGCGCGAAGTGGGATGCTTGACCAGTCTCAAGTCATTGCCGACCACCTTCGCATGGATCATGTCTTTCATGCGGTTTTCGAGGAGGAGCACGAGTGCTATGGGATTGCGATTTTCTCAAAGTACCCGTTGAAGGTGGTGAAGGCTGATCACCTGACGGGGGCGAAGCGCATGATTTTCCGAGAGGCGCGTGGGGCGATCTGGGTTCGGATCGAGTTGGAGGGCTGCTTGCCGCTTCATTTTATCAACACGCATTTTGGGCTTGGGCGGCGAGAGAAACGCTTGCAAGTTGAGCATCTGTTAGGAAGCAAATGGTTAGGGGGGATTCCTGAAGCCGAGCCCGTCATTCTGTGTGGTGACTTCAACTCAGGGCCTCGGTCCAAAGTATTTAAGCGATTGAGTCAGCGACTGGTTGATGTTCAGCAGGTATCTTCTGGGCAAAAGCCTCGAGCGACGTTTTCATCCGTTAGGCCCATGATGAGAATTGACCATATCTTTGTCAGCCGTCACTTCAGAGTTGATGCGGTCGATCGTCCGGACACACTCACGGCGGTTGTGGCATCCGACCATCTGCCGGTTTGTGCCGAAGTGAGTCTCGGGCTTCTTGAGGAACCATTCACTGAACGTTCTAAAGAGGTGCCTTCCAAATGATACGCACGGCGTCAAGGCGCGGCCTGGCATTCGAGATGACGGATGCGAGCTCGGACTGCCTCGCCTCAAGCGTTGAGATTTCTTCCGGCTTGATGTGATCGTTCACCTCTGCAAGGTCGCGCAATCTAGCAATTTCGAGTGACGTCTCGCGGTGCATTCGATGAAGGGCATCTTGGATGACCTCGTGACTTTTTTGATCACCGATCGCGCGTGTCTTTTCTAACATCGACGGGAGGAACGTGCGTTTCAATTTTTCATTCCTCAGCAGGGAGCTGGGGTCACCTTTGCGCAGTGGCGGGTGGGCAAAGAAATCCTCGTCCGTGAGGTCATTGCCCACGTGATCAACGATGATCCGCAGTGGGGTTTGCGGCAGGAAGCGATCCACATGGAGTTTTGCGGGTGCGATGCACTCAATTACGAGCCAAGACTCTAACAAGATTATTTTTTCTCCCGTTGAGTCCCAGACGCCGAACGTTGCGTTGCCATTGGGTGAGGCGAGCATGAGGTCAAGTGCGCCGCGGATCATGGGGTGGTCGAGTGTTAGAAACAATTCCAGTTCATGCTCCAAGGCGCGCTGGCGGTTCAGTGTCACGGTCATTCCATCCTGAGGGAGTGCGGGAAATGCGTCGGATTTCAAGCCGCCTGGACGTAGGAAATACCGCCGGTCACCGAGGTCTTCGATGTGCAAACCCGAAAACTCAAAAAGCCGAAGGATAAATTCTTCGAAGTCATGGTTTTGATCCCACTGGTGGATGTTTGTTACCAAGTGCGCTGACTGATCAACTTGGTGCGAGCTCAGAGCGAGCAGGCGGTCTTGTCCACGGGCGAGGCGTTCCGAGACTTGTTTTTTAAGCGCCTGGGTATGGTCGATAAGGGAATCTAACAGCGAGTGGTCATCGAGCGCTTCTTCGAATTCAATTGCCAGTTCTCGTTGAATCTCGGCGGCTCCACGCAGGCTGGTGCGGAACGCATCGAGTCCCTCATTGAGCCAGCGGACCCTGACCTCTTCGGTACTTGAGGGCAGATAGGGTACGTGAATGTGAATGGTGCCTCGTTGGCCGATCCGGTCGAGTCTACCGATGCGTTGTTCTAGCAGATCGACATCGTCGGGTAGGTCGTAAAGCACGAGGTGCCTTGCAAATTGGAAGTTTCTTCCCTCGCTGCCGATTTCTGAGCAGACGAGAATCCGTGCACCTTCAGGTTCCGCAAAGAACGCTGCATTTCGGTCGCGCTGGAGCAGGGTGAGATCTTCATGGAACAGGGCTGCGGCGACTCCGGCGGCGGTCAGCAAATGTTCGAGGATCTCTTCGGCGTCGGTGCGGGTCTTGGTGATCACGAGAATCTTTTCCCCTTCGTGTTTTTCTAGCAAATCGACGAGCCAGGTGAGTTTGTCGGCGGTTGGTACGATTCGAGGTTCGCGCGATGGAAAGCCGCCGAGCATGGCACGAGTGTTGCGAAACATGACCCGACCGAGTCCAAAGCTGTCGAGAAGGTCAGCGATCAGGCATTCGCGTGCCAAAGGCCGTCCTTCGATTAGATCCTCAAAGCGTTGCTCGAGCCGCGGTCGCCCGCGAATGATCGTCCGAATCGACTGATCGGGCGCGGCCCCTGAGGAGAGCAGGTCGACCGCGTCGGCCACTCGTTCGTACTGCAGGGTCTCCAGTCGGAATGTTTCAAGGTCACGGTATCGGTCGGGATCTAACAGTTTTAGTCGAGCGAAATGCCCTTCTGGTCCGAGTTGTTCGGGCGTGGCGGTGAGAAGCAAAAGGCCGTGGATGGTCCCCGCTAAGGATTCGACTAACTGGTAGGCGGGGTTGGTTGCCTCGGGTGACCACTCAAGATGATGCGCCTCGTCGACCACGAGAATTTCCCAACCTGCCTCGCGGGCTTGTGCGGTGCGGAGTGGATTGGCGGCGAGATGATCGATGCTTGCTAGGACCCATTGGCTGTCGAGGTAGGGATTGCAGCCTGGGTCGCCCTGTTCGATTGCCTCGCAGCGTTCCTCGTCAAACAGGCTGAAGGAAAGTTGGAAGCGGCGAAGCAGTTCGACAAACCATTGGTGGATGAGTGGTTCTGGAACGAGAATGAGGACGCGGTCGGCTCTACCTGTTAGAATGAGGCGGTGGAGAATGAGGCAGGCTTCAATGGTTTTTCCCAACCCGACCTCGTCGGCTAACAGAACCCGCGGCTGAGGGCGGCGGGTGACCTCGTCCGCGATGAAAAGTTGATGGGGAATCAAGTCCATGCGTGCCCCCGCAAGGCCCTGGATGGGCGAGGCGCGCATTTCTGCCCTTCGGCGCAGCGCTTCGCCGCGCAAGTCGAAGTCGGCATGATCGTCCAGCTTACCGCCAAACAAGCGCTCTTCCGGTTTGCTGAAACTCATGGTGTCCGCGAGGTTTTCCTCGGAGATTTCGCCATTATGGGTTTGGTAGATCCGTAGATTGCGATCTTCCCGCACACTCGTGATGGTCATTTCCTTGCCGGTCTGGTCTTGGATTCGGTCGCCTGGCATGAATTTCACTCGCCGCAGTGGGGCGGACTCGGTGGCATACGTGCGGGATTCGCCTGCGGCGGGGAACTCGATTTGAATCCGTCCGTTGCCGCGGGTGAGGATTTTCCCTAAGCCGAGTTCGGGCTCGCCATCGCTGACCCAACGTTGGCCTCGCGTCCATGAATCGGAGTCCATTTGGTTAGTTTTTTCCGAAGAGTTCGCGACAAAGCAGGCAGCTCTTGCCATTGCATCGGCGTGCTTGGCAATGCTCGCGGCCGTAGAAGATGATTTGCAGGTGGAGACGGTTCCAGGTGTCGCGAGGAAAGAGCTTTTTGAGGTCTCGCTCGGTCTGCGTGACGTTTTTCCCAGAGGTGAGCTTCCATCGGGTTGCGAGGCGGTGGATGTGGGTGTCGACCGGAAACGCAGGGACACCGAAGGCTTGAGCCATCACCACTGAGGCGGTTTTGTGGCCGACGCCAGGGAGGGCCTCGAGTGCTGCAAAGTCGGCTGGAACTTGACCTGCGTGTTGTTCGACTAGGATTTTAGAAAGTTCCGAGATTGCGGCGGATTTCCGTGGGGACAGCCCGCATGGACGGATGATGGCTTTGATTCGATCCACGGGCACCCGCATCATTTTGTTAGGATCACTTGCAAGTTTGAAAAGTGCTGGCGTCACTTGGTTGACGCGAACATCGGTGCATTGTGCTGAGAGCAGCACCGCGATCAGCAAGGTGTATGCGTTTTGGTGATCGAGCGGGATCGGGGTCTCAGGATAAAGTTCTGCGAGGCGTTGTCGGACGTGATCGGCGCGTTGTTGTTTAAGCATAGCAGTGGTTTGCGGGGCGCGTGGGTGCTTAGCGACCACGCTCGAGGTGAACGGCGACGCACTCGGTGTTAGGAAGAATGTGTTTTTCGATCGAGACCGCGATGTGGGAAAGGGGGTGGTTTTTTAAAAGATGATCGGCGATTTCAAGGGCAAGTGTCTCAATGAGGTGACGCGGTTTGGCGGCAGCGAGGGACTCGACTTCTACTGCAACTGCATGGTAGTCCACGGTGTTATTGATTTGATCGGCCAGTCCAGTGAACCCTCGAGAGGTTCGGAGTCGGAGTGTGACGAATAACGTTTGAGGTGCAGCGCGTTCGTCGGCGGGGACACCGATCCACGATGTGACGGCGAGGCGGCGGATTTCAATGGTGTCGGGCACTTGCATGATGGTGGGAGATTTGGCGGATCGCCGTTTAGAAAGTTGCTGTGGCCGCAGGGCAGTGGAGGGAGCTTAAACCGAGAGGTGGTGGAACTGCCACTGGTAAATGAAGACCTCGCTGGGGTCGTGCCGGATGGGTTCGCATGGGGCGTGGCAGGTAAATCCCGCCGAATTTTGGTGGATTTGGGCCCGAAATCGTTCTTGCATCCGAGAGCATCACGCCATTACCCTCTGTAAATGTCACCACGCCGAATCACTCCGCTGTTGTTGTTTTTAGCGCTTTCAGCATTCAGTACGCAGTCCCGGGCCGCGATTTCCCTTGCTCAAGATGCCGCCAACTCGGCCACGGCAGCGACCAATCTCTCAGGGCCAGCCAAGGAAGCCGTTGAGGCGTTTCAAGCTGGGCGCTATGCGAAAGCCATCGGGCTTGCGCAACCTTTAGCCGAGCAGGGGAATGCGGATGCGCTCTATCTCATGGGGTTTGCTTACGAGACGGGCAAGGGTTTTGAGGCCTCTCGCGAAAAGGCTCTCGAGTTCTACCGCAAGGCTTCGGCTGGAAAACAAAACGATGCGACGTATCGGCTCTCATTTATCTTGCTCGCATCCGACAAGGAAGAGGAGCGTAACGAGGCTCGTACGGCCCTTGAGAAATCTGCCAAAGATGACCCGACCGTGGCAGGTCGGATTCTGGGTGAGGCTTTCCTGCGGGGGCGATTGTCGCCAACGGCTGACCCTGACAAGGCGATTTTTTGGTGGAACCAAGCCGCCGATGCGGGTGACATCACGTCGCTCTTGTTGATTGCGCGGTTCTACGAAGGTCAATTTGGTTTTCCTGAGCTGAAGGATAATTCCAAGGCATTTGCAATTTACGGTAAAGCCGCAGGGTTAGGTGATTTTGGAGCGATGGCCGCTCTTGGTTCCCGGTTGCTCGGTGGAGATGAGAAGTTAAGAGATGAAGCCAAGGGCCGCGAGTGGCTCAAGAAGGCGATCGAGGGGAAAAACTACGCGGCATACCTCGCTTTGGGCGATTATGAGGAGAATGTAAAAAAAGATCTTAAGTCAGCACTCAAGGAATATGAGCGCGGTAAGGATGCCGGTCAGGTCGATTGCACCCTTCGCGCTGCGGATTTTTACATCCAGGGCAAAGGGGTGGAGAAAGACGAGACGCGCGGCTACGCCTTGCTGCAGAAGGTCGCAGAAAGTGGCAACCCGATCGCAAATTTCAAGCTCGCGGTGAAGGCATTCGCAGCTGAAAAGCCGGATCTGCTTGCGGGCTACAAGTACATTCTCGCCTCTGCCAGCGGGAGTCTTCCCGAGGCGCAAAACGAGCTTGGGCTCTTGTACCTTTCTGGCAAACTCGGGGCGGCGGATTCTGCTGCTGGAGTTGCCTGGTTGTCTCGCGCAGCACAGGGAGGAAATGCTCAAGCGCAAACCAATCTAGCGGCCCTCTACGAACGTGGCGCTGCTGGACTCACTCAAAGCATTGAGACTGCCGGCCAACTCTACACGCTCGCCGCAAACCAAGGTCACGGGCCTTCGACCCTTGCGCTTGCTCGGCTCGTCAATGAGGGGCTTGGCACAAAGGCAGATCCAGTGAAGGCGTGGGCACTTGCCGCTTTGGCGCAAGAGCGCGGAGAAAAAGAAGCGAACACGCTGCTCATTGAAATCTCAGGCAAACTGGATGAGGCTCAGAAGGAGGCTGCAAAAAGCGAGCTTCAGAAGATCAAGTCGGACAAGGCACCGACTCCAGCTGCAAAACCCGCACCCGCAGTGGCTCCGAAAAAAACAAAATAACCGATTTGCTTCGATGAGGCCCGCCTTGGTTGCTTCCATGGCGGGCCTTTTGTTCTTGATCGGGGGCATCCCTCGTGTCGTTCCGCTTGCGTCTTTTTGCCTTCCCTCCAGAATCCGCCTGTGAAAATTCTCATCACCGCCGGTCCGACCCGTGAGCCCATCGACCCTGTCCGATTTCTAACAAATCGTTCATCTGGGAAAATGGGTTACGCGCTTGCGGCGGCATTCGCCCACGAAGGCCACTCGGTGTTGCTGATTTCGGGACCGACGCACCTCGAGGTGCCTGAGCTTGTGGATTTCATTCCCGTCGAGACTGCCGCTGAAATGCACGATGCGGTATCGAATTCGCTCGGACGCATGGAGCTCGCGATTTTTGCGGCAGCCGTCGCTGACTATTCGCCCACCCATGCCAGCCCAGATAAAATCAAAAAGGCTGGGCCGACCCTCACGCTCGAGCTCACCCGAACGGTGGACATTCTCGGATCCGCTCGCGAGCCACTCGGGTTTTCAGGCACTCTCATTGGCTTCGCGGCTGAGACTCAAGATCTCGAACGGAACGCTCGCCAGAAGCTGATGAGCAAACAATGCGACCTTGTCATTGCAAATGACGTCTCGATGCCGGGGATCGGCTTTGACTCCGACCAAAATGAGGTCATCCTCGTTTTTAGGGATCATACCGAAACATGGCCTCGCGCGACCAAGCACGACCTTGCTCATCGACTGGTTCAGGCGATCCTTGAAGTCCATGCAGCACGCCAGTGAGGCAATGCAACCATCTCGCCACCACCCTTTGAAGACTTCCAATTTTTCTAACCAAAAGCATCACGCAACTCACCATGACCGATCTCGAACTTGCTACCCATGCCGCCCTTGAAGCGGGAAAACTTTTGCGCCAGCACTTCGGCAGCGACGCCACCGTGGATGAGGCGACCCACCACGACATCAAGCTCGCACTCGACAAAGAGTCACAAGACCTCATCACCGGCATCCTTCTCGGTGCTTGTCCGGGAGATGCGCTGTACGGCGAGGAGGGCATCGCGGGGAATCAAGATTCTGATCGCCAATGGATCGTGGATCCCATCGATGGCACGGTGAATTTCTTCTACGGGATTCCTCATTTCTGCGTATCCATCGCCCTTCGCATCGCGGGCGAGATCGTGGTGGGCGTGATTCATGATCCCATGGTGGGTGAAACATGGACCGTGGAAAAAGGTGGACCTGCAATGCTAGATGGTCGACCGATTCAGACCAGCAAGCGGGACACGCTCGCGGAGTCGATTCTGTTTGTGGGCTGCGGCAAAGACGAAGCGGCTCTGAAAACCGGCATCGAGCGATTTCACCGCGCCTCACTCAAAGCCAGAAAAATGCGCATGATGGGTTCCGCCGCGCTTGGCATGGCCTACATCGCCTCTGGACGACTGGACGCCTACATCGAGTCGCGGATCTCGCTTTGGGACATCGCCGCCGGCCAGCTCCTCGTTGAGACCGCGGGCGGTAAGGTTGATCTAACAGCAGTTGCAGGTTATGCGGATGCTTGGTCAATCGTTGCCAGCAATGGCAAGATCCCGCTCGGCGAAATTCTTTGAAAGGGTTTCTCAAAACCAAGGAATCCACCCGATCACTCAATCCCAAACTCTAACACCATCATGACTGGCATTGGCTACGACGTTCATGCATTTGCTAAAAACCGTGCACTCATCCTAGGCGGCGTGAACATTCCGCACAGCCACGGGCTTGCAGGTCATTCCGATGCGGATGTGCTTTGCCACGCGATCGCAGATGCGGTGTTAGGCGCGATGGGGCAGCCAGACATTGGCTATTTTTTCCCGCCTGGTGATGAAGCATGCAAGGATATCTGTTCGTTAGAAATTCTAGTGAAATGCCGGCAGCTTGCCGATGAGGCGGGCCTAACGATTATCAATGTGGACTCCACCCTCATCGCGGAGGCTCCGAAGGTCCTGCCACACCGGGACGCCATGCGCGCAAACATCGGCAAGGCCTTGGGAATTGCGCCCGAACGAGTTGGCATCAAGGCAACGACGAACGAGACCATGGGTTTCATCGGCCGGAAAGAGGGAATCGCTGCCCTTGCGGTGGCTCAGGTGGATTGATCCAGCACGGTCACGCGTCTCCTTCCAGGCAGAGCTTTAGCTTCCGGTGAGCGACGGATTGATCGCGATCCCAGCCTTTCAGGAATGCCTGAATTTCGGATAGAATCGCATCGCAGTCGCGAGTCCACTTGGCGGAGCCGCGCAGGATCATCGAGCTCTCACGAAGACCCACAAAGCGAATTTCTTCGGCTCCTGAGGTCCGCAGATCACCGAGTTCGAAGCGTAACGTTTCAAAAAATGCGAGCTCGAAGCCGTTTCCGGCCTCCATCGCTGCGCGAACGAGCGACACGGTGATGGGCGGCGCAAGGGGTTCAAGTTTCTCGGCGATTTGCTCACAACCGATTTTCACTAACATCTTTCGAACCCTTTCGAAGAGGTCGTTCAAATCCAGTAATTTGAGCGGGCACTTGGTTTCCAAGTACTTCACGACCCCGCGCCGGATGTCCTCGATGAATGGGAAGTCTTGATGATCCGCTGCGGTGGCTGCGCGTTGCAACGCGAGATCCAGCCACGCGGTGTCGTAATCGATCACTTGGTAGCGTCCGATCTGGAGGGCGGGTCGATTGCCGATAAGGGAGATCACAATGAATGTTAGTCTTTGAAAAGCCGTCGTTGAAATGGATCGCGCGCGGCGCGGCGAGACAGAGCTTGGATCTCTGCAATGAATCCGTTCACGTCCTCGAACTGACGGTAGACGGACACGTAGCGGACGTAGGCGACGGGATCGATTTGATGCAGCTTGTCCATCACCTTGCCTCCGATGATGGCGGATGGCACCTCGCTGACGTGATCCTTGTGAAGATCGGTTAGGATTTCCTCGACTGCGCGGTCCAGACTGTCCATCGGCACAGGGCGTTTCTCGCAAGCTTTGATCAGCCCGCTCATGAGCTTCTCGCGGTTGAGTGCTTCGCGTGCTCCGTCCCGCTTGACCACGCGCAATTCGGTCCGCTCGATTTGCTCGTAGGTGGTGTAGCGATAGGTGCACTTCAAGCACTCACGCCGACGGCGAATACTCGTCCCATCCTTGGAGGAGCGGGAGTCGAGGACCTTGTCCTTAATGGAGCCACATTGAACGCAACGCATGAATGGAAATGAGGATGATATCGGAAACGAAATTCAAGATAGTCGCACATATGGTAGCGTCAATCCGAAAACTACGGCACATTTAGTATCATGCCCCCGATCATCAAGAAATCCAAAGCGATGATTTTAAAAGTTCGAGCGTTGGATCGCTCGTCGAATCTGGACACGCGAAGCCCTTGAGAAAATGATAGATCGCAGGGTCCGCTGATAGGAAGCGGGGTAGCGGGGAAGGGCTGGGTGCAATCAAGCCGCTGGGCTTTTTCGGGCGATGCTGTCATCGATCATCCCGCCGATAAAAAGCAGGAAGGCTGCGATACAAACACAGGAGTCTGCAATGTTGAAGGCGGGCCACCAACCATGGCTTGCAGGCACAATTTTATCGTAGATTGGCAACTTGACCGAGATGAAGTCGACCACGTACCCCTCGGTGAGACGCTGCCACGCGCTGGCGGACTTGAACTCGGCGAGGAGAAATCCTTGGACAAGTCGGTCGGTTAGATTTCCTAGAATCCCCGTAAGCAGTAGCGCCACGGCGGTCTTGGACAATGGGTGATTGAAGGCACCCTTTTTCCAAAAAATCCGGATGGCGGTTAGAGCAGCCAACGGCACGAGCATGAAAACAATCGGGGCCCATGGGGTGCCATTGCCAAAGCCAAATGCGACCCCTTGATTGTGCACGCGGGTCAGATAGAAAAACCCACGGATGACCTCGATCATGGGATCGGTCGTCGAGAATTGCCCTGGCAGAGGATCCGCGAAATGGGCGACCGTCCAGAACTTGGTGGCTTGATCAAGGGCGTACAGCGGTAGGGTCAGCAAGAGTGCAAGATGTCTGAAGTTCATGAATGATGATGTTCTGTTAGAATTCACGAGACCGAATTCATCTGGACCATGTGCGTGTTTGATCAATACCGCTCAGCGTACCACATGATCGCAGCGTTCGCATCGTCCGCTTTCTTGCAGAGGCTCATGTTTGCGGCAGCGCGGGCAGAGCTGGAGGTCGGTCTTGCGAGCGGTGGTCGTGAGTTCTTCGCCCACGGATGCGGTGAGGCCGGCAATGATGAAGAACTCGGTGGCGAAATCGCGGTCATTGAGCATCGTCAGCAAGGCGGCATCGCTGGCGGGCAGGGTGATCGTGACATCGGCCTCGTTGTTGCGGCTGAATTCCTTGGCCTGAATGCGGTTTTCGATGGCGGTTTGGATGGCGTACTTGATTTCAAATAGCCGGGTAGCTTGCTGGGTGGCCGTCCCAGGCGCAAATGCAGGATTTGCATCGGGAAAATCTTGCTCGTGGATGGTTCCGGTAGTGAAGCCTGCGTGCTCCCATGCCTCGTCTGCGGTGAACGCGAGGATCGGCGCAAGGAGCTTGGCGATGCTCGTGAAAATCTCATGCATCGCTGCTTGGGAAGCACGGCGGCGGCCCGAATCCAGCGCATCGCAGTACATGCGGTCCTTGGTTGCATCGATGTAGATGGCAGAGAGGTCCGCAGTGCAGAATTGATTCAGCGAGTTGAAAACCTTGCGGAATTCATAGGTCTCGTATGCCTTGCGACACTCGGCAACGACCTCATGGAGACGTTCAAGAATCCAGCGGTCGATCAGGGTATATTCGGGTTCTGCGGGCGCGGTCTGCGAGTCGAAACCATCCAGATTTCCTAACAGGATTCGCAGCGTGTTTCGGAGGCGGCGGTAGGGCTCGGCGACTTGCTTGAAGAGTTCTTCGCCGAATGGCACCTCGTTTTGCCAGTCCACGGAGGAAACCCAGAGGCGAACAATGTCTGCACCGTATTGGTTGTAGAAGTGCGCGGCATCGATGGGTTTTCCAGCCTTTTCGGCCTCGGACTTCGAGAGCTTTTTCTTGTCCTTGTCCACAACGAAGCCGTGGGTCATGACCGTCTTGTAAGGGGCAGCGCCGCGATAGCCGACACTAAGCATCAATGAACTCTGGAACCAGCCACGATGTTGGTCGGTCGCTTCGAGATAGAGATCCGCTGGGCAGTGGAGTTGTGGATGGGCATCGAGCACCGCTGCGTGGGAACAGCCGGAATCAATCCAGACATCGAGCGTGTCGCGGCATTTTTTCACTCCAGCAGGCAGTCCTAACAGCTCGGCAAGCTCGGAATCGGATTTTTCAAACCAGATGTTCGTGCCTTCCTTTTCGACGAGGTCAGCGACTTTCGATGCGAGCTCGGCAGAGAGAATGGCGGCGCCGTTTTCATCGAAGAAAACAGGGAGTGGCACACCCCAAGTGCGTTGGCGGGAGATGCACCAGTCGGGACGTGATTCAACGGTGCCATAGATCCGGTTGCGGCCCCAAGCAGGAAGCCATTCGACTTGATCAATTTGCTCCAATGCCTTACCGCGGAGTGTTTCTAATGAGATGAAAAACTGTTCGACCGCTCGGAAAATGATTGGGGTTTTTGACCGCCAGCAATGCGGATAGGAGTGTTTGTAGACTTCGCGACCTAACAGGCATTCGCTTTCGGTTAGGATTTCGATGATGCGGTCGTTAGACTTGAATACATGCAGGCCGACAAGCTCGTCGAGCCCTGCTTCAGCCGTGAATTTGCCGGCATCGTCGACTGGGGAAAGCACGGCGAGGCCATTCTGCTGGCCGGCAACATAGTCGTCTGAGCCATGTCCTGGTGCGATGTGAACGGCACCCGTGCCGGTCTCGGTGGTGACGAAGTTGGCAAGGATCAGCTTGGATGTCCGGTCGAGGAATGGGTGCTTGGCTTCAAGCCCGTCAAAAGCGCGCCCCTTGCTTTCATGAAGCGTCTCGGTGAGGGTAAACCCGGTTTTGCTCGCAAAGGCGTCGATGAGTTCGCGGACGATCACGAAGGTCTCCTTGCGGTCTCCGTTAGAAAATTTCCCGACGATGTAGGTGAATTCCGGATGCAATGCGATGCCGAGGTTGGCAGGAAGCGTCCATGGGGTGGTGGTCCAGATGACCATGCTGGCAATCCCCGCGAGCTCGCCAGTGACGAGTGGGAACTTGACGAAAATCGCTGGGCTCTCCTTGTCAGCATACTCGACTTCTGCCTCAGCCAGTGCGGTTTGGGCACCATAGGACCACTGAACTGGCTTCTTCGCCTGATAGATCGAACCATTTTTCACCAGCTTCGCAAAAACCCTCAGGATGCTCGCTTCGTAGCTTGGGTTCATCGTGAGGTATGGGCTGTTCCAATCGCCGAAGACGCCGAGGCGACGGAATGACCCCCGCTGCAGGTCGATGAATTTGAGGGCAAAGTCCGTGCAGCGTCGGCGGATCTCGGCGGGCTCAAGGCCTGCAGCTTCTTTCACCACCTTGAACTCGATCGGCAGACCGTGGCAGTCCCAACCCGGAATGAACGGCGCAGCGTAACCCGCCATGGTCTTTGATTTCACCACCAAGTCTTTGAGGAGCTTGTTCAGTGCTGTGCCCATGTGGACGTCGCCATTCGCAAAGGGCGGACCATCGTGAAGGATGAATTCTGGAGCGTTCTGCGAACGGCGGCGGGCAAGGATCCTTTCGTAAAGCCCGTCATTTTCCCATTTTGCAAGCCGGGTGGGCTCGTTTTGCACCAGATCTCCTCGCATCGGGAAAGTCGTTTGCGGCAGGGTGAGGGTGTCTTTGTAGTTCGGTGCGGAGCTCATGACGGGGCGCGGACGCTAGCAACCCTCGTCGACCGGGTCAATCACAGGGTCAATTCATGAATCCGCACTCCATTCGATCAACCAATGTGTCTGCTTGTTAGAGCGGCCGGGAACGTTGCCAGATCGTCGACCTATGACGCACAAGCGATGGATTCCCACCTATTCCACGACCTAACAAACAGAAAAAGAGCCATGAAATCGGCGTGAGCTCCTCAAGAATTGTGAAAAATAAGCTTAAAAACCAGAGGTTTGCGTTGATGGATGAAAAAAGTTCTAAAAACATCACAAAATGGATTGACGTGTGGGGGTTGTGGCGCCTAGCTTCGCGGGCCGCCACAACAGAGGGCGGCCGAGAGACAGGACGTCGATCGCGGTGAGAACCACCCGATCGGCTTTTTAGTCCCCTCGAAACAAGC
>JAPJNB010000043.1 GCA_026461385.1 Akkermansiaceae bacterium
CTGGGGGGGAATGGGCCTGGTCTGCGCCACGGATTTTGTTAGGCTCGTTGGATTCGACCCGCGGGGGCACGTTTGATTCTTCAGGTTCTTGGCCTGCTGGGGTAGCGGGTTTTTTTGGTGCTTCCTGCGTCGTGGCATCGGCAAGTGATCCGTCGCGATAGGTGCTCTCGGTGGTTTCAAGATCATCGGAATCCCGGGGCTTAGCGCCTGCTTGCGAGGGCAACTCGCGGGCTGCGGCATCGGGCTGGCGGTCGCTGGTGGCCCGTGTGTTTCGCTCGCCGAGAAATTTCGGTTTTTCAGGCGCCGTGGCGGTTTGACTTTCATGCGTCCGTGCAAACCTCGGCTGGGTCGGTGAAGCCGCCGGTGGTGCCTGGGAGGGGGCGAGCGTCGGCGGCGCGGGCACGATCATGTCAGGGAAAATCGTGATCGAAGTCTCCGCAGGTGGTGGCGCGGCGACCTGCCGGAGTTGCTGAAATTTGGCCGATTGCAGAGATCCCAACCCCGCAGCGATCAGGGCGACGGCGTTGACCAGCAGCGACAACCCAAGGGCGACCGCCCAAAGACGCCGATCCTCCCTACTTGGGGCTGTGGTGAACGATTGCGTGGCCAACGGTGGAGACTCGCTCGAAAATGGGTGGGAAGCAATCCGGGAAATGGCCAGCCAGCAGGTTCGCCTCGCGTGTACCACCACGAGATTTCTGAAATCAATTCGTAGAAAATGGCCTAGTTGTCCAAAAAAATGCTATTTTCTGTCAGGAATTTTTTGGATTTTGCCAAACTTGTCGAAAATTTCGCAGTTTTTGATTGATTCACTACCGTTCGACTGCAATGTTTTGGCCGTAGACCCTAATTTTATGAGTAAAAACCGAATGGATGGAGCCCAAGCACTGATCAAGACGCTCGATGATCTTGGCATCGAATACATCTTTGGATATTCGGGAGGCGCCGCCATCCCGATTTTCGACGCGCTCGAGACCGTCAAAACCAAAATGAAATTCATTCTCGTGCGTCACGAGCAGGGAGCCGTGCACATGGCAGACGGCTATGCCCGCGCGACGGGTCGCCCTGCGGCCGTGTTGGTCACTTCTGGCCCAGGTGCTGGAAATACCGTGACGGGCTTGATGACCGCCATGATGGATTCCGTACCGATGTTGGTGATCAGTGGTCAGACCGTGACATGGATGCTCGGCAAGGATGCCTTCCAAGAAGCGGACATTTTCGGCATCACCATTCCGGTGGTGAAGCACAACTATCTCGTCAAGGACACGAACGCGCTGCCGCGGATCGCTCGTGAAGCGTATCACATCGCGACCACCGGTCGCCCGGGTCCCGTTCTGATCGATGTGCCCAAGGACATTTCTCAAGGCCCCTTTAGCGGCGAGATGAATCCGCCATTCAATTTGCCCGGTTACGATCCGTCGAGCGGACTCACCATTTGCCCAAAATCGGTGAAACAAGCGACGGACTTGATCGCCAAGGCCAAGCGCCCGGTGATTCTTGCGGGCCAAGGCTGCATGATTGCCCGAGCCGACAAGGAGCTCATGCACCTCGCGGAAACCCTCAATTGCCCCGTCACGACCACGCTGCTGGGCAAAGGCGTTTTCCCAGAAACCCACCCGCTTGCGCTTGGCATGCTCGGCATGCACGGCACGGCCTATGCAAACAAGGCCATGGTCGAGTGCGATTTGCTCATCAATGTTGGATCCCGATTTGATGACCGGATCATCGGCCAGCCGTCGAAATTCTGCGCCACCGCCAACATCATCCACATCGACATCGATCCGGCCGAAATGGGTAAAATGGTGCGGCCAGACGTGCAAATCGTCGGAGATGCCAAGGCGGCTCTTACGGAGATCAATGAAAAGATCGGCCCGCTTGAGACCAACGACTGGCTCGCGAAGCTTGATGGCTACAAGAAGAAGTTCCCGCTTCAGTACAAAAAACAGGGTGGGCTGCGGATGCAACAAGTGATCGATGAGCTCTATCAACTGACCGAAGGAAAGGCGATCGTTTCAACCGACGTCGGCCAGCACCAGATGTGGGCGGCTCAGTTTTACAAGAACCATGAGTCGTTCCATTGGTTGTCATCCGGCGGCGCGGGCACGATGGGCTTTGGTTTTCCGGCAGCGATTGGTGCCCAGCTTGCTTGCCCAGACAAGATGGTGATCTCGATCTCTGGCGACGGAGGATTCCAAATGACCTTGTTCGAACTTGCCACCGCGCAAATCCACAAACTGCCCATCAAAATCGTGGTGCTCAACAACCACTACCTCGGCATGGTGCGCCAGTGGCAGGAGTTGTTCTACGAAGATCGCACATCCGGCGTGGACCTCATCGGCAACCCAGATTTCTGCAAACTCGCCGCAGCGTATGGCATCCCATCGGTTCACATCAAGCGACCTGCCGATGTCACGAAGCAGTTGGAAAAAGCCCTCGCATACAACGATGGCCCCATCCTCATTCATGCAGAGTGCGTTAAAACCGACAATGTGTTCCCGATGATTCCTGCGGGCGCAGCCCTCGAAGACATGATCACGGAAGCACCGAAAACCAAGATGGCGAAACCCGTCGGTTCCACGTGATCTGTTAGAATCCACGACGCTTCCAATCCAGACCTCAGCATACACTCTCTCGATCTCATGTCCCAGACCATCGTCACCACTGACACTCCCGTCGTCGCTCCCGCAGTACCGCGCGGCCCTTCTCACACGCTCTCGGTCCTCGTGAGCAATGAACCAGGCGTCCTCATGCGGATCTGCCAAGTGTTCTCACGCCGCGGCTTCAACATCGATTCGCTCGTCGTCTCCGAGGGACGAAATGCGAATTTCTCCCGCATGACCATCGGCATCTCCGGTGATCCTGAGGGGCTTTCGCAGATCATCATGCAGGTCGGCAAGCTCATCGACGTCATTCATTGCTCGGAGCACACCTTCGATGATTCGGTGACGAAGGAGATGGTACTCATCAAGATCCGCTGCTCACCCACCGAGTGCTCGCAAGCGCTGCAAATCGCCGAACATTTTTCCGGAAAAACCGTCGATCTCACGCCTACATCGATGATCATCATGCTTTTTGGCGACAGCCTGAAAATCGATGCGGCGATCACGATGTTCTCGCAGTTCAACATCATCGAAACGGTTCGCACCGGCAAGGTCGTCATGGCCCGCGGGGAACAACCGACCTAACCGAAAATCCGCCCAGCGGACGCCCATTCACCCCAAGCAATCTCCAGCACCTAACGGGGGATCTGCTTGGGGTTTTTGGTGCCATGGACTTAAACTTGGGCAAAAGAGAGCGATCGGAAACTTTCTTGCAGGAAAAATCAGAAAATAAAAATTAGTTAACAACCTCTATATCAATGACTTATTTTGCATCTTAAGGCTTTTTCAGGCTAGTGTTGCACTAAGTTGCATAAATTTTCTGGACAGATTGGATTTAGGCATCAAGCTTTCACATAGCCTTCACGTGAAACCCATATTCACGGCTCATGCTTCCACCAGAGGAGGTGTGGTTTTCTTGAATCATCCAAAATCCAAAATCCCAATGAAAACTGTCTCAAAATCCTTAATCAGCTGCCTCACCACCGCCATTCTCGGACTGAGCGGCGCATCACAAGCCACCATCGTTACGGTCGATAGCAATCTGTCAAATGGTTACATGGTGGTCTTCGGCCTCGATGGATCTGGTGGCCCAGACTATAATAATTATCAATTCGCCAGCCAGTGGGGAGTCGCAGATGTGAAATCAACGGTAGGTACTTCAAGCATGGTTTTGGAGGCTAACTACAACTGTTACGCGAATAGTCCTGGCGATGGCTATTGGCGCAGTGAAGGCGGAGCTGGAGCGGCTGGAAACAAATGGATGGTCGGTTCGACCTATGTGGATGTCCCTGAGTCGGCATTTACGGATCATAGCTGCAATTTCAAAGCATCGATCTCCAACTACACTTTTGGTACGGGCTACACGGTGAGAGCGTTCATCAAAGGATTTGCGAGTGATTATTCATACAACTACCAACTCTTTTCAGATCCTCTCACCGCAGGTTCTGCGATCAATTTGACTTTTGACACCACTGGCTGGGGGCACATCCAATATGGTTTTGAGGTTCAGGGCGTCAACGCGAACCCAGCAAATTCTCCAGGGTCGGCAACTGTGAACGCCAACGTGGTCGTGCCAACCGTCTATGGGATTCCGAATTCAGGATTTGAGACCGCAGATGGCGCGCAATGGGCAGCTGATCAAGCGAATGGCCACACGTTCAGCTATCCCACAAGCGGTGGAAATCCAGGTGGCTATGCGGTGATCGATGGATCCAACGCGTGGGAAACCTGGTACGCGGTCTTTGTGGCGAACAGCGGCAAACAACTCTCGCTTGAATCCTTGAATCTAACGGCCGGTCAGAAATGCACGTTCGCACTCGACATGAAACTCCTCTCTGGTGCCAACATCGGTGGGCTTAAAGTTGAATTTTATCCAGATCTTGGAAACACTGGAAACATGTACCCAGCGCTTACGGGCGATGGTAGCCAGTGGGCCACTTATTCATTTCCTGTGACCATCCCAGCGGGGACTACGGGCATCAAGCTTGTGCCACTTTGGGGTCCCAATTCGTCCGTCGCATTCGACAACATGCGTTTGGCGGGACCCATCGCAGCTAACATTACTACCAGTGGCTCCAACGCTGTGGTGAGCTGGCCATCGGCTACTGGCCGGACTTATCAAGTTCAAAAGTCCACCAACCTGGTGAACTGGAGCAATCTCGGTTCGGCGGTTTCGGGTGATGGTTCTACTAAGTCGAAGACCGATGCAATCGGTGCGACCAAGGCATTCTTTAAGGTCATCGAGACGACGCCAGCGAATCAATAAATGGCTCACCAATCGGCGGTCGGTGTACAACCGGCCGCCGTTTTTTTCTCCCCCTCTAACAGATTTAAGCTCGCCTCCATCGTGAATCCATGCCTCCTGAAGTGCTAGAAAATAGGCTTGAACCTCGCCATGGAAGCACGAAGGCCAGAGAAAAACCATTCGTTCGCATTCTTCGCCTGCCGCTGAAGCCCATCTTAATTTTGTTAGGTTTTGCTCTAACAGAATCCGTTAGAGCACAAACCATTCCTGGCTATACCTTGTGCTGGGCAGATGAATTCAATCAGACGGATGGCAGCACGCCGGATGCTCAAAAGTGGGGATATGACACGGGTGCCTCGGGTTGGGGAAATGGTGAGCTTCAAAATTACACCACTCGTGTAGAAAATGCGCGGATTGAGGCTGGGCAATTGGTGATTGAGGCTCGCAAAGAAAACTACGCGGGAAGTAATTACACCTCTGCACGTTTGTTGACAAAGAACAAGGCTTCGTGGACCTATGGTCGCATGGAGGCACGGATGAAACTTCCGAGAGGCCAAGGAATCTGGCCAGCATTCTGGATGCTTGGCTCGGACATCGATGTCGTGGGTTGGCCGAGTTGTGGGGAGATCGACATCATGGAGAACATCGGTGCACTTCCCTCGACGGTTTATGGGACGGTGCATGGCCCTGGTTACTCGGGTAGCGGGGGAATTGGCGGAAGTTTCACCCGAGCCGGCGGAGCACTCGCCGACGATTTTCACGTCTTCGCGATTGAGTGGGAATCGAACGAAATCCGCTGGATCATCGATAACCAGACCTATTTTACGGTTCGACCATCTGACCTTCCGAGTGGAGGTCGTTGGGTGTTCAACAAGCCGCACCATCTGCTGCTCAATCTAGCAGTCGGAGGCGCGTGGCCGGGCTATCCGAATGCGTCCACGACATTTCCCCAACGCATGACGGTCGACTATGTGCGGGTCTATCAGCGATCAGGATTTGTCCCTGTGGTCCCGCAGTTTGTGACGGTGACACCCGTAGAAAATTGGATAGGGTACATGCATGTGTCGAACCGTCCTCAAGATGGCGGGGCTTATCAATTTGGCACAACTTGGTCGACGGCCGATCTCAGTGCGAGCTTTTCGGGTGCGAACCTGATCCTGAAACCTAACAGTATCAGCGATCCTGCGACTTACTGGTATGTGGGTGGCGGCGGCCCAGGGCGAGCAGGCAATAAGATCATGGATGCCAACATGTATGTCGAGAAAACCAATACCCTCTCCGGGAAGACCGTGGTCTTTAAGGGCAATGTGCTTTCAAACACACTGACTGGAGCGCACCATTCATTCGCATTCATCAAAGACTTCGCGCCAGACTATTCCTCAAGCGTTTCGGTGCAGGTCCCTCTAACAAACGGCGTCTTTAAGTTGATTCTCGACACGCTCCCTGGCGTGGGGCGTCACGTGCAGTATGGATTCGAGACGTTTGGGGTGAATGTGTGGGCGTCTGATTCCGCAGTGTTCGGGTCGGTTCAGATCGGCGCAGCGGAGGATGACCTCTATGAACGGTGGATCAGAGGATTTGAGATGAGTTCAATTCCGGGACCCGACCTTAGTGCCCGTGGCGATCCTGACGGAGATGGGCAGAGTAACCTGTTAGAGTATGCGATCAATGACAACCCAGCCCGCCCGTCGATTTCAGGGAAAATGAGGTCGCAGATCCGGATGATCGATGGTGCAAGGTGTTTTGAATTGACTCTGCCCGTGCGGGATGGGGCGGTTTTCAGTGGGTCGCCGGCGAAATCGGCGCTTGCAGGCCAGTTGGCCTATACCGTGGAGGGTTCGAGTGAATTGAAGGTCTTTGATCGAGAAGTGACTGAATTATCGCCTCTCACGGAAGGGCTGCCCGCACTCGATGAGGGTTGGTCTTACCGGAGTTTTAGGCTGAATAGCGCAATTGGCTCCGTAACTCCTCAGCGATCGGCGGGTTTCCTTCGTGCGAAAATCACCGCAGTCCCCTGATCTTTAATAAATTGCCCTGAAATGATACCAGTAAGTTGCATTAAATTTCTCGACTAGGTCGGATTTTGATGCGATGAATTCTTCTGTTCTTTAAACCCATGAAAGCAAGCCAACAACCCCAGCGCCGTAGGAGTGGATTCACTCTTGTTGAAATCCTTGTCACTCTAACCATTGTCGCGGTGCTTGCGGGAGTGGTGTTTAGTATATCGGCGAAGGCCAAGCAGTCGGCCTTGTCGGCGAGTACCTTGAATAACCTCCGTGAGATTGGGGGTTGTGCGGGACTCTGGATGTCAGAAAACAACAATTTTTTCCCACCTGCATGGGACAACACCAATGGTGCCAATCGGTCCTATGCGCAGAGTTTTGATCCCTACATGCATGGAGTGCCGATCTACCGTTCGGACCGCAGCAAGTTCATCGGCCCCGATAAGAGAATCGCGGTGAAAGTGAATAGCAATTCTCACCCACTCACCTATGCCATGAATCGCGCAGTCTGTCGCGATACCACTTCTAACGGCAAGCCTGGTGAAACGCTGGTGCATGTCACCAAAGTTTCACAACCCACCCAAGTGATCCTCCTTGCCGATGGCTGCCAGAACCCAGGAAACTTAGGACAGTCGAATGCTTCCGCCTATCGGTTATATGCCGCAACAGGTCAGTTTGGCCCTCCAGGCAAAGGCACGCAAACGATTCCCATTGGGCCTGACGTTGATACCGCAGCGGGCGACGGTTGGTTCCGCTATCCATGGGGCAAATGTCACGCCTTGATGTGCGATGGATCTGCGATGGTCTTCGCGAAGGGGACGATCAAGAACAAAAACATCTGGATCGATAGCGATATATAAGAATGCGTCGCGGGCGAACCAGAGATCAAATCCGGCGCGCGGCAAGATCGGTGCGCATGGTCTTGCAGGTGGCCTCATCGAGGCCGTAGCGCAGGAAGAAGATCGAGAGCATTAGCAGACCTACAGCAGGAATCAGACTTGAGAGAAGTAAGATGCCGTGCAGGGAAGCGGTGGTCTGTTCGGCATTGGCCACGTAGCCAAAGTAGCTAAGCAACCATCCAGCGAAGGCAGCACCGATGCCCATGCCTGCCTTCTGTGACGAGGTGGTCGCTGAGAAAATAATCCCCGTGGTGCGCACCTTGAACTTCCACTCCGCATAGTCCGCGGTATCCGCGACGAGGGCCCAGTAAAGTGTCGCGTTGATTCCTGCGAAGATCATCCCAAGAATCTGAAAGGTGAAAATCAATTCAGTTTGTTGGGGCTTGATCCAGTAGAACGGAATAGCGGTTAGAGCGACGAGAGCCATGCTGGTGATAAATGAGTATTTCTTACCGATTGACCGCACTGCAAACTTCGTGAGCATGGCGCCGAAGATCATGGCGAGTCCGCCAACGAGAAAATAGGTGGCGATTTGCTTGTCGTCCCACTTCAGGTAGCTCTTCAGATAATAGACGCCGGCGGTTCCACGGACCACGGCGAAGGTAATATTGATGATCCCGGCCGCAAACATCATCAACCAGTGCCGGTTCGCTAACAGGGTTTTAATATCGCCGCTAAGTTTGGTTTTTTGGGCGACGGGTGGGTGGATTCGTTCGCGGGTTGAGAAGAACGAAATGAGAAAGAAGACGACCGAGATTGCACTGAAAAGGATCACGGTACGTTGGGCGCCAAGTTGCTGGTTTTCTCCGCCGAAGGTTTTGATCAACAGCAGAAAACTGGAGTTAGCGACGATCCCGCCGAGTTGGGCGAGGACCATTCGGAAGCTATTGACGCTCGTGCGTTCTAGGGGATCGTCCGTCATCACGCCAGACAAGGCCCCGTAAGGGATATTGATGGCCGAGTAGAGGAGCATCAGTAAGTTGTAGGTGGTCCATGCCCAAACCAACTTGCCCCATGAACTGAAGTTGGGTGTCGTAAACGCAAGGACGAATACGACGGCAAGTGGAAGGCAAAGCCAAAGAAGGTAGGGGCGGAATTTTCCCCAACGTGAATGGGTTCGATCAGCCGCCGCGCCGATGAAGAAGTCCACGAATCCATCGGTGCAGCGCGCGAACAAAAGCATGGTTCCGGCGGCCGCTGCGGTGATGCCAAAAATGTCGGTATAGAAGAACATGATAAAATTCATCATCAGTGCCCAGATGAAATTGCTGGCGGTGTCGCCAAGCCCATAGCCGATTTTTTCTTGAATGGAAACTTTCATCGTTTTTGAAAATAGAGATGTTAGAAATGAGTGACGAGTTTTTTTGGAAGCTTGACCGTGATGGACTGGATCACATGGTTGCGCGCGAACAACGCTTGGCACACTGTGGATGGAAGCTGATTGCCGTCGATTTCCAAGACTTTGCCATCGGCGCAATCAACCGTGATGGATGCTTTGTCCGCGAGCTGATAGCAGATTGGAGTTTGGAATGCTGTGAACGCAAGGGTCATGGGATCGAGCTTCCACGTTTGGCCGTCGCCGTTCACGTCGATATAGTGGAATGCATGCGAGGTCGTGAAAAACTCGTGAGTTGTAAGAAGTGTGGGGTTGAAGCGCAGGCATCCGCCCTCGATTTGAACCCCGAGTTCTCCGAGGCGGGTGAGAATTTCTTCTTTCACTTGACCCGTCATGCCGGGTTGCTGGGCACCTCGGTGGCGTGGGGAGTGCGAATAAGGGTCGGTGGGAAATGCACCATAGGTGGGCGCATCCTTGGTGAAGCCGAGTCCATTCCTGATGTCCCGATACACCTCCGCAAGTTGGTTGGATTCAACCGAAGTTGGGTCAAGTCTAGATGAATTTTGATAGATCTCTTGAACGGCTAACAGCAACTTCGCGATCATGTGCCAGTAAATGCTGCCCAGTCCCTCGAAGGCGAACATGGATCCGCTTCGGCCCGTGAACGACTGGTGGCGAAAGACCTGCTCCCAAAGCTCTAGCAAGCTACTGCGATCGGTTGACAGGGCATCTTGCCAGCGTGGCTCGGTGCTCAGTCGATCCATGAGCGATTGAAGATCGCGAGCATTGGTTAGATCCGGATGGAAGTGTGCATGGCCACGGCTGTCTCGGCGGATGAGGCTTCGATCTCCAAGGCCGACGATTTCCGCAAGGTGAGGGATCTGTTTTTCCCAGTGGCAAGGCAGTGTGTTGCGCTCGAGGAACGGGGGGATCGTGCGATCGGGGTAGAGCAAGTAGCTGTGTTGGTCCGCACGATAGAGTGCGCTCGAACGCAACGAGCTCAGCAAGCTCAGCGCTTCAGCGGGATCCAGGGTACCGCTGCTCAATGCGGCGACTTGGCCTTCGAGCATGAGATCGAGATGATGAACGACTGCGCTTTGTCCGCGTTGTTCTAACAGGTTGTAGCTGTGGAAGAGTGATCCATCGCGGCGATTGACGCGGAGCGTGGCATCAACGGCGGCAAGGCCCTTGGAGATGAAGTCCTTGAGCGCCTGATGCCTGACGGTGGTGAAGGATTGGATCCCGTGGGTGTAAATCGCCGTGCGGTGTTTCTCCCCAGCACGTCCGAGTGCCTCCGTGAGACGGCCTCGTTCCAGATCGTCCATGACCTCAACTGCGAGTTCTGGCAGGATTTTTGTTAGGTCGGCGAGCAATTGGGCAACTGGCTCCGATAGAGAAAATTCAGCGACTTCCTCACCGATGAGCTTTTCGAGGAAAGCCAGATAGCGGCGCATGTAGCAAACGGTGACAACGGAAAGACCCCAGCCCGCGAGTGCGTTGTTGGCATCGTTCCACTCAGGTCTCTGGGTGTTGAGCCAGATGCCGCCGCCGGGGACGAGGTTGCTCAGCTTGACAAGCAATGGTACGAGCAACTTTTCTGTTAGAGTGACCAGCGTGATCTGGCCCGTCTCGTCAGTGAGCAATTTGCCATCGCCCCCGAGCGCTTCTGCCCACGTCATGAGTTTTTCGTGGAGGGCTTGATTGAAAGTGATCGAGTTTTTCGGGTCTTGGCGGAGGACGTCAAATCCCGCGATCTCGTAGGGAACACACGCGTAGGTGTGAGTGCGTCGGTTGAGCGTTTGGCGCAGTTTGCCGGGATGGAATTGTTCGTGGCCTTCGAGGAGCCGGAGCAAATAGATGATTTGGTGGTCGCCCCAGTAGCCGATTTGGCTCCAGGGATCATTGGCTTCGAGGACTTCCCAGTCGATGCCGTTGCGAGTGATCCGGTAGGGGTTGTAGCCGTCTGCGGTGGAGGCATTGAGGAAGATGGCGATCATCGACTCGAAGCAACCTGGGTAGCTGTAGGCGAGGCTTTCCCAGTTTTGGAAAATGTCGCGCCAGTTTCCTGCATAGGCAAAACGCGGGCTACCATCCGCATCCTTGGTGTGGATTTCAAACCGGTTCCATGGGCGGCTTGGGTCGCCATGTCGGCGGCTGAAGCAGATGGGTAGGTATTCGCCTGCAACGCGGGCGAGGTGGGGGTCGGCGGTCTCTGCGGCGTGGGTAAGCAGCCCGTCGAGCGAGCAGGGGTCTGGCAGCGTGCTGAGCCATTCGGTCCGTTGCGAAAACAGCTCGGTGTTGCGGCATTTGAGAAATGCGGCAAAATCACGGCGCGGGAAATGATAGTTGTCGTGGAGGGTGCCACCCCGCATGCAGTTGAAGAGGACGTTGGCAAAGTGGTGGATGCTTGCAGGGGCATCAGCGCTTTGCTGGATGGCGTCGGCTCCAGCGATGCGTCGTTTCAATGCAAGCGCATTTCCGGAGAGGTCGGCCACCAAGTGAGCTTGAAGGGCCTCGGGTTCAAGAAGCCTTTCATGCAGGCTCCAGAGCGCGGTGTGGTCGAGCCCCGTATCCGCCACCATGAACCACTGGCACGTCGCTGCGGCCTCAAGTTCGATTTCGGCACTCAGCAAATGGGCCCCAAATACCCCGCGCACCGCTGACTCTTGGGTCACGGGTAGGCCGCGGCGAAAGGCGTCGATCTGCTGGCCTGATAGAAGCGTTGTCGCCTGGTCAAGGCCGAGTGACCACGCGCAAGAAACGCGGAGTGATTCACAAGGTTCGGCACGGTCGGTGACTCCCGAGTTGAGCGTGTAAATTCCTAAGCCACTGCCCGCCACGATCTCGTGCCGCATGTAAGCTGCTGCCAAATAGCTGTAGCGCGAATACGTTTCTTGGGTCACCCCATGGGGTAAAAGGTGGTTCCAGCCGTCAAGTACCCGCAGGTTGCGTCGAGAGTCTGTTAGGTTTTCTAACTCGCAGGTCCTCACCAGTCCGAAGCGCTCGCTGGCGCTCAGCGTCCACCGGCAGATAAGGCCTAACCGGCGGTTGATTTCTTCAAAAATGACGCTGGTGCCCGTGACGTGTTTGTAGAGGTTTCGGGTGATTTCATCGGGCGGTGATTCAGGTGCCCATGGTTCCCAGATGGCACCATCGATGATGATGATGCTGGTGACGCCGCAGGATTTTGGCTGGCTGAGGATTTTGTCGGCGGTTTGATAGGGGAAAAGCGCGTGGTCCGGATCGACACGCCCCGCAGTGAATCCCCCATTGCTGCCGACAAAAAGCCATAGATCAGAATCCGAAGCCACGCTCATGAGAAACGGCAGCATTCGATCCACATTTTGGATGCAGAGGTATTCCTCGCCGCTGAAGGGTGTGGTGCGTTCGCTCGCAGCTTTGGAAGTTTGCTCAACGCGAGTTGAAGGCGGTGCCTGTCCTGCTGGTGGACACAAGGCGGATGGAGTTCGCATGGCGGCTGGTTAGATCTTAAGCTGAAATTTCGGAGGCGAGTTCACCCCCTAGTCGCGGCCCAGTTCCATTCTTGGGTTTTGGCGGTGTTCAAGGGATGGAGACTGCCTGATCGAACGGTAGGAAAGTTCGTGCCCTTGAATAGGGGAGGGGCGCGGCATCCACAAGCGAAAATTGCATTATGTTGCAATGAGATCGCGTCGTGAAATTCCCATTGTGCTCGCCCTGATGCAGGGCCGAGTGGAAGGGAGGACGGGAAATCGCTAACTGGCAGGGCCAATCGTGGCACCGGGCCTGAGACGGCAATCGATCAGCACATGTTGTGCGGAGCCGAATCGTTTGGAGGCCCGTTCGATCAGGCGCTGGGTCCCGATCGTCCCGATTTCCCGGAACGGGATGACCACCGTGGTCAATTTGGGGCAATCTTGGGGCGCCTCGATTCCATCGAAGCCCGTGACCGAGACGTCTTGAGGCACCCGGATTCCACGCTTTTCAAGGCATCGGATGAGGTCGTAGGCTTGGTGGTCGGCCGCGCACACCCAAGCGGTGACACCGGCGCGAATCCGCTCGACCGCGTAGTCGATGCTGCTTTCGTCATCCCCCTCATGCGAAGGAAACACATTGACGATGTCCTCGATGGCCACCGGCAATCTCAGGCGAGCCATCGCTTCCAAATATGAAGCATACCGCCGGTATGACCAACTTGCTTCGATCTCGTAGCGTCGGGTGAAAAACCCAATCTTGCGGTGCCCATTTTCGGCAAGGTGTTCGACGATGGACGAGATCCCTTTGTAGTGATCGACGTCGACGCAATCGATTCCCGTGTGATCGAACTGCTCGACCAAGGACACCAGGGGGATTCTCGGTGCCAAGTGGTCGAGCACGGTGTCTGGGAAGGGATAGACTAACAACAGTCCATCCCATCGGTTGCATAGCTTTTCGATTCGGAGAAATTTCGCATCATTGAGAGCGCAGTGTTTGGGGTCGATCAAGTGGACCTCGACCTCGGCCCCGCTGAGGTGGGCGCAATCGGTCACACCAGTTAGAATCTGTTCGCTTGGATTTTGATAATCTTTGCGGAGGTATTCTTTTTCGGACGAGCAAATCAGCACACCGAAGATTTGCTTTACGATCTTTTTGCGCTTCGCTCGTGGTGTGCGCATTTGCAAATGCACATAGCCGATCTCGGCTGCCAACTGGAAGACCCGGGCGCGGGTCACCGGATTGATTCCAGGATGGTTGGTAAAACAGCGGGATACGGTGGCGCGAGAAATATTCAAGCGATCTGCGATCCATTGCTGGTTCACCTCGGGGGATGTTTCGTTCGTGATGATGCGAAGGATTGGTTGGGTGAGCGACTTGGTAGATAAGGATCAAGCGGATAGCAAGTCCAATTTGGATTTGGTGGTCTTTAGCGATGGCTGATGAGACCACCGAGCTCGGTTCATGTCCTGCCGCTTAGAGGTTCCTTTTTCTTCGATAGGCCAGCGGACTGATTCCCACGGCTTGCTTGAACTGGCGTGAAAATGAAGACTGGTCGGAGTAGCCGCAAGCAAGGGCAATCTGAGCGATGGGCTCGGTGGTGCTGGAAAGCCTTAGGCATGCAGCATCGATCCGGACTTTCACTAGATATTGGCCTGCGGTGACGTGGAATAACGAACGGATGCGCTGGTCGAATTGATAGACTGAAAGCCCCGCCATTTTCGCCAGTTCTGGGAGCCGGAGTGCTTCATCGTAATGCCGATGAATGTGATCGACCGCCCCCGACAAGGCGGCAAAGTCTTCCTCCTGTCCACCGGGTGCGCGGAGGTCGCGCGAGATTCCGCAGATCCCTGCGATGCGCCCATCTTTTTCCATGATGGGTTCTTTGTAAGTGAGGCACCATCCGCAGTGACCGCCAAGATAAAGGTGCAGTTCCATGTGATCGCGGATCGGATGGCCCGTTTTTAGGATTTCACGGTCTTGCAGTGCAAAGGCCTTCCCGAGGGGCGCGGGGAAAAGCTCATCCGCCGTTAGACCCAGCGCGGCTTCCTTGCTTTGCAGTCCGCAGCGCGCGGCCAGGGTGTCGTTGACCGCCATGTAGCGACCGACCGCATCCTTGACAAAAAAGACGATGTCGGGAACGCCATCGAAAAGGCGATCGATGGGCAATAACCCGTTAAGGGATTGAGCGAATGAGTGTCGAACCGTGTTGAATGAAGCCATGGCGCAATTGCTGATGGCGGTTTAGTAGCCCGATTCGGGAGAGAGTGCTAGAGGATTCGCCAAGACCCCAATGCTATCTATGTTAAATACCGATGAGCACCCTCCCACTACGCGTGATCGATTCTCACACCGAAGGTGAACCCACCCGAGTGGTAGTTTCCGGCGGGCCAGACCTCGGCTCAGGAACGATCGCCGAACGCGCCGTGATCCTTCGTGAGCAGCATGACTGGTTGCGGAGTGCGGTTTGCAACGAACCCCGCGGTCACGAAGCGATGGTCGGCGCCCTGCTTTGCGAACCTTACGAACCCGATTGCTGCTGCGGGGTGATCTTTTTCAATAACGTCTCCACCTTGCACATGTGCATCCACGGCACGATCGGTCTCGCCGTGACTCTCGCTCACTTGGGGAAAATCGGACCCGGGATTCACCGGATCGATACGCCAGTGGGTGTGGTCGAGGCCGAACTCCGGTCAGATGGATCGGTCGAGGTGACCAATGTACCGAGCTTCCGGACGGCCGCCGCAGTGGCGGTGAATGTCCTAGGCTGGGGCGAGATTCAGGGTGACATCGCGTGGGGCGGAAATTGGTTTTTCCTCGTGGGCAATCAGGGCCCGGCGATCCAGCCATCGAACATCGAGGCTCTAACAACTTTCGCCCGGGACATTCGCAACGCACTGGAAACACAGGGCATCACGGGAGACCATGGCATGGAAATCGATCACATCGATTTGTTTGGCCCGCCGAGCGACCCCACCTTGGCCGATAGTCGGAATTTCCTGCTTTGCCCGGGGAAGGCGTATGACCGCTCACCTTGCGGCACCGGCACCAGCGCGAAACTTGCCTGCCTCCACGCCGACGGGAAACTCAAGCCAGGCGAAATCTGGCGACAAGCCGGCATCCTTGACACGATTTTTTGCGGCCGCATCGAGGAGATTGCAGAGGGCAAGATCATCCCCTTTGTCTCGGGCCGTGCTTGGGTGAATGGCGAAAGCACTTATTTTTTAGATTCAACCGATCCTTTCCGCTACGGCATCCCAGTATCAATCTAACCAAAAACACAAAACTGATGAGCATCCAATGGAAGGGCGTCATGCCCGCGACACTGACCCAATTCAACGCCGACCTCACCATCGACCACGGTCTAATGGCAGAGCACGGCAAATGGCTGATTGAGAATGGTTGCACGGCCATCGTGGCCCATGGTTCGCTTGGGGAAGGAGCCACGCTCTCGTTCGACGAGAAAATCGCGCTGCAGAAAACCTACGTCGCCGCGCTGCCAGACAGCCCGATCATTCCAGGAGTGGCTGCGCTTTCGACACGTGAAGCCGTGGACATCGCCAAGGCCGCCAAGGACAACGGTTGCCGTGGTCTGATGGTTTTGCCTCCTTACCTTTACGCATCGGATTGGCGGGAAATGAAGACGCACATGACCGCGGTGATCCATGCGACCGACCTGCCGTGCATCATTTATAACAACCCCGTCGCATACAAAACCGACTTCACCCCGGCGCACATCAAGGAGCTTGCTGACGAGTGTGCGAATGTCGAGTCGGTGAAGGAATCCTCCACGGATGCGCGTCGCATCGCTGGTATTCGCGAACTTTGCGGGGATCGCCTCGCCCTGGGTGTCGGAGTGGACGATTGCGCGCTTGAGGGCGCTGCGATGGGCGCGAAGTTCTGGATCACCGGCGTGGGTGGCGCATTCCCGAAGCACAACGTGAAACTGTGGGATCTCGCCACTAGTGGACGCATCGAGGAAGCCATGCCGCTTTACCACTGGATGCTCGACATGCTGCGCATGGACACGGTGGTCAAATTTGTCCAACTCATCAAGCTCCAGCAAAATCTCGCAAGCGGCGGTAAGCTCGGTAACAATCGGGTGCGTCCACCACGGTTGGAACTCGTGGGTGAGGAGTTGGCGACGGCGACGGCGATTATTGAAAAAGCCCTCGCAACGGCTCCTGTAATCTAACATCTAATCGCATGATCACCCCACTACTTGGCTCATCCTTCATTGGCTACTCGCGCTCCACTGGCACCGACCCTTGCGGCACTGCGGTGCAACCGGGAACTGGCACTGTGTTAGAGCCAGTCTATCACTCGGCCACCCCCGCTGAAGTGGAGCGTGCGATGGTGCTCGCGGCGGCGGCGTTCCCGATCTTTTCCAATCGATCGGCCGCGGAGCGTGCAGGATTTCTCCGGGCGATCGCTTTGGAGATCGAAGGGGTGATTGAGGATGTCGTTGAGCGTGGTATGTTAGAAACGGCGCTGGCCGAGCCCCGCTTGCGAGGCGAGATGGGCCGCACCACTGGCCAACTCCGGATGTTTGCCAGTCTCATCGAGGAAGGGTCTTGGGTCGATGCTCGGATCGATCGCGCGGATCCAGACCGCAAGCCGATCCCGAAAGTGGATTTGCGTTCGATGCTTCGTCCACTCGGACCGGTGGCGGTGTTTTGCGCGAGCAATTTTCCACTGGCCTTTTCCGTGGCGGGTGGTGACAGCGCTTCGGCATTGGCGGCGGGATGCCCCGTAGTCGTCATCGCTCACGCTTCGCATCCAGGGGTTGCTGAAATCATCGCCTCCGCAGTGATTCGTGCGGCCAAACTCACCGACATGCCAGAAGGAGTTTTCTCGGTTCTTTACGGCGGCGGCCGCAAGGTGGGGCAAGCGGTCGTGAAGCACCCCGTCATTCAAGCCGTGGGCTTCACTGGGTCACGCTTGGGGGGCACCGCGCTGATGGTGACTGCAGCAAGCCGGCCTCAACCGATCCCCGTGTATGCGGAAATGAGTTCGGTGAATCCGATCGTCGTCCTGCCCGGTGCGTTAGACCGTGGCGAAGATGAATTGGCCACGGCATTTTTCGGGTCGCTCACGTTGGGGGTTGGGCAGTTTTGTACGAACCCGGGATTGGTATTTCTCCCTACAGGAAAAGGGGATGAGTTCCTCGCCAAACTGAAGACCCTCGTGGAAGCCGGTGCGCCGGGGACCATGCTCAATGCGGCGATCTCCAAGGCTTTCGTCGCATCGACCGCCGCGATTGCCTCGGCACCCGGCGTGGAAACTCTCGCGCGCTGCAGCGCCGAGGCGGGACAAGACCAAGCCGCACCCGCGGTGTTTGTGGTCTCGATCGAGGACTTCCTCAAGAATCCCTCGCTGCAACATGAGATGTTTGGCCCAGCGACCTTGGTGGTGCGTGGGACCTTGGAGGAAATCGAGTTTGCGATCCTCCGATTGGGGGGGCAATTGACCGCAAGCCTCCACGCGACCGAGGCCGAGCTTGCCGCCCACTCAGGCCTTGTCTTCGCCCTGCAGAACCGCGCGGGACGCGTCATTTTCAATGGCTTTCCGACGGGGGTGGAAGTCTGCAATAGCATGGTACACGGCGGACCCTTTCCAGCGACCTCCGATGGACGTAGTAGTTCGGTCGGCACCCTGTCGATCTTCCGATTCTGCCGCCCCGTCTCGTGGCAAAGTTTCCCAGATGCAGCGCTGCCCGCAGAGCTTCAAGAGGCGAACCCACTTGGCATCCGCCGGATGGAGTGATGCTCGCGCGAGCGACAGGTTTCAGTGGAAATCGTGCGATCGTGCGGCATGCTCGGGCTCGATCCCATCCAGTTCTTGGACGTGGATGACATAGACGGTCGGTTGGTCACCCTCCGAGCGCTGAAGGATTCCTTCGATCCAGAGAAAGGGCTCGCTGCTGATCACGCGCCGCAACCGGTGGAAGGTGGTCTTGGGAACAAAGAGATTGGCGATGCCTGTCTCATCTTCGAGCGAAATGAAGCAGTGCCCCTTCGCGGTGCCTGGCCGCTGACGGCAGATGACCATCCCCGCGATGGTGACCGGAACGCCGTGAGGAAGGTTTTTCAAGTCATTGGAACGTAGCACGTTGCTGCTACCACACGCATCCCTCCAGAGAGCCATCGGATGGGTGCCGACGCTTGCGCCTTGGGTGGTGAAATCGGCCGTCAGCCGCTCCCCCGCCGACATGGGCGGCAACACCGACCGATATCCCGACCGGCAGGGAATCAACAGATCGTCATGGAGTGGCAATTCGATCTGCCACAAGGCGTCCCGCCGGTGCTGGATCTCCGGCATCCCATTCAACGCCCCCGCCTTGGCCAACATCCGCTTCTCGTTCGCGCTCGGACGAGTTCTTGTTAGAAAATTTTCTAATGAACTAAAAGGCTCTTTCCGCCGTTCTTCCGTGATCCGGTGCAGGGTCTCAGCGGATACGCCTTTGATCCGGTGCAGGCCGAGGCGCAGGGTTTGATCGTCCTCCACCTCGGTGAGCACCTCGCTGAAGAGACAGGAAACCGGTTTGATGCGGATGCCATGTCGCTTCGCATCCTGCATGAGCGTGTTGACCGAGTAAAAACCCATGGGCTGATGGTTGATGAGTCCTGCGTAGAATTCAGCCGGATGATGCACCTTGAACCAGCAGCTGGCATATGCGATGAGCGCGAAGGAAATGGCGTGGCTTTCCGGAAAACCATAGAGCGCAAATGACCCGATCGATGCGATGATTTTCTCTTGGACCTCTTTCGAGACACCGCGCTCGGTCATGCCATGGCGGAGCTTGGTGGTCACGTTTTCCATCCGGTCGTCGCTCCGCTTGAATGCCATCGCCCGCCGAAGCTCGTCGGCTTCAGCTCCGCTGAAACCCGCAACGGCCATCGCCATTCGCAACACCTGCTCTTGGAAGAGCGGGACGCCTAAAGTGCGGCGTAGAATTTCCTCACAGGCGGGATGAATGAAGTCGATTTTTTCCCGGCCATTCCTGCGGTTCAGATACGGGTGGACGAGATCGCCGACGATCGGCCCAGGCCGGATGATCGCCACCTGGATGGCGATATCGTAAAAGGTTTGGGGGCGCATCACCGGCAAGGTGGCCATCTGCGCGCGGCTCTCAACCTGGAAAGTGCCGATGGTGTCAGCGCGACACAGCATTTCAAAGACGGCAGGGTCGTTCTTGGGGATGGTGGCAAGATCTAACGGATGGCCGCGACGCGAACGGATTTCTAATGCGTATTCAAGCGAGGCCAACATCCCGAGACCTAGCAGATCGATTTTGACGATTCCCATGTCTTCGCAATCGTCCTTGTCCCACTGAACGACGCATCGCCCCGCCATGGTGGCAGGTTGCAAGGGCACGACCGCATCAAGCCCGTGATCGCAAACGATCATCCCGCCAGAGTGCTGGCCAAGATGCCGTGGGATCCCTAACACCGCGTGATAGAGGTGGGTCAGCGCGGGAAGCCGTGGATGCGATGGCGGCAAAATCCCGGAAACGCGCTCTTCGAACTCGGCCTCATGGTCTCTTGTCTTTGATCCATCTCCGCCAAACGACGATGGGCTCGCCGAAAACCGCTCCGCCACCGATGGTGGAAAGCCTAACACTTTGCTCATCTCGCGGAATGCGGACTTCGGCCGATACGTGATGACATTCGCGGTCATCGCGGCGTTGCGAGTCCCGTATTTGCGGAACACGTGTTGAATCACTTCCTCGCGTCGATCGCCCGAGGGGAAATCGATGTCGATGTCTGGCCAGCTCCGACGGTTTTCTGATAGAAATCGCTCGAATAACAACCCGCCGCCGACAGGATCCACCGAGGTGATGCCCAAGGCGTAGCAAACCACCGAGTTTGCCGCAGATCCGCGGCCTTGGCAGAGGATGCCGCGGCCACGGGCGAACTCGACAAGGTCATGGACGATCAGGAAATAGCCGGGAAATCCGAGCCGGTGGACCATGGCCAACTCATGCTCGAGCTGCGCCCGGACCTTGCTACTACAAATCCCGTAGCGACGCGACGCCCCAGCATAGGCGTGCCGACGCAGCAAGGTCGATTGCTCGGCGAGTGATAAGGGATGGCCGTGACCATCGGGGAAATCGGGGAAGCGGTAGTCGAGGTTTTCCAAGGTGAAACCGATTCGCTCCGCAAGCCGCCGCGTGTTTCGGATCGATTCGGGCAGATCGGCGAAAAGCGTGGACATCTCGTGAGGTGACTTGAGGTGCCGCTCGCCATTCGGGGAGAGCAGGCGCCCGGCGCGGTCGAGTGGCACGCGGTGGCGAAGGCAAGCAAAGGCGTCTGCGAGGCGGCGGTCACTGCGAGTCGCATGCAGCGGCGCGTTGCTTGCCAACAACGGCAGTCGCAGGTGACTTGCGAGATCGATGAGCTCGCGGTTCAAGCGGCCATCGTCTCTCAAGCCGTGGCGGTGAATCTCGACGTAAACATTGGCTTGCCCAAAAACATGGATCAAGCGCTGCGCGGCGTGCAGCGCGCCTGTGCGGTCACTCGCGAGCAAGCGGCGGCATAGCGGACCGTCACGGTCGCCAGTGAGGGCGATGAGCTGACCTTCTAATGGGAAAAAATCATGCGCTGCGTCTGGCATGAGATGGAAATCGGTGAGGTGGCGTGACAGCATCCGGTAACCTTCGCGTGAGGCACAGAGGACGGGGATGCGCGTTTGATCGGCTAGAGTGATGGTGCTACCGACTAAGGCCCGGATGCCACAGCGTTGCGCCGCATGGTGGGCGCGGGCGGAGCCGTAAAACCCCGCGATGTCGGTGATGGCGATGGCTTCGCAACCGATTTCCGCCGCTCGCTGGACCATCGATTCGGGCTGGCTTGCGCCTAACAGAAATGAAAAAGCCGAGTGTGCGTGCAACTCACAAAAAGTTTTTTTCACCGGTAAATTCCCTCCAGTGTCCAGCGGTTGGGTGTTTGGAAAACTAGGCGGAGCAGGTGGTGGCTCATCAGTTGGATGTCCCACTCGAGTCTTTGCCATGAGGCATCGGGGTTCCACCAATCCCCAGAGATGGGAAATGGGCCGCGGCGGTCCGTGATTTCACCCAGATGTGGGCCAGTGAGCAGTGCCAAGGGCCATGGCTTGCGGTTGCGCAACTCGTGGGCAACGGCGACCTCATGCGGCGGCCGGAACCGATGCAAGGGAACTGGGCATGCGGGTTGTGCCGTGAAATTTGGAGCTGTCGGCAGCGCCCCAGCTACTGGGTGGAGGACGAAATCATCGGGGGAAAATGAGTCGCCAGGCGCTGGGATACCCACACGCCCATGGCCTAACAGCGCATCCAGTTTTGCCAGCGTCTCGGCCCAGCGTTCGGGTTGCGGCAGTTGGCGGCCGAACCATTCACGCTGTGCTGCGGTCGCAAAGGTGGTTTCCACATCGAGTCGCAAGGCGGCGATCGGCGCAGCGGGTTTGAGCGAGTCTAACAGCGTTTGCAGGGGTGAAAGCATTCCCTCCACGGCGGTCTGCGGCTCGGGCAGACGCACGCGCCGCATCCATTCGGCACCGGATGTTAGGACGAGGCGGATTTCCAAGCAACTCGCCGCGAGGTGGCGTGATGCCAAGCGCCCCGCAAGCGTGTGAAGCAGGCGCTTGAGCGCGAAAACCAGCGGGTCAAGCGAGACCAGTGGATCATCGAAATCCACCACCTGGTCGAACGATTCGGGTGGGCGGTGCAGGCGCAAGAGGCGGCAAGCCTTGCCATGGACGAGGTCGTGCCAGGTGCCAACATCCGGCCCAAGCCGTTCGGTGATGGCTTGGCGCGGCAACTCCATGAAATCTCCGAGCGTTCGCAAACCCCAAGATTCTAACAATTTTCCGGATGGGTGTCCTGCGGCAAGCGAGTCGAGCACGTTGAATGGCAGCGGCGCGAGATCCGCCGGGGAAACCATTTTTCCGCGCGTCGCGGGGTGGCGTGATGCCAGATGGGCGAGGTCTGGCGTCAGCGCACGGGCGTGGTGGATCGTGGTGCCTGCCAATGTCAAACGATCCAGCGCAGCGGTCACGGGGCTGGAGCGGCCTGATAGATCGACAATCACAGCATCGGCCGCCGTGAGTTCGACATCTGCGGCAAGCGACTCAGCGATGAGAAAAAGCTCGTTGCGCAGGACGGCTTCCGCCGTGAGATCTCGCGAGAGGATCCTCAGGTCAGGGCAACGCACGAGTGCGCGATGAAGCGGCCACCCGTGGCGGATTCCGGCGATCCGCGCCGCAGGGTTGGTGGCGAGGAGGGGTAACTTTTCGCGGCTGGTGGATGCGGGTCCCGCCTCGAGGACCGCGCAGGGATATGCTCCCTCCACCGCGCGATTTCGCAGGGCGGCGATGATGGGAAAATCCGGGAGACAAAGGGCGGCAAACATCGGAGTTAGGTGGCGCGGCGGAGTTGGTCCGACGAAGCTTGAACGCGTGGGAGCAGCTCCGCTTGGGCGCGGTCGAAGTCCGCCAGTGAAAGCCCTGCGGAGAGCGAAACCCTGAGGCTCGCGCAGGGGACCAGCGGGGAGGTGGCGAGCACCACCAAGCGCCGTCCAGAGCGCTCGACCGCTTGTTTCATCCGCCACCACGCGGCGGCGGGGAGCGCGTTGAGATCCTGCCGTTTGACACCGGTAGAATCTAACAGAACAAAGGGCATGTTGCCATCATGCACGAGCAAGTCTGCCGCCTTGAGCATTTCGAGAGCAGACTTGCAGCGAATCCACACCAATTTCGAGCAGGCATCGCCCGGGAAGGAATTGGGGTCAAAGGCATCCGCGCCATCGATCAGCACCAACTGTGGCAGGGAATTGGCCGCCTCGGACTCGTCTAGCAGGCCGGCCATGAACAAGGCGAGGCCTGCGCTTGGCCCAGCGGGCAGGACTTCCGAAATGGCGCCGATGGGGAAGGAGTCGGCCGAAAATGGTTTCTCTAACAACGGGCTGGGCGCGGGGTTTGGGCGCAGTCCATGCGCTTGCGGGAATTGATCACGCAGTTGCTGACGTAAGATTTCTACTGCCGAGGCCGCCATGGCGGGACGCTAAATGCAAATTCATGAATGTTCAAGTGAACACTCATGAATTCGTCGCATCTGAGGTCAGGCGATGGACCACGGCCACCGTGGATCCTAGCCAAGACGGGGCTAAAACGCCGGAAAATCCGACGATTTATTTCATCGGTGCAATGAACATGCACTCCTTGCCCTTGTCATTCACCATGACCATTTTCCATTGGTCGCCATTTCGACCGGGAGGGCCGACGTGTTTGATGGTGTATTTCTGTTTGCAGGAGTCGCAATGGATCGTGCCGCCATTGTGGCAAAGGGCTTGCGCGTCCTTTTCGCTGGCAACCTCTTTCACGCTCACCGATTTGCATTCCATGCAGACCAAGGCATAGCGACTGCCTTTTTTCATGCTTTGGATGTTTTGTGGATTTGATTCCTCAAGGTAAGTTCCAGTGACAAGCGGACCCTTGCCGGGGGGCGAGGCTGACACTGCGGTGACGAGACTGGCGGCGAATGCGGCCATGATCAGGCTTTTCAGGGGGGATTTCATATGATTGGGGGGGTATTTGGTTCGTTTTGGCACCATTTTCATGTTGCCGATTTATTCATGATGGGCGTGCCCGACTCCATCCGTTGGAATCAAGACGCTTTTTTCAGTATAGCATGAAATGCTGAAAAAATCAAGAATGCGTGGCGAAGTGATAAATGGCATCATTTATATCTGGGTGTCATTCTACTTGGCGCAATACCCCGCCAACACCAAATCAATGAATTCACTGGCAACGGTAAGGAGACCACTTCATCTCCCCAGCCGCTGTCAGGAAGTCACCAAGCGCTGTCGGTGACTCACTTGGAGCTGTCAGGGCATTCCTAGCCGTTGTCAGCCAATTCCCAGAAGCTGTCAGGGCATTCCCAGACGCTGTCAGTCAATTCCCACACGCTGTCAGAGACTCCCCAAGTCCTGTCAGCCCCCGACCCGTCGCGGTCAGACACATTCCCATCCCAGGCCCTCCAATCCTCATTTCTGTCAGTTGCATCGCATTCCATCGCTGGCTCATTTTCATTAACTTAAGCCCATCACCCCATTCGGTGGTAGCGGGAGCCCGCCGCCTCGCCCATACCGATTGGCTGCGAGCGGACAAGGCTCTCCATGCTCTGCTGGATATCGAGCGTTTTCCCGGCTCCGTGCGCCGCGTAGCCGAAAAATGATTTAACTTCGGATTTCGGGATTATTTTTCGGGGACATGGCCCGAAAGCAATGTGACAGGTTTGTCACATTGGGTTAATTGTTAGCTAACCGTTTTACAATGCAACCTAACCAATCTGTGATGTCCACTTCTTCTAGCGAATCGAAATACCTTCTCCAATTTGTTGAGCTGCACAGCCAGATTGGTGTGGAACTGGCTTTCGTGGGGCCGGGATCTGATGTTGGCCTCCTGCCGATCAACAGCCTTCTCATGGATTTTGAAGATGCCAACGAGTCGGACATTCCCGCAGTATTGGTAAGTGGAATTGCGATCGCCCGAGTCTGGTTGGACCATATTTTTGATCAAACCGGGCAGTTTTCAGAGGAGTTGATTCTCAGCTTCAATGAATGGCACGGCTGGATGGCGGAGGCGCTTGCGGCATGGGAAAGGGCAGAAGCGTTACCCGCGATCCCATCGACATGGACGAATCAAGTGGCAACTGCCAGCGCGCCAGCAGAACTGTTGGAATCTGAATCTTCCGAAGTTGCTTCAGTCGTGTCGGAGGAGATTCCCGAATTTGAAGAGAAGGCGATTGTGCTCAATCTCAAGGATGATGCGGAGCTGCTTTATGAGTTCCACGGAGAGTCGGTCGAGCTGCTTCAAGAAATTGAACAAGGCGTGCTCATCCTTGAGGAAAACCCCAGGGACTCAGCGACGATCAATTCGATTTTTCGCGCCTTCCACACCTTCAAGGGCGGGGCTGGCTTCCTTCATCTTCATGCACTGCAAGATTTGGCGCACGATCTCGAGTCTTTGCTCGATGCCGCCCGCCAGTCAAAGTTGCAAATCACTTCGCACGTCATCGATTTGATCCTTGCGGGTTCAGACGTGCTTAAAAATTACACCAACGAGATCGGCGCACAGCTCAAAGGGGTTCACGCCGGTGAGCCGATCACGGTTCCAACCAGTCAGTTGATCTTGCGGGTTAAGGCCGTTTTGAACGGCGAGACGCCGATTTTGGCACCGAGTCCTGCAAAGCCGGCCCCTGTCGTTGCGATGGCCAAGGTCGAAGTTGCGCCGCAACTCGTGATTGAAATGGTGGTTCCCAACGTGATCGCGGCACCGGCATTGGAGCCAATGCCCACGGTGATCGCGGTGGATAAAGCACCCGCCGCAGAAGTGGCTGCCAAGCCGGTCCCTAGCAAGCGTGCCGCAGCGGTGGAGTCGAGTTCTGGCTTTATTAAACTTGAGACTTGGAAACTCGATGCACTTGTGGACTTGGTGGGTGAGCTCTTCATCGCGCAGTCGATGGTGGTTCAAGATCCGGATGTCCAGAACCTCGACAGTCGCACTTTAGCCCGCAGCCTCCGACAGCTTAGCCGCACGACCACGGAGCTTCAACGCAACGCGATGTCGCTGCGCATGGTGCCCATTCGCGGGGTTTTTCAAAAGATGACGCGTCTCGTCCGCGACATTGGTGCGGTTCAACACAAAGAAGTACAACTCATCCTCGACGGTGAAGAAACTGAGCTCGATCGAAATATCGTCGACAAACTCGGAGATCCACTGGTCCACATGATCCGCAATGCTGTCGATCATGGCCTCGAGTCGCCCAGCGATCGAACCGCCATGGGCAAGCCATCACTTGGCACCGTTCGACTCAGCGCTTCTCACCAGCGCGGGGGGATTTTGATTCGGATTCAGGACGACGGCAAAGGGCTCGATGCTGCGAAGATTCTCGCCAAGGCCATCGAGCGTGGACTGGTCGCTCAAAATGCCGAGCTCACGGAGGCGGAAATTTTTGATCTGATTTTCATGCCCGGATTTTCCACGGCAGCAGCCGTCACCGATCTTTCTGGGCGCGGCGTTGGCATGGACGTGGTGCGCCGGAACATCGAGGGCCTGCGTGGCAAAATCGAAATTCAATCGGCACTGGGAGCGGGCTCCACCTTCAACATTCTATTGCCTCTCACTCTCGCGATCATCGACGGTCTGATGGTCGGGGTTGGTGGCGAGCGTTACATCATACCGACCATCTCCGTTCGCGAGTCTTTCCGGCCGGCCCCAGGCATGGTCAGCACCGTCCAAGAACGTGGCGAGCTGGTGATGGTCCGCGGCAAGCTGACTCCGGTGCTCCGTCTCGGCCAGTTCCTTGGCACGATCCCCAAAGCCAACACACCCGAAGAAGGCATCATCGTCGTCGTCGAATCGGGCGATGCCATGCGAGCGATCCTTGTCGATGAACTGATCGGCAAACAAGAAGTGGTGATCAAGAGCCTTGGCGACACCTTCCAGCACCAGAACCTACTCGCGGGAGCCGCCGTCCTTGGCGATGGCGCGGTCGGCCTCATCCTCGATGTCGATACCATCGTGAAACTCTGACCCACCGAAACAAGCGCCTGCCGACAAATTTAATACTTACTGATGAGCACGACACCACCATCCACCGCTGAAACCAAAAGCAAAACCGGCCGCTATCTAACATTTAGACTTGGCCAAGAGACCTACGGTCTGCCGGTTCTGAATGTCCGGGAAATCATTCGCATCTGCCCGATCACCCCGGTACCTAAAATGCCGACCCATATTAAAGGAGTGATCAACCTGCGTGGCACCGTGATCGCGGTGTTAGACCTTCGGGCGAAGTTCGATCTTTCCAAGGCGGATTTCGGCGACCGCGCCTGCATCATCGTGGTTCAACTCACGGCACCAGACGGTCGCAAAAATCTGATTGGCGCGATGGTCGATGCGGTGGAAGAAGTGATCCAACTCAATGAGGAAAGCATCGAGCCCGCGCCTGACTTTGGAGGGTCCCAAGAAACCCAATACATCCTCGGTGTGACCACTGGCCAAGACGGCGTGAAGACCCTCTTGGACATCAATAAGATTTTCACGGATGACTTCTCCGCGACCCGCCCGCTGGCCGAAGGGGCGGCAAATCATCAGAGCGAAGCGCTCAGCTAAATTTCTGCCTATAGCGAAACTAAATTTTTTAAGAAACGACACGCAAAACCATATTATACCATCGAATCAATATGAAAAACTGGACTATATCACGCCGCATTATTACCGGCTTCACTGTTATCGTGCTCATCGCGACCCTCATGGGATCCTATGCCTTGTATCGGATCACCGGCCTCTCTAAAGAAATTCTCAACCTAGGTGAAAATTCGATACCGAGTATCGTATTGCTAACCACGGTCGATCGAGAAATCAGTGCCACGATGCTTCATCTGGAGCAAATGGAGGGAGAGAATAATCCCAAGGCCATCGCTGAATTTAAGGAAAGTTTGCCCAAACATAAGGCCACGATCGGCGAGCTCATTAAAAAATATGATGGGCTGATTTCTGATGCCAAGGATCGTAGTCTATTTGATGAGGTCATCAAATACGAGCGGTTATACTTCCCCGCGTATGAACATTCCTATGAACTTCTCGCTAGCGGTAAAAGTGATGAGCATGACAAAGCACAGGCGGAAGATGTCATCCCGACTTACCGCAAGATGATGACGGCCCTTGAGGAAGATGCCCAATATAACGAAACTCTGGCGAATCAGGCATCTTCTAAAGGTAAGGCGGATGCTACATCTTCGACCTATATCGTTGGCATCATCTTGGCCGCCACGGTTCTGTTCGCGACGTTCTTTGCATGGCTGGTCTCCAGCAGCACCAAAAAGGCATTGCAAACCTTGGCCAGCAATCTCGCTCAAGGCGCGTTGCAAACCGCAGCGGCTGCCCGTCAGGTTTCGATGGCGAGCAACCAACTTTCCTCTGGCTCTAGCGAGCAGGCATCTTCCGTCGAGGAGACCAGCACCTCACTGGAAGAGATGTCGAGCATGATCCGTGCAACCGCAGAAAACGCGCAAAAAGCCAAGTCGCTTGCGACTGAGGCTCGTGCGGAAGCGCAGGCGGGTAGCCAAACGATGGGCGAAATGATGGAGGCCATGACCGCGATCAACACCTCGAGTGCCGAGGTTGCGAAAATTGTCAAAAACATCGATGAAATCGCCTTCCAAACCAACATCCTCGCGCTCAACGCAGCGGTCGAGGCCGCGCGTGCGGGTGAGGCAGGTGCTGGCTTTGCGGTGGTGGCCGACGAGGTCCGCTCCCTCGCGCAGCGAAGTGCCGCTGCCGCCAAGGAAACGGCGGAGAAGATTGAAGCGGCCATCGCTAACAGCCGCAATGGTTCCCTGTGCTCCACCAAGGTCGGTGAGTCACTCAAGCAGATCACCGAAAAGGTCAGCGCGACGGATGCCCTCGTGGCGGACATCGCGGCGGCCGCCTCCGAACAATCCCAAGGCATCCAACAAATCAACAATGCGATGGCGCAGATGGACAAGGTGACGCAGGGAAATGCTGCCAGCTCAGAAGAGAGCGCGAGTGCGGCCGAAGAACTGGATGCCCAGGCGGAGACGATGAAGGACTTGGTCGGTCAACTTCGCGAACTCGTGGAAGGCAAGTCCAAGGGTGGATCTGCAACGAATCATGGCCAATATCAATCCGCTGGCGCTCAGGAGAATTACCGCACCAAAGCGGTTTTCACTGGAGCTTATAACGGTGGTGGACGTCGTCCGATTCCAATGCCAGAGGACGGTGACTATCGCAGCCGTCCCGCCATCGCGAATAGCGGCCCACGGCTGATACCGATGCCGGACGACAATCATTCCACGGGTGCTAACGACGACAGCAACTTTCGGAATTTCTAATCCGAGAATCATTGCTAGATGTTCGACTCTCAACCCATCAAGGATTTCAGAGATGCTACCATCTCTGCAGATGCTTACCGAATCATTGTCGAGTTGGTCTACGAGCATAGTAGAATCAAACTCGGCAATGACAAGCAGACCTTGTTGTCTAACCGCCTCGGC
This sequence comes from Akkermansiaceae bacterium, assembly GCA_026461385.1. Taxonomy (GTDB): domain Bacteria; phylum Verrucomicrobiota; class Verrucomicrobiia; order Verrucomicrobiales; family Akkermansiaceae; genus Luteolibacter. The sequence goes on from JAPJNB010000043.1 coordinate 29,591, forward strand.
AAAAGGTTAAGGCATCTTGGGCTGAACTCATACGATGAGTATGGTGTCCTGCTGCGTTCGCATGGGGCGAGTGAGGAGCTGGAGCATTTGGTAGACCTCATTTCCACCAACCACACCCGTTTCTACCGAGAGCCAGATCACTTTACTTTTCTGACCAGTCGGATCTTGCCGCCGCTGATTCCACAGCTCGCGGAAGTGGGCGAACCGCTGCGGGTATGGTCCGCGGCGTCTTCGTCAGGCGAGGAACCCTATACCTTAGCCATCGTCCTTGCCGAGTATCTGAGGATTCACCCAAGCATCAAATGGCAAATTGAGGCATCTGACATCTCGAACAAAATGATCGATCAGGCACGGCGTGGGATCTATCGGATGGATGTGGTCGAGCCGGTGCCCCAGGTGTTGTTGGAGCGCTATTTTCAGAAAGGGGTGGGCGAGCAACATGGCAACTGCCGTGTTCGTGAGGAGTTGAGGCAAAAAGTCCGCTACGACCGCGTGAATTTGTTTCAGCCAGAATATCCAGTAGCACGCAAGCAACATGTAATATTTTGCCGGAATGTGATGATCTATTTCGATATTCCATCGCGTGAGCTGGCAGTGAAGAAGTTATCTCAGTATCTAGCACCCGGCGGCTACCTCATCGTGGGACATTCGGAGAGTCTGATGGGTATTAAACATGGATTGGAATCGGTACGGCAGGGAGTTTATCGAAAGCCATGATGCTAGGAGGTCGAAAAATCAGGGTGCTGGTGGTGGACGACTCGGCGCTTGCGCGTCGGGCCATCACCGACGCTTTGGCGCGCGACCACGAGATCGAGGTGATTGGGGGTGCAGCCGATGCCTATCAGGCCCGCGAGAAAATTTTAGAGTTAGAGCCAGACGTCGTTACGTTGGATCTGGAGATGCCGCGGATGGACGGGCTCACCTTTCTGAAGATTTTGCAGGAGCATCATCCAGTTCCAGTCGTGGTGATTAGTTCTCTTACCCAGGCAGGTTCTGCCAAAGCGATGGATGCGCTGAATGCAGGGGCGATCGATGTGATCGGGAAACCCGACGGCAGTCGAAGTTTAGTACAAATGGGGCATGTCCTTGCGTATCATGTGAAGGCGGCTGCTCGTTCTCGCCCAAAGCCTCGCATTGCTAAAACCGAGCCCGCACCGAAATCTCCATTCCCAACTGCCTTTCCGGCGGGGAAATTTTCCCCACGCCAGTTGATTGTGATCGGCTCGTCTACGGGCGGCGTGGAGGCGCTGCGCTATATTTTGCCACGCCTTCCTGCGGGCCTGCCGCCCATCGTGGTGGTTCAACATATCCCCGCGAATTTTTCGAGAATCATGGCTCATCATCTCGATGAGCTCTGCTCATTTCAGGTTCGTGAAGCGCGTGATGGTGAGGAGTTGCGTGCCGGCACCTGCCTCATTGCGCCAGGGGATTTTCACGTCACGCTGGTTTCTAATGGAATGGGCTACCGGGTGAGGCTCGTGCAGTCGCCACCGGTTCACCATTGTCGGCCGGCGGTTGATATCCTCTTTCGCTCAGCAGCACAGTATGCTGGATCCCACGCGGTAGCCGCGTTGTTGACGGGCATGGGTGTCGATGGTGCAGCAGGTTTGAAAGCGCTCCAAATGTCTGGTGCTAAAACATTCGCAGAAGCCGAAGAGAGCTGTATCGTCTTCGGCATGCCGCAAGCCGCCATCAAACTCGGTGCTGCAGATCATGTGGTCCCACTTCCTCAAATGCCTCAGTCCATTCTTAAGGCCATCACCACCAAATAGCCGATGACGATTTCAAACCATCTATCGAATGAGCTCAGTCAAACTGCGGCCAACGCCATATCTGAGGTTTTTTCAACCCAACTGAAGCTCTATCCTGAAGAATCCTCCCTGGCGATGGAATCGAGTGCATTGCATCATTCGTCCGTTACCATCATCGGAGAGCGCATGGAGGCTTCAGTTTTGTTGCAATTTTCAGAAGTGTTCGCTGCGCGGGCTACGGAATTAATGATTGGCGGCGAGTGCGAGGAGGATGACATCAAGGATGTGACCGGTGAGCTTTGCAATATGGTCGCTGGCAGGGTGAAGGCGGGGCTTGCGGCTGTCGGATTTGTTGGAACCCTCGCGACACCGATCGTGACCAGCGGCCCTTTCATCAAACTACGGAAAATGGCAGGCTCTGAATTTTGTGAAAATAACTGGTCCTGCGAAGGTCATGCAATCAATCTCCAAGTACTCCTACGGATTCTACCATCATGATCCCTAAAATTCTGACTGTTGACGACAGTAGAGCGATTCGCATGGTGCTTAAGCGGCTCTTCCGGCCATTTGCCTGTGAACTATTTGAGGCCGGTGATGGTGAGGAAGGTCTTGCCGTAGCAACCAACGAAAAACCCGACCTGATCATCCTCGATTACAACATGCCAGTGATGGATGGCGTGGCGATGCTGCGCCAGATGAGAGAGAACCCCGAGCTTAAGCGAACACCGGTGATCATGCTTACGGCGGATGCGAGTAGCGAGATCATCAATACGGTGGCCCGCCTCGGAGTAAGAGATTACGTCACCAAGCCATTCGATGATGCACAGCTTCTGGATAAAGTATCTCGAGTCATTGCGCTGAATCGCATTGAAGAGGCTTGATCGTTTCCTCCTAAAATCGAATTCTTTCCACGAAAAAATCATGAACGAGATCATTCCACAAGTGCCCAACCCAGATGGGGCAGTTCTTCCCCAGCAAGTCGCCAGTACCCTGAAAAAAGCGGATGTCCTTGTGGTAGACGATAGCCGCATGATGCGTGCGGCACTAGGCCGCTCGTTAAGGGAACTGGGATTTAGCAATATCTCGGAAGCCGTAGATGGTGCCGATGCAGTCAACAAACTCCTCGAAAAACCTTATGATTTGATGCTGCTGGACATGGAAATGCCCGTCATGAACGGGATGGAAGTGCTGGCCGCGATGCGACTCGACTCGAGGCTTAGTGGAGTCCCCGTGATCGTCATTTCAGCCGCCGATCAAATCGAGAAGGCCGTCCAGTGCATTGAGGCGGGAGCTGAAGATTATCTTCCTAAGCCACCTGCACTTACCTTGCTGCGGGCGCGGGTGACCACGGCACTGGAGAAAAAGCGTCTGCGTGATCTCGAACGTCTCCGCTTCGCTCAGTTGCAGGCAGAAAAGGAATTGGTAGAGCTCGAAAAGGAAAAATCAGAAAAATTGCTGCTGAATATTCTTCCTGGCGCAATTGCTGGACGTCTGAAAAGCGGCGAAAAAACCATTGCTAACGGTCATGCCACAGTTTCGGTCATGTTTGCAGATCTCTGCGGTTTCACGGCTCTCTCGCGTAAGACGAATCCCGCTCAATTGGTTGAAATGCTGAATGGTATTTTCACGGCCTTCGACCTGATTGTCGAAAAGCACGGGGTAGAAAAAATTAAGACCATCGGTGATTGCTATATGATGGTGGGGGGGCTCCCAACCCATCGCGATGACCATGCCCAAGTGGTGGCAGATGCGGCCCTTGAAATGGTGCAGGCCCTCGACCGACTCAATCAAATCAATGGGACTGATTTAAAAATGCGTGTTGGCATTCATACCGGACCGGTGGTGGCGGGCGTCATTGGGAAGATTAAATTTACCTACGATCTCTGGGGAGATACCGTCAATGTTGCAAGTCGGATGGAATCATCGGGCTTGCCCGGAATGGTGCATCTTTCCGAGCAGACACAGGAAGCGCTCAAAGGTAAATTCATGTTGGAAGAAAGGGGATTTGTCGAATGCAAGGGTCTTGGCCAAGTTAAAACTTTTTTCCTGAAAGGTCGTGAGGGTCAGGTGATACCTGTCTAGTAGCGAGAGGTCCCATGCTAGATAATTGAAGAACCTGAAAGGACAGCTATGAATACTGGAACTACTATGATTGAGTCATCGACTGCAGTGCTCCGGTTTTGGGGGGTTCGGGGATCAATTCCGACGCCGGGCCCGTCTACGCTGCGCTATGGCGGAAACACGACTTGCGTCGAATTGCGCATTGGAAGCGAAATTGTCGTCATTGATGCGGGGTCGGGTATCCGCGCGCTGGGTGGCTCGCTCGTCCGGGAATTCGGAGCAAAGCCGATCTCGTTGAGTGTATTGATCACACATACGCATTGGGATCATATCCAAGGCTTCCCTTTCTTCATCCCTGCGTTCGGCAAGAACAATCGGATCCGAGTCATTGGCCCGCAATCTGAGCCCGATGGCTTAAAGGGAGTATTTGAAAAACAGATGGATGGGAGCCGTTGCTTCCCCGTCACCTTGGGAATGATGTCGGCTCAAATCAGCTTCGACCATCTCGATAAAGATCAAGGTATCCAGTTTGAGATTGGAGACGTCAAGGTTACGTCTTGCCCGACCAATCATCCAGGTGGCTGTCTAGCATATCGTTTTGAGACGCCTGCTGGCGGAATCGCCTTCCTCTCAGATCATGAGACAGGCGGCGATGACGAATTGCGGATTCTTGAATTCATCAAAGACGCTAAAATTCTTATTGCAGATGCTCAGTATGATGCGTCTGAAATGGTGGCGCGCAAGGGCTGGGGACATGGTTGTACCGACGATGTGGTCTCATTGGCCATGAAGGCAGGTGCCGAACAGCTCTATCTCTTCCACCATGATCCCACGCATGATGATGCCTTTATCGATGGCATGTTGGAACATGCCAAAGGATTGGTTTGCCAATTTGGATCGCTTCTTCAAGTTCAGGCTGCGGCAGAGGGCTGTGAAATCAGCATTTAATTCTTGAGACCACTTCATGCTTCAAACAAGTCAAAGTCAGTGGCAGGCTCGAACAATTTTCTAAGATGACATACTCATGAGGCAAAGCACGATCGATTTTATTTTCTTGTGGTCGAACTACAATAAATTTTTGCGGTCTCACGGACGTGAGTACGCCTTGATTTTGCTGGGGATTTTCAGCCAGTTAATTTTTTACATCGTCTACCCGCTGATCTTTAAGTACATTTTCGATCAAATTGTTCCAAATAAGGATTTTGATCAGCTTGTAGCATACGCCGTAGGAATTGTGATCCTGCTTGTAACTTGTGGCTTTGGTGCCTACATCCAGACGAAATACATGGCCCACGTTGGAGGGAAAATTCTCGCCGATTTGCGTTCACAAATGGTCTCCAAGTTTCACAAGCTGTCTTTTTCGTTTTACGCAGGGGTTGATTCGGTGGACCTGTTGTCACGTTTTTCAAACGATATGGATAAAGTGGAAAACTCGCTGACGCGCGCCTTGCCATCATTGCTAGAAAGTATCCTGATTACCACGGGATGTTTGGTTGCCATTTTTTTCATTGACTGGCGTCTTGCGGTCTCAGCTGGCATTCTTATTCCTATTGGGTTTTCTGCGAATTCTATTTTAGGTCCTAGAGAAGATCGGCTAAACAGTGAGAGCCGACAGCAAAAAAATAGCATGTTAATGGTTGTGAGTGATTTTATCAATTCTTGGCTATTAATCCGAGCGTTCAATGATAAGGTCCATGTCAAAAAAAGGTTTGAACTTTCAAATAACAGTTACACAAAGACCTCTTCCAATTACTCATACTGTAGCAATATCACGCCAGTTTTTTCGGAATATGGCGTTAACGCAAGTCTTGCGGTTATCGTGATTGTCGGGGCTGTTCTTACGATGAAGGGTGCTCTGACCGCCGGATCATTTATTGGTTGCTTTGCTCTTCTGCGTAAAGTTGCCGACGGTTCGGCAAAATCAGCAAAAAATTACACCACTTTCATTAACGCGCTCCGACCTTACAAGCGAATCCAGAAACTTTTGGCGGAGGAGGAAATTGCAGGAGATCGTCACGATTCAGTTGAGCTATATCCATTGAAAAGCGATATTGTGTTTAAGAATGTAAGTTTTGGGTATGGCGCTGGTCAATTGGCCGTTGATCATATTAGTTTTTCAATTAAGAAAGGTAGCTCAGTTGCCATTGTTGGAACCAGTGGATCCGGGAAGAGTACCTTATTGAAACTTATCATGCGTATCGTAGAACCTAGCCAAGGCTCGATTCTTTATGATGGCATCAATTTGGACCTTGCGTCAGTTGCCTCAGTCCGTCGTCACAGCAGCATGGTGCTTCAGGAAAGTCATGTTTTACGAGGGACAATCGCTGAAAACATTCGTTACGGTGCGGACGGGATAGGCGATGAGAGACTTTATCATGCTGCTGAGAGGGCAGGAATTCACGATTTCATCACTCAACTTCCACTCGGTTATGAAACTGTTATCAATGATCGAGGGAGTTCTCTCTCGGGCGGCCAACGGCAACGCATTGCGATCGCAAGGGCCTTCGCTCACGAGCCACCTTTGCTTTTCTTGGATGAGCCTACTTCAATGCTTGATCCCATCAATGAAGCGGCGATCAATGAGACTTTCTTGAAGCTCACCGGTGGGAGAACGGTCATCCTCGTAAGCCATCGCCTCGCCACTTCGAGGGATTTTGATAAGATCTTGGTTCTCCATAAAGGAAAACTCATTGAGGAGGGGAATCACCATGAACTCATGGCGATGGATGGGTTTTACCGCACGATGTGGGATAAGCAAAATGGATTTATGATCAGTGCTGAAGGCAACGCTAAAATCACGCCAGAGCGACTTCGATTGATCCCTATTTTCTCGAATCTTGAGTTGCAGGTTCTCTCGGATCTAGCAGGCCAATTTGATACCGAGGCTTTCGAGGCGGGGGTGAGGATTATTCAAGAAGGCGCAAAAGGTGACAAATTTTACATCGCTGTCCGCGGTAACCTGAGAGTTCTCAAGAAGAATGCTGATGGGGGTGAGGTCGAACTTGCAGTTCTAAGCGATGGAGACCATTTCGGAGAAATTGCGCTGATGAAGTCTGTTGCGCGCACGGCGTCAATTGAGACGCTATCGCATACGAGCTGCCTTAGCCTAAGTCGCGAGCGATTCAATCGCTTGGTGGAGACTCAGCCTGAACTTTTCAAGGCACTTACGGAGGCCATGGCCGCCCGCTTCACGGCATGAGGTCCGGCAGTGATTCGGTGGGGGTGCCTCGGAGCTGGCTCATTTGACGGACTCGGTTCACGAGTACGGTCATCACATGCTTCGCGAAGAAAGGATTGTTCTGAATGATGAAATTGAAGCGCCTTTCATCGACCTTCGCGAGGCGGCAGGGCTCAGCTGCGATTACCGTTGCTGCCCGAGGTGAGTTATCGATGAGTGCCATTTCTCCTAGCAAGGAACCGCTGGTGGAACGTTCAACCACTTCTTGGTTGACGATAATATCTGCGGAGCCTTCGAGCAGTACATACATGCAATCCCCGGGTTCACCTTGAGTGAAAAGAACCTCGCCTGGAGCTAGGTTTGTCGTGTCGGTATCGTGTTTAAAGAGATTGGCAGGGTTCATGGATTTATGGTTAGGGGCAGGCGGATACTCGGCAAGGTTTTTTTCGGATGAGGCAATGGTTCCGATCGGTGCGGTGACCGGGCGGCATTGCGGGAATCCCATCAAGAATCATTGGTGATGCAAATTGCCGAGAAGGGCATACCTCACCTGCCGCGAGCGGGTCCGGTGCTTTCGCGCAGGATCAATTGGCTTGCGAGCACCTTCTCGCGCGGACCTTCTTTGGTTTTCCCCTCGATCCGATCAAAGAGCATCTCCACGGCGTATTGGCTGATCTCATCAATCGGTTGGGCGATCGACGTGAGGCTGGGATTCAGTAACGGGCAAAGTGAGATGTCATCCACGCCGATGACCGAAAGGTCGCGTGGCACTTGCAAGCCGACATCGTGCGCTCCGCGCAAGGCCCCGATGCCGCAGAGGTCGTTCAATCCGATCACCGCGGTCGGCGGGTTGCCTTTCCGGCTGTCAATCAGGCGGTGGAATGCTTCTTTTGCGCCGGCCATCGTGTGATCCGAAGGCTCCACGTATAAATCCTTTTCGTCGAATCCAAGATTGCGGGCTATGTTGAGAAATATTTCTTGGCGGCCGTTATCCGCCTGATTTTCTGCGAGTGCTCGGATGAAACCTACGCGTGAGTGGCCTGTGCGGCGCAGATAGGAAAGTGCCTGACCGAGGCCGCCCTCGAAGTCCACGGTGATTAGGTCAACGGGTAGCGGCCTAGCTCCCCGCTGGCCGGCCACCACCATGGGGATGCCGTATTTGATGTGGCTTTTCAGGAAGTCCGCATGAACCGGCGGATCGATCAAGCAGGCAATGATGCCGTCCACTTGGCGGTCCATGATGCTTTCCAGGCATTTCATTTCGCGAAGCAAATCGACTCGGCTGTGTTCGATGATAAGGTCGTAGCCGCGGGCTTCTGCCGCAAGCTCGAGCTGATCTGCTAGACTCATGAAGAATGGATTGTTCAGGTCAGGCACGATCAGTCCAATCGTGTCGAACCTACGCTTCTTGACTGCCAATGCGATCCGGTTAGGCCGATATCCAAGGCGTTTCGCTTCTTCCAGCACTCGAGCGCGGGTTGCTTCTGATGCCCAGCAATTCGGGCGATCATTGAGCACCATGGAAGCCGTATTGGTGGCGACTCCCGCCGCCTTCGCGACATCCACGAGCCTAGGTCGTTTTACGTCCATTGGTCCGTTTTCCGCTACCGAGCGTTTCATGCCCGGCGCTGATTTTTTTCCGGAGTTGTCCATGCGTGAAAGAGATAAGCTGCTGTTTGTTTCAATTTTCAACACAATTTCTCGCTAGGAGAAATATCCCATCAGGAGGGAGGCAAAGACCGAAGGGGTAATTTTCTGCCTCATACGAAACATTTCATAGAAAATGGCAAGATTGGGCCGCCGAAACAGCAAGCCGCCCTTCAGTGGCGTGGAATATTGCTCACGCCAAGTTTGGCCGTTTTGTCGTCGTAAATTTCAAAAACTTCCACGGTCAGGTGCATCATGGGATAAAACTCCCGCCTTGGGCGAGTGCCACGATTCCATGGGCAGGCAGGAACCATTCGACCGTATTTTTGACTCGTTCGGCGGCTTTTCTTCCCAAATCGCCCCGCGTGAAGGCTTTCCGTAGCGGCGACGGTCCGAAACCGGATTTTTTGGCCGTTGGAATTTTTGCCTTGATTCAAACATGAAATGATTCATGTTGGATTCCTAGCTTCGCCAGTCAGCGAGCAATCCAAAGCAAAAACAACCTGAAAAACCCTTAGAATATGATCCCGAATATGAATATTAAGATTCTGACTCTTGCTGTAACCACCGTTGCCGCATTTTCACTCGTGCTCCAATCCGCCCACGCTGCTGTTTACTGGAACGGCAGCGTCAGCAGTGATTGGGCAGAAACGTCCAATTGGTCGGGCGGCCTGCCATCCACATCAGGTGCGGGCGATGCCATCATCAACCCCGGCTCACCCAATGTAAAACCAGTGATCAGCACCCCAGTGGCTGCCACCGTTGGGCAGACATACGTGTCCATTGGTGCGGGCTTGCAGGTTACCACGGGCGGAAGCTTGACCACCGTTAGTTTGATCACGGGGATCTGGGGCCATAGCGACGTCGTCGACGTCTCGGGGGGGAGCCTGACTATCTCAAATAACTTGCTGCTGGGCTACTCTGGTTATGACGGAAAGATGAACATCTCCGGCGGCACGGTGACCGCCAACAATTTATCCATCAACATGGGTGGCGGAGCCAAGATGAACCTCGGCGGTTCGGGTGCCTTCATTGCGCCGGTCAGTAACCTCGGAAATATCAACTACTGGATCGCCAATAATGCCATCATCGCGGGCAACGGTGCATCTGGATGGTCGGTCAACGTTGACACCACGAGCAATGCAGGCAACGTCGTTCTAACCGCAGTGCCGGAACCTTCGGTTTCCCTGCTGGCGGTTGGCGGAGCTTTGGGATGCTGTTTCCTGAGGTCGCGCCGGAAGAGCGCTTCCTTCCAGGATTGAAATCAGCGATTTTCGACCCGCATCGAGTCCGCCCCACATCCCGAACGCTCGCTTTAACAACAAGATGAGAATCACCCTCTTTTTCTCCGGCATCCGCTCCGGTTCGCGGCCTGTTTCAGGAGCCTCACGGCAGAATGAAACTCTCAGCAGCCCGTCAGTTTTCAGTCATGAACTGAACGCTGTCGGAGGAGCTGAGGCATTGGCGGCGAATCGCAGCTTGGCGAGAAAACCGAGAGTGAAGGCTGTGAAGCATTTTACGGGGTATTTCATCCGAGCCTTCTCGATCTTTCTCATGCTCACGCCTTCCGGATGGGCCGCCACGTCGACCTTGAGCACCAGCGGAGCATGGGCGACTGCGTCCAATTGGACACCGAGCGGTGTGCCGGGATCCACCTCCGATGTCGTGGTCAATGGGGCCAAATACGCCATCGTTTCCACCAGTGCCGGCAGCATCAAGTCGATGGCCTTGGGGAATCAGTCGGGCGAGGGAGCCATCAACATGCGTGCGGGTGGCAACCTGACGGTGTCGAATGGGAGCGGGGTTTCTGTGGTGGTCGGTGGACCGGGAGCAGCTGGCAGCCAAGTAAGCCCCTACCCGGCGTACTACAGCCACGAAGATGGGAATTTCAGCACCACGGGGGACATGGTCGTCGGCACGAGCACGCTTTCTGGCCAAGCGTTTTTCAGTAAAGGCAAACTGAGCGTGGGTGGCAGGTTGAAAATTGGTGTCCAGACGGCAGGCGGCTCCGAGTTTAAAATCAACGGTGCCGGATCAGGTGTCTCGACTCTTGCCGTGAACGGGCTTGAAGTGGGCAGCAAGGGGACGCTGAACTTTGACTATCTGGGCGGCGCAGGAGTACTCGCGATTTCCGTCGCGAATCAGGTCAGCCTCAGCACCGGTTCGACCTTGATCGTTAGCAACGCCGCCGCTCTCCAAGCTGGGACATATAACTTGGTCAATGGAGGATCCATCTCCGGAACCTTTGGTGCCACGAACGTTTCGGGTCTGCCCACCTACATGTCTGCGGAAATTCAGTATGACGCCGCCAACGGGGATGTGAATTTGGTGGTAACCAATTCGATCACGGAATTTGACAATTATGATGGCGATGGATTGTGGTCGACGTCGCAGAACTGGAATCCCTTCTATCCCGATGCGACGTCTTTTGGAAGATTGCTGGCATTCGTGCAGGTCACGTCTGCGGTAGAAATTGGTTATCTCGAAATAGGAACCACACAGGCGAACTACGGGTTAAATCTGTGGGACGAGGCTGGATCACTGACCCTCAGCCGTGCAGGTGTTTCCTTGGTTGTTGGTGCCGCGAATAATGCGGGCGGGGGTGCCAACTACCCAGGAGGAATCGGCTACCCAAATTACTATTCTCATGCCGCCGGAAGCTTGACCACGGTGGGCGACATGATCCTCGGCGCGAATGGCGCTAAGGTTGAGGCGTCTTTTTCTAGTGGATCGGTCAGCGTGGGAGGGACCCTCCGTTTGGGTTCATATCAAAGCTCAGGCGCATCGGTTTTTGAGTTAAGGGGCGGAGGCGGCACGCTTGCGACGCACGACCTCGAAGTGGGCGACGCGGGGAAACTTGTCTTCGACTTCATTGGCGGCGCTTCGTTGAAAATCATGCATGTCACCGGACAGGCTTCGATGATCTCGGGGGCTAAGCTCGCCATCAAAAACACATCACAGAACCCAGCCGCCATCACTCCCACCACCTACGACTTGATCCAGGCCGACTCGATTGTCGGGACTTTCTCGCAGGTGGACTTTTCGGGATTCCCCTCGTCGGTTGTTCCTCGGATCGCGTATTCGGGCAAAAAAATTCAGTTGGTGGTTGAATCGGCTTCGGGTGCGCCCGTGGTGGATGCCGGAACTTCTCGGTTAAGCGGCTACAGCCGTGTCGCGCCCCTCGGCGCAGCGGGTTACTCGTTTGGAAGTGGGGCGGACGGGGAAGATATCTATTATTCCGATTATTCCGCCGGAACCATCACTCGGGTTTCGGGTGGAGTTTCCACCACGCTGAAATCCAACTTGGTGGGGATTTATTCCTTAGCGGTGAAGGGAAATAAAATGTACTTCGCGCGTGAATATGACAGCAATTACGGAACCGCCAAAATCTTCGTCATGACCAAGAGCGGGGCCACTTGGGGAGATCCTGTGCAAGTGGTGGGTGGCTTGACGAGGCCGAGGCAGCTTTTTATCGAGAGTTCGGGCAGCCTGTTGTTAGCCGTGGAGGCATTGGCTCAGGGTCAAGGAGGAGCCATTCTCAGGATCACTCCGGCGACCGGTGCATCGACCACGTTGGTGACTGGACTTTATGCACCGCAAGCGGTGGTTTCGGATGCTTCAGGCAATCTTTATTTCAACGAATACGGCAGCACCACGGCAGACGGCACTCCGACCTTATCGGGCAAGCTCTGGAAAATGGCCGCAGGGACAACCACCAAGACCCAACTCCTTGAGGGTCGCCGCCTCCGCGGATTGGCGTTGGTGCCGGGGAGTCCGGACCAGTTGGTTCAGCTGGCCGAGGCCAACAACAACGACCAAGGAAATTCCTCAACGACCTCCATCCTGACGACTTCGGGCACCCTGCTCCGGACGATCGAGGGGGTGGATTATCCTCAGTTCACTGGGGTCACCGCCTCCGGGAATGTGGTGACCACCTGCCCGCGTGATCTGGCGCTCCTCAGCATTCTTCCGAACAGCAGTTCCGGATCGGATTCGGCCATCGCGCTTCGGACTGGGGTGGATTCATTTGCCTGCGTTCGCGGTCTCTCGTATCGGACCAGTGGAGAGGGAAGATTCCCCGTGACCCTCACAGGAATGAAGGATGGTTCTTTGACATTCTATGTTTCCCCTAACTCTAACAGAAAATTTGCCGGCTGGATCCGAATGACTAAATCCCAGTGGCCAGGGATATCCACCAGCGAGCTGGTTTCGAATCCTGGATATTACGCTCTGCCCCAACCGGGAGTCCAGTGTGCGATTGGAACCTTGAATCGGCTGCAGATTTTTCCACATCGCAGCAGGAACATTTCCCGCTGGCCGATGACGAATGTGGGAACCGCGCAAGAAGCGCCTCAGGTAGGTTTTTCTGAAGCTCCGGAAGCTTATCTTGCCTATGTCGAAATTTCAGAGCTTGCCATGACCCTTGCTTGGGATGGCGGCGGTGGTGCTGATGCGGCTTGGTCTACGGCGGCAAACTGGAGCGGAGATGGGTTGCCGGGTGCTTCCGACAACGTGTTGGCGAACGGCGGCGTCTATGTCACCAGTGCCGTGGGGCCGGTTGGCAATGTGGTGGTAGGCAATGCGGCCGGTAACGGTGCCCTCAACTTGGTTTCCCCAGGGAGCCTGAGCGCGGCATCCATCAAGATCGGCGAAGCAAACAATGCCGGAGGTGGCACTGGGTACCCGAATTATTTCCGCGGAGATGGTGGAGCCATTACGACGACGGGCGACTTGGTGATCGGGGCGAGTGGTGCCAAAATCGATGGCGTCTACACATGGGGTAATATCACCGTCGGTGGCGCCCTGAAGATCGGCGCTGGGTACGCGGATCCGGGCGGCTCAAGCTTATTGTTACGAGGCGCATCCAGCACGATCTCATCGAACAGTCTAACGATTGGCGGCGGGGTGAAGTTGATCATGGACTTTATCGGAGGCAACTCGATGCGGACCTTGACGTCGACGGGAGCCGTGACCTTGGAGTCGGGATCGTCGATCAAGATTGTGGGCAATTCGAGCGTGGTGACGGGAAATAACCGGCGCTTGATCGATGGCGGCGCCGGTCAGTTGAGTGGAACATTTAGCAATGTGACCTTTGAAGGGTTCTCATCCAACGTAGTCCCCAGTTTGGTCTATAACAGCACTGACGGAGATGTCTGGCTGGTGGTTTCCACTCGTGTGGTTTCTTGGGACGCGGGTGGGGCAGCCGATCAGAAATGGTCCACGGTTGCAAACTGGAGCGGGGATGTCTTGCCGGGATCTGGGGACGATGTGTTGCTGAACGGTGGAGCTCAGGTGACAACGGCGGCGGGCCCGGTTGGGAACGTGGTGGTGGGAAATGCCAGTAGCAACGGAGCGTTGAACATGATTTCCCCGGGAAGTTTGACTGCTACATCCTTGACGATTGGGGCGGCCAACAACACCGGGGGAGGCACAGGATATTCGAACTACTTCTATGGGAATGGAGGCAATATTACGACGACGGGCGACTTAGTGATCGGGGCGAGTGGAGCGAAGATCGATGGCATCTACACATGGGGTAATATCAACGTTGGTGGCGCTCTAAAGATCGGCGCTGGGTACGCGGATCCGGGCGGCTCAAGCTTATTGTTACGAGGCGCATCCAGCACGATCTCATCGAACAGTTTAACGATTGGCGGCGGGGTGAAGTTGATCATGGACTTTATCGGAGGCAACTCGATGCGGACCTTGACGTCGACGGGGGCCGTGACCTTGGAGTCGGGATCGTCGATCAAGATTGTGGGCAATTCGAGCGTGGTGACGGGAAATAACCGGCGCTTGATCGATGGCGGTGCCGGTCAGCTGAGTGGAACATTTAGCAATGTGACCTTTGAAGGGTTCTCATCCAACGTAGTTCCCAGTTTGGTCTATAACAGCACCGACGGAGATGTTTGGCTGGTGGTGAGTGCTGGAGGAACCACGTTCGCATCTTGGTCAGGTTCTGCGGCTGCGGCAGACAGCATCTCCCTCATGAAATATGGGGTCGGCGGGTCAGCGAGCCCCTCCGGGACTTCCGAAAAAATCGTCTTGTCCCTCGATACCACAAGCTTGTCGATCAGCGCGATTGTGCGGGTAGATGACGCCAAGCTGACGGTGGTGGGTCAGTCATCCACGAACTTGATTGGCTCTTGGACCGATCTATCCCAAAATCTAACAGGTTCCATTAGTTCCGACCAGGCGGGAGTTCCTGCCGGTTGCCAACGGCGGATCTTCAGCATCAGCAAGGGGTCGAATCCGAAGATGTTCTTAAGACTCAAGGTCTTGATGAGCAACTGACCCATCAGCGGATGCACTCATCGATTCGTTTTCCCGGGGCGGGCGTAGGCCTCGGCCACTCAATTTCATGTTAGACAGAAACACGACACTCATCACGCTGGCCAATGCGCTCAAGCGACTCATCCATCCGAGGTGCATCCAGCTGTTGCTCCTTTGGATCGTCCTCATGCTTGCCTCCACCGAAACTCGCGCCCAATCGCATCGGGCCGCGCAAGAGGTCGACTACAAGGTGGGATTTTTGGGTGCCCCCTGTCACCCGGAGGTGGAGTGGAATTCGGCGAATCTACAGCGCATGAAGGATCTGGGGTTCAATGTTCTGCAACTGAACATTGCTTGGGGTTATCGCCCCAATGATGAGGCCCTCAATCTCGAAGACGTGGTCGACTTGCCGATGGAAATTTCTCGCACGGCTGGCGACAAGAGCCGTGAGCCTATGCGAACTCCCGAAAGGATCGGCCGCCGGAGTGAAAAACTGCGGCAGCGGATCGACATCAGCCAGAAATTTGGATTTCGAACGATGTTCCATTTTGGAGCGCCGAATGTGTTGTATCCGCCGGAATCTCCGGGGGCACCTGGGGTGATTTTGGATCAGTGCATTTCGGATCAAGCGACCCTCACAAGGTATATCATTCTCCTACGAGCGTTTCATGCCAAGTTCCCGGAGGTGGATGATCTGTTATGCTATACTTATGATCAAAATGCATGGCTCTGCAACGAGGTGGGAGCCTGTCGCAAGTGCCGTGGTGTTCCGTTGGCCAAGCGGGTTTCTAACTTCATCAACACTTTGGCTCGGACCTGGCGTGAACTCAACCCAGCGGGCACCTTGTTCTGGGAGCCTTGGGAACTTTCCGCAGGCCAGGCGTATCAGTCCGTTGATTTGCTCGATCCATCCTGTGTGGGGCTTTCGCTGCACTCCAACATTGCGGAAGTCCAAATTGCCTTCCCGGCGGACCGCTGGTTCAAAAACATGCTGACCAAAGCGGAGGAAAGGAAAATACCTGTCCTTGGGGAGTTGTGGACCGGCAGCCCCACCGAGGAGATGGAACCATTTCTGCACATCGCCACCCCGCTGGCCACGCTACGTGCTCTTCGCGCGGTGAACGAGGCGGGAAAGCTCAAAGGGATCAAAGAATACTATGGCAACGTGCCGGATCAAGAAGACCCTAACCTGCGCATGTCGGGCCTGTTCTTTAAAAACCCAAACATCGGTGATGATGAGGCACTCGTGCAGTTGGCCTCGCCCTACGGTGACGCCGCTGAAGAGGTTGCGAAGGTTTGGAGGCTGACCTCCGAAGCGGTGGAAATGTACCCGTGGGACGTTTCCTGGTTGGCTCGGGAAGTCGGACGAAGTACCCCCAAGCACGCGCTGAGCGCAGCGATTCTGAAGGGCGCCAGTTGGCAGACGCCGAGTTGGCAGGCCAACCGCAGAGTCGACTTCATGAGAACCGACGAGACAGCGGCACCAAACTTCTGGATGTGTGAAGATGTTCAATTGCGGTTTGAGCAAACGGCCCATAAACTCGATGCCAGCATTCAGGCGGCCGAGGCCGTGCAACGCAAAGTCCCGGAAATCTATCAGAAAGATTTCGCCAAGAGCATCGAGGAACTGAAGGCCTTCCGTGTCCGCGTGCTGGCCTATGCCTACCACCTTCGAGAGACAAATCTAACCAATCTAATGCGCGGGGACGTCCAGCAGGGACTTGAGTTGAATCAAGAAAACATCCGGGCACTCAGAGAAGTGATGTTGAAAGATCAGCAAAACATGGGAAGCAAGGAACCGCTCGGGACTGCGATCCAGATGCTTGATGCGGATCTTAAAAAATTTCTAACAACCTACTTCCTTCCTTGGTCAGAATCCACTAAAAATCAGGATTGGGCTGAATGGGGGAGCGCCGCGAACTGGACGATCACATCGCCCAACGAGTTCTTTGAAACACACATAAATGACCATGGGAAAAACGATTAACTCGTCTCAGTTTGCAGCCGTGAGATTTTCGATTTTTCCAGTTCTAGCCGCCATCGTGACGGCAGCCGTGCAGGTGCAGGACGTGGCAAGCGCGACCGATTCGGCGGAAGCTGCTTGGGGGAGATCCTTGGTGGATGCGGCTTTTGTGAAGGAGGGCATGGATCGTTTTCGCCATCCTCAATACCAGTACGAATGCCTTGGCCTTGGGGGGACGGTCATGCGGGTGGGACCCGATGGGTTGACCCAGCAGGGTGCAGTGCTCACGCCGGCGAAGGGTTTTCTCAGGCACGTTCCCTATCTCTCCTACCAGTACTGGTGGGATGAGGAGGGACATCGCCATCTGCCGTTTGATCTTGGCGGCGGATACGGGGGAAAAATGGAACCTGGCGAGGTGACTGCTTTCCGGCACCATCTGGATATCTCTAACGGTTTTCTCGAGATCGATTTGGGAATCAAGGTGCCCGGCGAGGGCTCGAGTTCCTTTCAAAGCCATCGGGAGATGTTTGTTACGCAGGAAGGAATTCTCGTGATTCGGGTCACGGATTCGGCGGGTGCAACCATGCCATTTCGAATGCGCGTGGGGATCAATCAGAATGTCAGAATTTATCTTAACGAAGGGGTCTACGCGAAAGCGCACGATCCTTGGGTGGGCAAGGGCTCGGGCAAGACGCAGGGGCTGTTAGTCATGGCGAAGCGACCCAAGTCATGCACCGCCACTCTCGGCATGGCCCTAGAAGGCACCGAAATTTCTGTGGATGCGAAATCGTTGGAGCTTGGAGCTACGAAGCCTAGCAAGAGCGTGACGTTCTACATCGCCCCCGGTTCATCGTATGAGAACGATGACCCCGCGTCGTCTGCATGGAAAAAGGCGGAGGCGGCCAAATCCCGCGGCTTTGAAACGCTTCGCAAGGAGACCGCTCATTGGTGGAGGGATTATTACGAGCGATCCACGGTTTGCATTCCTGACCCGGCGTTGCAGAAGTGGTTTGCGAGATCCACCTACTACATGGGGGTCTTTTCCGGCAACACCGATGTCCCACCCGGATGCAATGGGACAAGCATCGAGAGCTTTGCCGGCGCCGTCTGCCCAGAGTATGACTTGGTGCTCAATCAGATGGCGTTGCTTTACGGCAATCACTTCGATGAAGCGCGCCGCGTGGTGGGATGGCTGGAGCGGGTGCTGCCTCGAGCGGAAAAATATGCGACGGAGGGACTTACGCTGCATCAGACTTCGGTCAAATATGCGGGAGGGGCCAAGTTTGGCCCGCTGATGGGCTACGATGGCACCGTGATGGTTCCGCCGACCATCGGTGAGGGGATTTGGGCGCACGAGGATTTTTCGGGCAACAACGCGGCGCTCATGGCACTGAACTATGTCGATTGGAGCGGTGATGAGCGCTGCGAGCCACTGGCGAAGAAAATCCTCCGGGAGACGACCCAGATTTCCGTCGAGGACCTCGAGTGGCGTGCGGACTTTCAATCCTACCTCAACCGATTCATGCCGGCGACGGTGCAGCAGGCGGGCACGTTGTATGGTCTGCGTGAGTCCATTCGGCGCGGAGTTGCGGAAGCGGGTTGGGCGGAAAAGGCAGACAAAGTCCTGATTCCCAAGGCCGACTTCGAAGGGAAAAAACGTTTAGCGGTGGGACCGGGCCAGAATCTGGAGAAAAACTGCGGGGATGCCACTTGGCTGAGTCCCGCGTGGTGCTATCGGGTGGTGGCAGATGATGATCCGATTGTCAGCGACAGCTATGCTTTGTTTCGCACGTCGAAGACTGGGGATTACATTTTCAACAACGGCTGGATGGGGGTCATCGCATCGAAGCTCGGTGAGGGCGATGAAGCGCTCCAATGGGCGAGAAACTTTTTGCGGCCAGACGTCACCCTGTTTGACGATACCTGTTTTGGTGAGATCATCAACGGCTCCGAGGACTTCAAGAAGACTCCCGAGGTGGCCGCCCATGCCGCCTTGATTTGCAACCTCACGCAGATGCTGCTGGATCCCGACAACGAAGCGTCCCTCTCGATCTTTCCCGCAATCCCGGCGGGGTGGGAAAAACCGGGTTTGGGTTTTACTCAGCTGGCCGCGAAGGGAAACATTTTAGTTTCGGCTGAATTTAGCACGAATCGAGTCTCTGTGGCGCTGGAGAATCGTTCGGACCATGATTGTGTCCGGAGCCTGCGCGTGCGACTGCCGAAGGGCACGACGAGCCTGCGCCATCCGGAGAAGGAGGTTCAAGTGAAAGACGGTAGGGCAGTAATTTCCTCCATCAAGCTTCCGGCAAAATCAAAGGTGACTCTTAGCTTCGAGCCGTTGGTGGCGTCACCAAATCCTCGAGAGAAAGACTAACCACTGGCCCGGAGCCTTACGAACCGCATTTGACGAGGCGAATCCCGCGGAAAAGCTGGCGGATGAAAATTCTTCTTGACCCTTATATGAAATGATTCATGTTGAGCTGGAGCAAGCTAGGTTTACCCAATTTGGACTCACGCAAAAACCACCCGAAAAACCCCGCCCCGCATCCGGAACCATCGACTTACCAACAGAATGAGAAACTACAGAATAAAAAGTTATAGAATGAAAAACGATAGAATTGCCACGGTCGCAGCGACGGCATTCGCATTGCTTCCGGCAGTCCTTCAAGCCGATGTTTTCTGGAACGGCGCGGCGAGCGGCGATTGGTCTGATGCCGCGAATTGGAAGGGCGGCCTGCCATCTCAGGCGGATGCGGGAAACGTGGTCATCAATCCGGGGTCACCTTTTGCGGAACCGGTCGTCAAGACGCCGGGCGTGATTACGGCAGGGCAAACCTATCTATCCATTGGTGCCAGTTTGAGCATCGCGAACGGCGGAGAAATGACCACGACCGATTTGGTCACTGGGAGCTGGGGGGATAGCTCGACGGTATCCGTCAAGGGCGGAACCCTGAACATCCGTGGCATTCTGAATTTGGGGGCCGGTGGTCATGATGGTGATGTGAAGGTCTCGGGTGGTTTGGTTAGAGCATCCGGTCTATCCATCAATGGTACCAGTGGAGCGACTCTGGACATCTCTGACTCCGGGTCCGTCATTCTGCCAGCCAGCCAGCTGGACAACATCGGTCACTGGGTGGAAAGCAACAGCATCACCGCCAACGGCGGAGCCGCTGGATGGTCCTTGCGCATCGATTCCAAGAGCCAACCCGACAAGGCCATCATCAAAGCGGTGTTCACCCCGCCGCTCACCGATCTCATCACGGGATGCAAACACAAGCAGCCCGAAGGTGGAAAACCCAAGGATTGTTGCCGGGGAAATTATCAATATTTCGTAGGAATCGTCGGAAATCCGTTGGTGCCGGAAATCAGATGGAGCGATGATGAACTCGAGAAAATCAAGGATCTCGGCGTCAACATGGTGCAGCTCAGCATCGCATGGGGCGGCAAGCCTGCCAATGAAGTCCTCAATCTCGAGGATCTCGATGATCCTGCACAGCGGGAGAAATTCGCATTCCGGATCTCACAGGCGAAAAAGCATGGACTCAAGACGCTCGCCCATTTCGGCATCCCGCGGGCAGTGAACGCGAATCCCGTGCGCCCCGCGTGCATTCTCGATTCGGAGGTGTGTGCGAAATATACGGCAAGGATCAAGGCGTTCATGACAGACTTCCCCGGGGTCGATGATGTCCTCGTTTACACCTTCGACCAGCAGGCGTGGCTGTGCAGTGAATTCGGCCCATGCCCACGCTGCAGCGGCATCCCCGTCGGCGAGCGCCTGCCGGCCTTCCTCGACATGCTCAACGACGCCATGCGTTCGGTTCGGCCAAGCTCCAGACTCTGGTGGAAACCGTGGGAGTTGTCGCGGGGCCAAGTGGTGACGGTTCTCGAGCGGGTCAAGGCCGAGGGCTTCGGCTTGGCACTCAACCCGTCCACCAGCAACGAGGTCTATCCATTCAACGACCGATCCTTTGCCTCCGATCTGGGCGTGAAACGCATGGTGCGCTCCGCCTATGAGCGCGGGATTCCCGTACTGGGCGAGTTCGATCACACATTCTACAAGCCATCTTACGCAATCGAGGACTTCTTCCCACGCCTGATCTTCGAACAAATGCAGGGTTGGAAAGGAATGGAGGGGATTGTCGGCGTGAAGGAATACTTTGGTTTCGCTCCATCCACGTTCTCTGTTAATTGCGCCATGCTCAAAGCGTGGATGAGGTCGCCGGATGCCAAGCTCGACACGCTGCTCCAAGAAATCGTCACGCCATACGGCAAGGCTGCGGCTCCGCACATGATCGCAGCATGGGAATATGTTGCTCAATCGGTTGAAGCTTTCCCGTGGGACACCACCTATCTAATCGGCCCGATGGGACTGGACCGCGGAAGTGACGGCTCACACGACTGGAAACCCGTGACGATCTCGAGCGGCACGTGGGACACGCCGATCTGGAAGACGAACCGCCGTGGGAATTTCATGCTGACCGATGCACCCAAGGCGCATCCGTGGCTGTTTGAAGATGCCGGGCTCCGGTTGGAAGATTCCGCCGCCCTCGCTTTCAAGGCAGCGGACTTGTTCGAAAAAGCCATTGCCGCCGGTGGGGAACGCGCCGATGATATCCGCAAGCAACTGGAAATCACCCGCAGGATGGCCCGCTCCATCCGCATGAAATCTCTCCATTTCCTCCAGACTCTTGCCACCCAAGACGCACGCATGGTTCAGCATGATCCAAAACAATTCCCGATCGTCATCCAGCGCCTCGAAGGCCTGCTGAAGAGGGATGTGAAAAACCAAGGCGGGCGTGCCGAGGTGGCTCAGAAACTCGCCGAGCTGCAGAGCAATCCAAAGGCGTGGCTGAGCACCAACTACCTGCCCTTCGAATACGAGACCAAGACGGTCATCGATTGGAGTCGCTGGATACCGCGCCAAGACTGACAATCCATTCCATGACGGACGCCATGCGAAATCAATCGAAACCCACCCAAGGCTTCACGCTCGTCGAGTTGCTGATCGTCATTGCCATCGTGGCGGTGCTGGCGGCGGTTACCATGTCGGTCTCACGCAGGATGATGGCATCCGCAAATGAAACGGTGTGCGCGGCCAATCTTCGCGGCCTGGCCACAGCCCTCAACAGTTATGCTGCGGAAAACAACGGGGTTTTCCCCGTCTCCGACCAAGGCAACCGATCACCAAGCAACTGGATTGTGGCGCTTCTGGACGGCGAGTATCTCAACGCAAAGCAAGGGGACACCCAGCGCTCTTTCGTCAACAGCCGGGGGAAGAACGGCCTCTTCTGCCCCGCCGCAATCCGCGTGGCGAAGCCTTTGGACGGCAACTGGAACACCTATGCAATGAACGTTCAAGCAGGCGGCTGGTATCAATCCGCAGGCCAGGCACCGGCCGCACGCTTGCCGCGTGTCCAGTATCCGGCGGAAACCGCTCTCGTCATGGACGGCTGCAGGGTCAGCGGGAATTATTACGTGACGACGGTGGGCCGCGCCGACTGGTTTCCCGAGATGGTGCATCCACCCGAACTGCTCAACCAACCCAAGGATCTGAATCGGGGTGCCAACGTGGCTTTTGTCGACGGCCATACGGAATTTCGCAAAGTTTCAAAAATTCCCACCGATACCACCGGAGTTTTTTGGAGTGGCATCAAGCCTTGAATGAGACTCACGAGATGAATCTAACGGAAAAAATGCGATTATGATGAATCAGATCCGTTCGATGGCCATCGGGGCGACACTGTCATTGATCCAACCCGCATCCGCGGAACTTCCCATGCTGGAACAGCCATGGCTCGGCTACTTCGCAGTCGCACAGGAACGAAACTTTCAGTTTTTGTTCAGCTCGAAAGGCGGCTTCAACCTCATGGTCCTCGATCATCAAGGCGCTCCGATTCAGCAATCCATCGGCCTGCAATTCCTCGGATTGGAAACTCTCCCAGATGGCAGCATCAAGGAATTGCCGATGGCATTGGACACCTTTGAATCCTCGGATCCACCCACCGCCAAGCTCAAGAAGACGGTTTTTAGATTCAAATTGACCGATCAGGCGACCGGCCAAGCGATCGGCCAACCTACCATGGAGGGCACCATCGAGATCATCAGCGGGACCGTTCTTGCCAACGCTCGGATCATCGACAAGGGAGCATCCGATAAAAACCCCATTCAACCGGTGATCCGTACGATCTTCACGGCCTTCTACGTGAATGAGAACATTCACAAAGAATCTTGGGACAGGAAACAAGTCAAAGAGTTCGAAAAGCGGATCGGCGCAGATTCCGTAACCTTAAAACACCTCGATGAGAAACGGGTCAAACTGGTCTGCGTTGATAAGACCGATCCAAAATCCAAGGAGGTGAACGGCGGCGGCAGTTCCTTGGCTGAGGTGGAGATCAGTTTCTATCAGAAGCGGAAAATTGAGCTTCTTGCCGCCCCCAACTCATCGCTCACCCTTTGCAATGCGGGCCCGGCTCCACTCCACCATGGCTTCTGGTTCCAATGGTCCGCCGATGCCGCCAAAGACCCCGATGGCAAAGCCAAACTCGCGCTCAGGATCCAATAGCCCCAACTGACCCAAGGTCGGATCGAAGATTGGAATTTCTAACTTGACCACGATATGAAATGATTCATGGTTGCCGCTGTTGATTCGCCTCCAATCGTAAAATTCCGCCAAAAAACGAACACTCACAAACCCAAAACACATGAACCCCAAACGCAAGAACACGGCCATTGCATTGACCACCATGGCTCTCATTTCACTATCTTTTGAATCCGCCCGCGCCGCCGTTTACTGGAACGGTAGCGTCAGCAGTGATTGGGCAGAAGCCTCCAACTGGACAGGCGGCTTGCCATCCACATCGGGTGCGGGCGATGCCATCATCAACCCCGGCAGCTCACCCAATGAGAAGCCCGTGATCAGTTCCGCAGTGGCTACCACCGTTGGGCAGACTTACGTGTCCATCGGTGCGGGTTTGCAGGTTACCACGGGCGGAAGCTTGACCACCGTTAGTTTGATCACGGGGATCTGGGGCGACAGCAACGTGGTCGATGTCTCGGGAGGAACCCTGACCATCTCAAATAACCTGCTGCTGGGCTACGGCGGCTATGATGGGAAAATCAATATCTCTGGCGGAACGGTGACTGCCAACTATCTATCCATCAACACGACACGCGGAGCCAAGATGAACCTCGGTGGCACAGGTTCCTTCATCGCGCCCGCCAGCAACCTCGGCAACATCAACTATTGGATCGCAAACAATGCGATTATCGCCGGCAACGGCGCAGCCGGATGGTCGGTGGTGGCTGATACTACTAGCCTCTCGGGCAAGGTGATCCTTACCGCCTTCAATCCGAACAATGTTTTCACGGCTGCCAACAACAACAACTACGCCGAGAGTGGCAATTGGAACAACGGGCTCGTTCCGACCTCTGCCCAGTCCGCCTTCATCAACCAGCACCGCACGGCGGAACTCAGCACCAACCCGTCGCCGAACCAGCCGGGAAGCCTCTACGTCGGTCAGGGAACCGGCAGCGAAAGTGGCACATTGGAGGTCTCCTCAGCCGGAGTTCTGAGCCCGGGCAATCTGCTCATCGGTCGCGACGGATCCAGCTCTGGAACGATCAACCAATCGGGCGGCACGGTCACGGTGACCGGCGGGACGTTCGGCATCAGCAGCAATTCTAATGGCGCAGGCAGTTATCACTTGTCCGGTGGCACCCTTGCGGCGACTTCAGCCCCCCTGTGGCTGGGCTACGGCACCGGAACTACCACCGGCACCGGCAACTTCACGATGAGCGGCGGCACGCTGAGCCTCGGCTCCTATTTCAGCGCAGCCTTCGCCAGTGGCACAAAAGCCAATGTGTCATTCAGCGGCGGCAACGCGACGATCGCCGGCAGCCTCACGGTCGGACGTCAGGGCAAGGGGCTTGCCGAAATTTCCGGCACCGCCTACGTCAACCCCGCCACGCTGCAAGTCGTCGAGTCCGGTGAGGGTGCCGCCGATTCCACGCTGACCGTCAGTGGAGGAACGCTCGCCGTGAGCCGCCAGATCAATGTCGGCAATTCCGTCGATACCGGAGTGGCATCTAGCATGGTCATCAGCGGAGGCGCAGTTACTTGGCACGCGGACGGCCAGACCTCCGGATTGTTCAGCGTTTACAGCGAGGTGAAGGTCAGTGGCAATTCGGCAACGATCGGCAGTAACGCGTCGACCGATGCTCTCTTCAACGTTCGCGCCACTGGTAAACTGCGCTATCAACTTGCTGCCAATGGCTCGGTTGCGTTGATCAACGTGCCCAACGCCACGATGGGAATTGCCCAAGGCGCGCAGTTGATCATCGACGGCTCGGCACTCTCACTCGGCGCTGGTACTTACTCGATCACCTTGGTGGATCACAATGGCTACTCGGCTGCCGCTGCTTTCGGTGCCACGAGCATGTCACACAGCTTTGTTGGCTTCGGACTGACTTGCACACCGACGATCAGTTACGACGCGTCTGCCATCACCTTGCATCTATCGGTGGGCGGTGGCTCCGACTATGATTCGTGGAAAAGCACCAACAATTTGACTGGCGGACCAAATGCCGACGACGATGGAGATGGTGTGAAAAACTCCGACGAATACGCTTTCGGCCTCAATCCGAAGTCCGGAAGCTCGGCCAACCCGATCAGTTCTGCGGTCGACAAGGCGACCGGCATCTTCAAGTACACCCGTCGCAAGCAGTCGCTCACCGGGGTAGCTTACACCTATGAGTCGTCCACCACGCTTACGGGCACATGGCCGGCCTTCACTCCAAACTCTGCTACCTCTAACAATGGCGATCCCATCGAAGAAATTACCGTCGATGTGCCAGACGCGTTGCTGACCCATCCCGCGCTGTTTATCCGCGTGAAAGCCGTCCAGCCATGAACCTCATGGTGGCGTCCGCCCTTGCAGCGCTCCTACTGGCTCTGCCATGGGACGCTTGCAGGGCGGATGCGGTGCGCAGCAAGCCCAATATTCTATTTCTTCTAACAGATGATCAGCGTTGGGATACGCTCGGGTGCATGGGAAACCCCGTGATCCAAACCCCGAACCTCGACCATCTCGCCGCTCAGGGGATCTTGTTTCGCAACGCGTTTGTCACCGCTTCCGTGTGCAGTGTGAGCCGAGCCGCCATCCTGACCGGTGCTTATCCGTGCTCGCGCGGAACGAAGGATCTAGCAAAAATGGTGACTCCCAAGGAGGTAAACGCGACCTACCCAGCTGTTTTGCGTGCGGGTGGCTATGACACCGGCTACATCGGCAAGTGGGATGTGGGGGTGGGCGAGGACGGGTTCCGCATGGGCATGAACCTTTTTGATTACTGGGCCGGAGACCGCTTTCACGGCAACTATTGGCATGAGGCGGACTGCCCACTGGTGACCAACGAGGGTCGTCAGTCCAAATCGGAAATCAAATGCACCTGCACCCCGGAAGGATCCATGCCACGCATCGGTTCCGCAGGCATGAATCATCCTATCCACTTTGACCGTGAGATCGTTCCGGTCAAGATGAGGCAGTATCTTGCAGGGCGTGACAAAGCGAAACCGTTTTTCTTGGCCATCGCATTTCGCGGACCCAAGGACCCATGGGCGGACTACCCGAAAAATGTCGCCGAGCTTTATGCTTCTAACACCATGCCCATCCCGGCCACGGCGACAACGGCGGATGCCATGCGCCAACCCGCTTTCCTGCGGGCTTCCATGGGGAGTGAGGCCGGCTTTTCGCGGGTCAGTAATCCTGCCACCCTGGCCGATGAACTGCGGAAAAACTACCGGTTAGTTTCTAACATCGATGATACGATTGGAGAACTTCGTCGGATTCTAGTAGAGCAAGGACTGGATTCTAACACCATCATCGTCTTCACCTCCGACAACGGGCATTTTCACGGGGACCACGGTTTCTGGGGCAAATGGCTGCCTTACGAGGAATCCATTAGGGTGCCATTGGTCGTTTTTGATCCCCGCCTGTCGGAGCAGCAGCGTGGCGTGACACGCGGAGAGATGATTCTCAATGTCGATCTCGCACCAACCTTTCTGACGTGGGCCGGTTTACCCGTCCCTTCGACCATGCAGGGCAGGGACTTTGCACCGCTGGAGGGTGGCGGCAGCCCGCCATGGCGTGAGGACTTCTATCACGAGTTCACTTGGACCGCGGAAGGACGGATTGCCCCGAGCGAAGGCATCCGGTCAGCTCAGTGGAAATACATCCGCTATCCTGGCCAAAATCCCGTGGTGGAGCAGTTGTTCAATCTACAAAACGATCCCGGTGAAACGACGGATCTCATCGCCGACCCCGCCCATTCCACCGCACTTGAGTCGCTACGAATCAAGCTCGAGGCCCACAGGACCCATCTCTCCGCGGTAAACTGAATCCCGAGCCACCTTCGCAACCGTCGCGCGAAATCGGATAGAGACGGATGGCGAGCAGCGAGACGAGGCACATGAGAGCGCTGACGAGAAAGGTAACCAAACCCAGACCCCACACCGCCTGGTGGGTCTGGGTGACGGCTCGGCCATCCTCAGAAACCTTGTAGCCGATGCCACTGAGACACCAGCTTGAGAGAATCAGGCTGAAGGAAATCGCCAGCCGCATGGTCAGACTGAATAAGGATGAATAGCCACCGTATTTGGCTTTTCCCGTTTGCAGACGACGCGTCTCGCTGACATCCGCCATCATCGCGGTTGAAACCGGCAGCATGATGCCGCATCCGAACCAGTAGCAGGTGTGAAATGCAACGAAGAGAATCAAAGCGGATGGCACGTTGGCGCCCATGCAGATGAAGGTAGCGCCCGGCTCGACAAGGTCTGTTAGAAAGAGCGCGGCAAGGATCATGTTGCCCGCGATGCTGATGGCTCCGCCGATGATGACCGCGCTCTTTTTGTCAAAACGCTGCGTCAGCTTGATCGAGAGTAACGCGCCGAGCGCCATGCTAACCATGGTGCTACCGTGAGCGATGGATTTCTGCCACGAGGGGAATTTCATGAAATCATCGTAAACAAACATCTGCAACGAACCGACCAGCACCATTCCTGCGGTGAGGATAAAAATGAAGGCGAACACCCAGCGAGGATTCGGGTCATTGAGGATTTCCGTCATTTCGAACCAGAAATTTCTCAACCATCCCGACCGTGAGTTCCGAGGCGAATCACGGGTATCCTCGCGCCAGCGGAACGTGAAGATCACCACGAGTACCGTAAAAACAGCGGTGGCGGTGGCGAAGGTCGCACCCATGTGCTGGTAGTTCGCCTCAATCGTGGTGGCCTGAAAGTTCCCTTTCCCGCCGAAGAAGAAAACCCATGCCATCGCCGGACCCGCGAAATTGGCGACCATGTTGGCGATCTGACGGATCCCCTGGAGACGGGAGCGTCCATGGTAGTCCCCGCACATTTCAAAGCCGAGAGCAAGGTAGGGGATGAAGAACATCGTCAGTCCGGCACGCAGCAGCAGATTCACCACAACGAGATAACTGAAAACCCAAATATGGCTGCCGCGGCAAAACGCCGGAATCGTCCACATCAGGTAATAACAAAGCGCCATTAGCAGACCGCCAGCCAACATGTACGGGTGCCGCCGTCCCCAAGAACTGCGGGTGTTGTCGCTGATCTGTCCCATGATGGGTTCCGTGACGGCCTCTACAAACACGGCCAGTGACATGATGAATCCCGCCCACTTTGGATCGATGCCGTGCGCCTTCGTGTAAAACAGCATCGCAAATGCGAAGATGCCATTCATCACGAGTGAGTTCGCACATTCGCCCAGCGAATAAACGCACATGGCTCCTGTCGAGCAGGCTTTTCGATTTGGGGTCATCGTGTCCCTTGGATCACCTTGAGCCGTTGGCGTGCATCGCGGATGGCTTCATCAAGCGTGGTGGTATCTGTGATTTTCATATTCTCTATCGGTAGGTAGCCTATCGGTTGGAGATGTTGCAAGATCACGTTTTCAGCGTAGAAATTTCGCGCTCTAGCAGCTCAGCAAACCACGGCGGTTTCCATACCGAGGAATTTTCCAATCACTTCGATCTGGTGAGCGAGGTGGCCGACGCCGACTGCACAGTGATGGGCGGGGCCGTGAGCGTTCCAGCGGTTCATGAAATTACGCGCGCCAATGGGAAAACGATACCGGCTGTTGGTGTTGCCGATTTCGAGGATCGGGCCGGGCACGGATTCTCCCTCGGCAACGAGCAGCATGAGACGGTGATCCGCCGTCTCCACCACGCTCAGAAGCGTCACGGGGCCGTGCTTCACTGACATTTCAACCGAGAGCCCCTTGCCCACCTTCCCATGATAGACCGTGAGCGGGCGAACCTTGGTGCGGCCTTCCGCGATGGCGATGTGTCCCGGACCGTCGTGTCCCATGAGTACGACGTCGTCATTCCAATCCACCGCGTAATACTCGGTGAACGAGCCGCCTACCCCGAGGATATCGAGGATTTTCATAGCCTGCACATTCTTGATTTCCAACTCGCCCGCCACCGGACAGCCGCGGGCGGTGAGCAGGGTGTTGCCGAGGATGATGGAGCTTAGCGTGTCTTCGTTTTCCGCGATTCCAGTGCCCATGTAGTAATAGGCCATCGACCCGAGCTTCTTTTCCGAGATGAGACGGTCCAGAGCCACGGACGTGCGTGCGGCGTGCGCAAGTTCTTCCTCGGAGCAATCGTCTTGGACATCAAAATCATCGCGGAATAACCCCACGCGTGCCGCGATTTCCGCATCGCTGACCTCGCGGCGCAGGGCGCTGAGTTCGTCGACTTCGAGCATCTCGATGTGGGTGCCGAACGCGGCACTTTGGAGTGTTAGATCGGAATAGATGTCGAGCATGCCGCCATAGTAGTGGCCCATCACGCCGAGGCGGTTGTGCGACATCACATGCGCGACACGGGCGGCATTGATCCACGCATCGACCTCACCCCAGCACTCAGGATCGTCGTGCAACATGCCGGTGATTTGTTCGAAGGGGATGCCGGAGCGTTTGAAGACATTGGCGATCTCCGGTACCGGACAGGCGGAGCAAAAAGCGAGCCATTCCCCGGTCATCGCGGTGCGATCCCCCAACCGATTGAATTTCGTGTAATCGATCGCCGCCTCGGGCGCGAGATTCAGAACGATGACCGGACATTTCGCCCTCCGCACCACCGGCAAGACGGTGGAGGACAGCGCGTAGGTGGTGACGTGGAGGAAAATCATGTCCACATCCTCACGGCGGAATTGGTGGCCGGCATCCGTCGCCTTCTCCGGTGAGTCGATCAGCCCGAGGTTGATAATTTCCACACCCGGGCGCTCAAGTTTTCCACTCACCACTCCGAGGTATCCTTCGAGCCGCTCCTTCAAACCGGCAAATTGCGGCCAGTAGGTGTCCAATCCGATGCCAAAAAGCCCTACGCGTACCGTTGTGTTTTCCATTTCCTAAAACTATCGGATTGCCAGTGATTTTGGAATGGGGCTATTGATCATTTGCATATAAAAAATGACTCTGAAGACCTCGGACTATTTTCGCTATTTTCCCGTGACGCCTGAACTGCGCCGGTGGGGCCTAGGGGTTACCGGCTCGGGCCACACGCGCATTGCCGCAGGTTCCTCTTATCCTCGGGAGAAGCATCCTGAAGACCATCAATTGGACTGGGAGCATGGCCGGGTGCTCGATGCGTTGCAGATTGTGCTGATTTCCTCCGGCGGTGGTTGGCTTGAGACCCGTGCGACCGGAGAGAGACGGGTGGAGGCTGGCATGGTGTTTCTGCTCCTTCCGCAAACGTGGCACCGCTATCGTCCCGACCCGAAAACCGGCTGGACGGAGAGCTGGATTGAGGTCCAAGGGCCGGTGGTCGATGAACTTCTACACGCGGAAACTTTCCCCCCGGCCACGATTCTGCGCGTGGGTGCGATCGGCAGCGGGATAGAGGAGGTGCTGGAGTCCATTCACCGCGGCATCCTGCAAGGCCCTAATGGTTTTCAACCCGAACTCTCTGCTGCGGCTCTGCAGTTGCTGGCGCTTTGCTCGCGGATCAGCCAGAACCTTGCGCGTCCATCTCAAATCCAGCGCGCCGTGAGCGAGGCGGAGCGCTACCTCGGCGAGCATCATTCGGAACCCGTCAACGTCGAGGCGCTTGCCGCAAAACTTGGCGTCAGCTACTCGCAATTTCGCCGTGCCTTTCGTGCCCGGACAGGATTCGCACCTTGGAAATATGTCATCCACCTGCGCCTCACCCGAGCCAGACGCTTGCTCACCTCCAGCGACGCAATACTGGACGACATCGCCGCGCGTGTGGGATTCAGCTCCGGATTCCACCTATCTAACGCGTTCAAGCAAGCCTACGGCGAATCGCCCGACAAGTGGCGCCGGACCTTGATGAATGGACATCCATCTATCTGAATTCGCAGTTCTGATCTTCAAAATGCCGAGCTGTTGGAGCAACCGGACTGGTGAAGTGAGCGTTGAATTTCCCTTTGGCCAATTTCTCCAGATCGGCCAGCAATTTGGTGAGCTCCATCGGGATACGGATCCGAAAAATTCTTGAACCATCGAGCCCAGTGAACGCAGAGTTTGCTGAAAATTCTCGCTAAAAATTGAGCCGCGCGCACCACGCATTGACCTTGTATCACTCCAGATCCGACTCAAAATGCCCATCGTGAGCATGGCGGCAACGTGCTTGTTTTTGGCGATACAGTGAAGGTTTTCAATCTCCATTCCGCGCAGACTCATCAATATTACGATCCAATCACCCATGGCAAAAAATTCAAAATCCATCGCTCAATCCTACAAGCTCGCCCAAGCCCGATATGCCGATCTCGGTGTTGATACCGAGGCCGCAATGACCAAGCTCGCCGGCATTCCGATTTCACTGCATTGCTGGCAAGGCGATGACGTCGGCGGCTTCGAAAGTAGCGGCGAAGGCCTCAGCGGCGGCATCGCCGTGACCGGAAACTATCCCGGCAAGGCTCGCACGCCCGACGAACTCCGTGCTGACCTCGACAAGGCGCTTTCTCTCATCCCCGGCAAGCACCGCTTGAATCTCCACGCGTTCTACGGCGAGTTCGGCGGCAAGAAGGTTGATCGCAACGAGATCCGCCCCGAGCATTTTAAAAACTGGATCGACTGGGCGAAGGCCAACGGCATGGGCATGGATTTCAACCCCACCTGCTTCTCCCATCCGAAGGCGGCCGACGGATTCACGCTCTCTCATCCGAAAAAAGCCATCCGCGATTTTTGGATCGAGCATTGCATCGCCTCTCGTGAAATTGGTGCGGTCATGGGAAAAGCGCTAGGCTCGCCGACGGTGACTAACGTCTGGATCCCCGACGGTTACAAGGACACGCCGGTTGATCGGTCCGCTCCGCGCCAGCGCTTGGCCGATTCACTCGACAAGGTGTTCGCCAAAAAGCTCAATCCAAAACACCACCTCGACGCGGTGGAATGCAAACTCTTCGGGATCGGCAGCGAGAGTTATGTCGTCGGCTCGCACGAATTCTACATGGGCTACGCGATCAAGAATCAAAAAGTCCTCTGCCTCGACGCCGGCCATTTCCACCCGACCGAAGGCATCGCGGACAAACTCAGCTCCGCGCTGATGTATGTTCCTGAAATCCTGCTCCATGTCAGCCGCGGCGTCCGTTGGGACAGCGACCACGTCGTCACACTCGACGACGCGCTGCAATCGATCGCCGCCGAACTCGTGCGCAACAAGCTGCTCGCCCGCACCCACATCGGCCTCGATTTCTTCGACGCCAGCATCAACCGCATCGCCGCGTGGACCATCGGTACCCGCAACACGCTCAAGGCCTTGCTCATGGCCCTGCTCGAGCCCGATGCCCTCCGCGATTCGGAAAAATCTGGCGACTACACCACGCGCCTCGCGCTCATGGAGGAAGCCAAGTCCCTGCCATGGGGTGCCGTCTGGGACGCCTATTGCGAATCCCAAAATGTCCCCGCCGGTGCCGATTGGCTGGCCGAGGTGAAGAGCTACGAAAATTCTGTCCTGAGCAAGCGCGCTTGATCCAAACCCATCTCAATTACTAAAAAACCTAACACCTAAAACCTAAAAAACGATGAGCAACGCAATATTTGGAGTCATTTTTCACTGGCTCGGCGGCTTGGCTTCCGGGAGTTTTTACGTCCCTTACAAGGGCGTTAAAAAATGGTCCTGGGAGACCTACTGGCTGGTCGGCGGATTCTTCTCGTGGATCATCTGCCCGATCCTCCTCGCCACAGTTCTAACGAAAGATGTGTTTGGCGTCTTGAGCAGCCAATCCCCTGCCACACTTGGCTGGACCTTTATGTTCGGCGCGTTGTGGGGCACCGGAGGATTGACCTTCGGCCTCGCCATGCGCTATCTCGGCATGTCGCTGGGCATGGGGGTGGCTCTCGGTTACTGCGCCGCCTTCGGAACGCTGCTTCCGCCGTTTTTCAAGCTGTTTTTCCCGACCATCCCGGTACCTGAAACGCTGGTCGAAATCGCTTCAAGCACCGCCGGCAAGGTGACCCTGTTAGGCGTGGGCGTCTGCCTGATTGGAATCTTCATCGCGGCACTTGCGGGTGCCACTAAGGAGAAGGAAATGTCCGAGGAAGACAAAAAGAAAGCCATCGCCGAGTTCAGTTTCAAAAAAGGCATTCTCGTCGCCACGTTTTCTGGAATCATGAGCGCGTGTTTCAGTTTCGGCCTCACGGCTGGAAATCCGATTGGTGAGGCCTCCGCAGCTGCCGGAACGTCGATCATCTGGAGCGGCCTGCCAAAATTGATCGTGGTGATGCTTGGCGGCTTTGTGACCAATTTCGTCTGGTGCGTTGGACTGAATATCAAGAACCGCACCGGCTACCAATACCTCGCGTCGCATGCTCGCCCCGAACACGCTGGATTAACCTCCACCGGTGGCGAACATGGAGGCGGAAGCGCTTCCGGCCCGCAAGCCTCTTCGAGCGATTTGGCAATCCCGATGTTAGGAAACTACCTGTTCTCCGCCCTCGCAGGCATCACTTGGTATTTCCAGTTTTTCTTCTACACCATGGGTGAAACGCAGATGGGCAAATTTGGCTTTGCTTCATGGACACTGCACATGGCGAGCATCATCATCTTCAGCACGATGTGGGGTTGGATCTTTCACGAGTGGAAGGGATCCAGCAAAAAGGCCTATCGTTTGATTGCGTCGGGCATTGCGATATTGATCCTTTCCACCATCATCATCGGGATCGGTACCTACCTCAAGGGCTCCGGTGGCGGCCACTGACGATTCGAAAATGGCTTGTGGGGTGGGGGTCCTTGCAAAGGGTTGCCCACCGAATCGAGGTGCAGCACCATGATTTGTGTGGGAAATTTAAACTTCGCTCATGGTGCGGGCAGGTTGTCAGGAGCGCCAAGGTCCTCGTAGGCCCCGGGAGCGCTGGCGTCTCCGCCGTGCCCGGCACTCGACCATGGCCAGTCGCTGGGTTCGCGGCAGAGTCCTGCTTTCATAAGATTGCGGTGAATGCAGTCGATGGTGCCTCGCAAATGGTCATCATCACGGATGAACCGGTCTCAATATTCACGTATCCAGACTTGGTGCGGATGAGTTGCGTCCTTGCGACGAACTGGCTTCGGACCGTGCCTTGATGACTCGGCTCGGCTCTTGTCTGGAATACTACCCGAAACCCCCATCGACTCGGAATTTTCTGATAGGCTTATCGTTCTCTTCAACTTGTCTGGGAAACAAATTTCACTTGGAAACAAATTTCAATTTGGGTGAGAAATTGAAATAAAATGCAATTTGTATAGAAAATTAAAATGGTGGCGACGACGGACGGAATTTTGTTTACAAAATGGCCAGATTCGCAATTTTGGCGGTGCTGGTTCAATCAGCTTCTCTTGCCTCCCTCCGGTCCCCTCATGAACTTTCTCAACGGTCTTCACCCCAAAAGCAATCCCCTCGCATTCGCGCCGATGATCGCAGCTGCTGCCTGCTTTTTCACCTAGTGCCGATCAGTGAATCTTATGGCGGATGATATGTAAAATTATCCTCTGCAATGCTTATTCGATAAAGTTGCCCATCGAAGTAATTTCGGTATCCACCCCTCAAGCCCCCTCAGCAGTACCCGCTGAATTTAATCCTCATGAATTTCTTCCCGTCTCCTATGTCCACCTCCATTCCCTCCTCCGCTCTTGTCCGCCGCGTCCGCGCTGCGATCGCCGTCCTGCCCGCAGCCGCCTTCTTCACCGCCGCGCCCCTCGGCGCCCAGACCACCTTTTACTGGGACCTCGATACCGCGACCGGCAGTGGCAGCACTTCCACCACCGCCAACGGCACGTGTGATACCACCACGACCAACTGGACCACCAGCACCGGCCTAACGGGCGATCTAAGCGACACCTCCGCCTCCACTTGGTTAAATAGTGCAGCCACCCCTAACAACGCCGTCTTCTCCGCCGCCGCCGACATCACGGGTGCTTCCACCATCACCCTCTCCTCTGCCGTGAATGCCAGTAACCTCGTTTTCGAGGAAGGTACCGTCACCATCGCCGGCGGCACGCTCACCCTCGGCAGCTCCACCAGCGCCACCAGCCCTTCCGTGTCGGTCGCTTCCGGCCTGACCGCCACCATCGCCTCCGTCGTCGCCGGCGATGACGGCCTTACCAAGACCGGAACCGGCACCCTTACCCTCTCCGGGGCCAACACCTATACCGGTGAGACCACCATCAACGCCGGCACCCTCGCCCTCGGCGCGGCGAACCGCATCGCCGACACCTCCACATTAAACGTTTCCGTGGGTGCAACCTTCGATCTTGGTAGCTTCTCCGAGACTGTCGGTGCGATCAATGACACATACGGAAGCTCGGGCGGCACGATTAAGCTGGGTTCGGGCACCCTCACTTTTGGCGGCGCTGACTCCAGTTATTTCGCCACAGCCATATCTGGTTCTGGTGGTATCACAAAAATCGGTAACACTAACGCGGTCCTCGTGGGCATGAATACTTACACGGGACCGACCATAATCAGCGCTGGCTCCCTGACCTTCGCTAATGCGGCGCCCGGCAGCACCCCCGATACCTCCGCAGTAAGCGTCGCCGCTGGGGCCACTCTTAACTTCTTATATAGCGGAGCTAAAATCGGTTCCCTTGCTGGAGCCGGCACCGTATGGTTAAGTGATGCTTGTGATAACCTGATTCTAGGAGGCAACAATAGTTCGACTACCTTTTCGGGCGTTATCCAAGCCGACGCCCCTTATCTACCGAACACCGGTTTCTATCTCATCAGAGGCGACACAAGCGGTGGTATCACAAAAATAGGCACAGGCACGCTCACCCTTTCGGGAGCCAGTACCTACACCGGAGCGACGACCATCAGCGCCGGGACACTTGCCTTGGGCGCGGCCAATCGTATCGCCGACACCTCCAGTTTGATCGTCGGCTCCGGCACCACTTTTAACCTAGCTGGCTTCGCCGAAACCGTCGGAGCCCTTTCCGGCGGCGGTAATATCACCCTAGGCAACGCCACCCTTACTTTCGGCGGCAGAAACTCATCCGACACCTTTTCCGGTGTGGTTTCTGGCACGGGCGGTCTGACCAAGACCGGCACCGGTGCGCAAATCTTGTCGGGGGCCAATACCTACTCCGGCACCACCACCATCAGCGGCGGCGGTTCCGTCCAGTTCGCCTCCGCCGCCAATCTCGGCACCGGATCCATCAGTCTCAGCGACGGCAAGCTGATCTGGGCCTCTGGGAACACTGCCGATGTTTCTTCCCGTTTCGCCGCCCTCGGGGCCTCGGGTGCCACGTTCGACACCAACGGCAACGACATCGCCTTCGCCTCCGCCCTTTCCGGCACCGGCCGACTGGTCAAGATCGGAGCCGGCGTTCTAAGCCTAACGGCGAACAATACCTACTCTGGTGGCACCGCCGTCACCGGCGGCACTCTCGGTTTTTCTCGCCTCGCAAGCTTAGGTACTGGCAACGTGACGCTCGACGATTCCACCCTGCGCTGGAATACCGGCAACACCGCCGACGTCTCCGCTCGGCTCGCCACGATCGGTGCCTATGGTGCGACTTTTGATACCAATGGCAACAACGTCACCTTCGCCACCGGTTTATCCAGCGACTCCAAAACAAGCGCACCCTCAGGTATAGTAATTAACGGTGGATTGACAAAAACTGGCACTGGCACCCTCACTCTCTCGGGTGTCAACACCTATATTGGCACGACTACCATCAGCGCCGGCACGCTCTCCCTCGGCGCGGCCAATCGTATCGCCGACGCCTCCCCCGTCAGCGTCGCCTCGGGTGCCACCTTTAACCTGGCCGGGTTCGCCGAGACCGTGGGGGCCCTTTCCGGTGCCGGCAACGTCACCCTCGGCGCAGGCACTCTGACCTTTGGCGGCAGAAACTCATCCGATACCTTTTCTGGCGTGGTGACTGGCACGGGCGGCCTCACCAAGACGGGTACCGGCACCCAAACGCTATCCGGGGCCAATACCTACTCCGGCGCGACCACCATCTCCGGCGGCTCCATTCTCTTTTCTACCTCCGCCAGTTTAGGTACCGGTTCTCTCACGCTCAACGGCGGCGGGTTGGTCTGGGGCACTGGAAACACCCTAGACGTATCTTCTCGCCTCGCCGCCCTCGGCGCCAACGGTGCCACCTTCGACACCAATGGTAACAATGTGGCCATTACTTCGGTTCTTTCCGGCACGGGCCGCCTGACTAAAGTCGGGAGTGGCGTCCTTAACCTTGGGGGGACCAATACCTATTCTGGCGGCACCGCGATTACCGGTGGCGCGGTTAGTTTTTCCACCCTCGCCAATCTTGGCGCTACCGGGGCAAATGTGACGCTCGATGGCGGCAGCTTGCGCTGGAACACCAGTAGCACGGTCGATGTTTCCAGTCGCCTCGCCGCCCTCGGCGCCTCCGGTGCCACCTTCGATACCAACGGCAACAACGTCGCCTTCGCTACCGCCCTTTCCGGGTCCGGTGGCCTTGCCAAAACTGGCAGCGGCACGCTTACGTTTTCCGGGGCAAATACCTATACTGGAAACACGACGGTGACCGCCGGCATCCTCGCCCTCGGCGCGGCCAACCGCATCGCCGATGCGTCCGCCCTGAGCGTCGCCTCGGGCGCGACCTTTAACCTCGCCAACTTTGCCGAAACCGTCGGAGCCCTTTCCGGCGGCGGTAATATCACCTTGGGCAACGCCACCCTTACTTTCGGCGGAAAAAACACCTCCGACGCCTTCAGCGGCGTCATTTCAGGCACTGGAAGCCTCGCCAAGACCGGCACCGGCACAGCCACGCTTTCCGGCGTCAACACCTACACCGGTGGCACCACCGTCACCGGCGGCTCCATTCTTTTCTCTACCTCCGCCAATTTAGGCACCGGCAACATCACGCTCAACGGCGGGGGCTTGACTTGGGGCCCAAGCAACACGGCCGATATTTCGTCCCGCCTAAACGCCCTCGGAGCCTCTGGTGCCACCTTCGACACCAATGGTAACAACGTCTCCTTCGCCACCGCCCTTAGTGGCACCTGGTTCACCAAAGCCGGCGCGGGCACCTTGACTCTCAACGCCGCCAACACCTACACCGGGCGCACCTCCATCTCCGGCGGCACACTTGCCCTGGGTGCCTCCAACCGCATTCCCGACGCCCAGCTATTCATTTCTGAAGGCGCCACCCTAAATCTCGCCGGCTTCTCCGAGTCCATCGCGGCCGATATCAGTATCTACGGCAATATCAACCTAGGCTCCGGCACTTTCGCAGGCGGCGGCTTTAACGACTCATCAGTCGGTGGCGTCATCTCCGGCACCGGCGGCTTCACCAAGATCGGCACCGGCACTCTGGATTTCACCGGAGCCAACACCTACACCGGAGCGACCACCATCAGCGCGGGCACGCTTAACCTACAAGCGCC
Source organism: Akkermansiaceae bacterium (assembly GCA_026461385.1). GTDB lineage: Bacteria > Verrucomicrobiota > Verrucomicrobiia > Verrucomicrobiales > Akkermansiaceae > Luteolibacter. Next base: position 68,353 of record JAPJNB010000043.1, read on the forward strand.
GAACACCACCTCCAGCGCCTCGGCAGTGAACATCGCTTCGGGCGCCACCCTGGCCGTCTATTACGAAAATACCGTCGCCGCCCTGACTGGTTCGGGTAATCTTGAGCTCACGGGTTCTTTTTTCACGCCTGGCGGCGTGCTCACCTTTGGCGCCAACAACATGTCGAATACCTTCTCTGGCTCGGCCACCGGCGTTGGCGGGCTCATCAAAACCGGCACCGGCACCCAGACCCTCACCGGCAACAATACCTTCACCGGCCAGACCATCATCAACGGTGGCACGGTCGTCCTCGCCGGCGGTACCAGCCTTTATGGCGATTCTTTCGTGAACAACGGCAGCACGCTGCGTGTCACAGCCGCGAACGCTACTGCCTCCGGCGAGACATCCTCCCTCACGCTCGCGCCCGGCACCTCGTTTATTTTGGAAAATGTGCCGACCAGTCTGGCCACACTCTCCGCTCCCGCTGCCAGCGGAAGCACACCAGCCGCCACGGTCTTGCTCAACGGCACCGCCGCCGCGCTCACCCTCACTGGTACTCGTTCAATTGCTGCCGTAATCTCGGGCGCTGGCTCGCTCAAAATCGTTGGATACGGTAATGGTCGGTCGGACTACACGCTTCAAGGCGCCAACACCTATACCGGTCGCACCAGTGTTACCCAAGGCAACCTGCAAATCTCCTCCGACTCGAACCTCGGCGCCGCCCCGGTTTCTCTGGTGGCGAATCAGCTTACCCTGGATGGCGGTACCCTCATTTTCAACTCCGCCACCCCCTTTGCCACCACCGCGAACCGAGGCATCAGTCTCGGCGCCTCCGGCGGCGGCTTTACGAATATCGGCGCGGGCGACGCCCAGGTCACTGGCATCGTTTCCGGCATCGCTGCCCTCGACTTGACCATAACCGGCACCGGGCGCCTCAGCCTCACGGGCGTCAATACCTACACCGGCGGCACCAGCTTTAACGGCTCCGGCGGCTTGGTGGACTTCACTGCCTGGTCGAATTTCGGTAGTGGCAACCTCAATTTCGTCAACGGCGGCCTGCGCTGGACCCCGGGCAACACCCTCGATCTCACCACCTCTGGCCGGGTCGGCACCGTCACCACCGCCATCCTCTCCGCCGGCGGCAACACCC
>JAPJNB010000044.1 GCA_026461385.1 Akkermansiaceae bacterium
GTCGTGGTCGATAAGCCACCCGAGTTTGCAGTGAGCACCATTCCGCTGCCAAACACGCCTTCTTTATACATAAAATCGATGGCATAGACATTGACATCGTAAACGACCCCGCACTCGTACAGCCATCCATCGGCCTTGAAGAGCTCATTGAACTTTTTAGCGGCAGCTTCGGTGTCCGTGCCTTTCAAGTTCACATCGATATCAGAAGTCAGGGTGGTCGAACCGGCCGCTGCCCATTCGGTTAATCTTTGGTAACCGCTGTCATAATTGCCGACTACCGTATTCAGACCAAGAACCGCTTGGGTTTGGTTCAGAAGATAATCGTGGTGCCATTGACGATACTCCCAGATTTTTCTCAGAAGATTTTTACGATTGCCGTCGTCCGCTCCTGCATTCAGATTGTGGGTCATGTATTCCCAGCTTTGGTAGAGCCCTTTTTGGATGATGTCTCTGAGCTCTATCCCTTTGGGGTTGAGGTTTTTGATCTCATCAGCCGAGGCTGAGTCCAATCTTGTCAAAAAGGCGGCGGGAGTTTCAGCAGCCAAAATGGTGAGCGACGCTGTGGTCGTCTCGAATTTGAAATTCCGCAAATCTTGGGTATCGACGGTCGTCCGATCTGTCGTGGGAATATCTTCAGGTTTTTTGTCTGTGTCAGCAGGTTTGCTCCGCCGATACCGATTGCCGTCCGTGGCTTTCCACACAAATGCTCCTGTTCCTGGCTTCACCGCATTCGGATCCCAGCTTTCTTTGAGAGCGGATGTTGAGTTATACATTTCTTTTTCCCCGTACCCGTAAATGGATCCAGTCAGAGCGATCGTTGAAATGAGGATGAGCAAGGATTTCATGAAATTTGTATGATCTTTTTGATTTTATCCGAAAGTTCCATCGCGCCAATTTTCAGCGAGTCGACGACCGGTTGATAAGCAGCGGGCAAGAGATTCAAATGCAACGGCAGCAGATCCATGAATGCGTTGCAGAAGGAAATGTTTTTCGAGATGAACGCTGAATCTGCGGAGCACACCCCTTGCACCCATGCGACCCAATCCTGCATATCTGCAACGTCGAGATTTTCTGGGTAGACAACAACGACTTTTAGAAATGCCCACTGGTAGGAAGCGATCAAGTCATCCCGGGAAGTCGTTAGGTGAATATCCTTGGCTTTGATCGTGTGGATCGCACTGAAATTCTCAGGGGTGATGTGGCTGGTGAGTTGATGCCATTGTGCAACGGCCAGTTCTGGGTATTGAATCAAAACTTGACTCATGGCGCCGCGATCGGCCATTTGTCGAAATGTCGCTTGGGTTGCGTCGTCAGCTCCCACTAGCGAGGACGTGTGATGGTCAAAAACTTTGACGAGGGCTTCATTCTGCAAAAAATCCCATGAGCCGCGATAAGATGCATCGTGCAAAACGGCAATGTAATGCAAGCCGCTCGGGACCCTTTGAAACCCGCGGAATCCTCCGTGAATTTCAAATGGCCAAAGATCGATTTGTACCATTTTTTTGGGCAGGTCCCTTAGAATGATGTTGTTTCTCAAAATATCGTTTTTTTAACAGCTGTTCGACTTCGTAAATAGACGGTCGCGTCAATCAATAGGGTTTCAGCACCCTCACCTTGCCAGCCCAGTCGTATTTATAATATTCGACCACTGCCCCATTATCGTCCGTCAACGCGCCGACGAAGCCCTGATCATTGCAATGGTAGTAGTAGTTCTTCGAAGTTGTGCCTGCGAAGGTGCGCATCTGCACGTGTTCATCGATGTCACGGCCGTCGACATACTGACGAAGCACCGTGTTGTCAGCGGTATTGCGCTCTTCGACGACCTGCCAGTCATCGTAAAGATAGCGGGTGACGGTGGTCCCCACGGTTTTTTGCACCCGCCGCCCCCGCACGTCATAAAGATACTTGGCAAGGACCGCTCCAGCGCCATTTCGCACCTCGACCAAGCGATTGCTGTAGTCATACGCGCACTCAAGATCAGCCGAGTCGTTTGAATCATTGGTGTTCAGATCAACCAGATTGCTGTTGCTATCATACCTCCGCGTTTTACCATCGACTGAAGTGTAGCGATTGAGTTTTTTATCGCTGTCATTGATCACCAGTGTTTTGCTAGTAGGGCTTGTCGTGAGATTTGTCATCATGTCGGCACCATTGAGCGCGCGAGTGGTCAGGGTTCCACCCCCACTGTCACCGACGGCTGTCCCATCGCTGCGAAATCCAGTCATCCGGTGGCCCTTGTCATAGGTGTAGGTGTCAACCTGGTTCCCAAAGTGGGCGCGTGCCTCGCTGACACGGCGGCCGGCAACGTCGTAGGTGTTGACGTAAGAGGCAATCGTATTGGTACCTTTTGTCCACACGGTCTGAGTCGCACGGCGGTTGCTGTCATATGTCTTGGTCAGAACCGTGCCATTGCCATAGATGGCCGAAGCCGTGCGATCAGGCCCGACGTAGCTGTAGCTGGCAATCACCTGATTATTGGGGTCGTTGATGGTGATCAGGCGGCCAGCATTATCGTAAGAGCGACTCACCCCACGTCCATTTGGGTAAGTCGTAAGTAGCTTGAGGTGACGTCCAACCCACTGGTTACAAACTTGCAGGATGGGCCCCGTGCCAATGCGTTGCGTCTCCTTGATCAGATTGGAGAACGAGTCATATTCGTAAGAACAAGTGACCGTATCGGCGGGCGTGCCATTGTTATCCGAAGTCCCAACCAAACGCCCGAGCCCATCGTAGGTCCATGTCTTCTCAGTGCTGCCTTTACGTCCGAGTTGCGTGGTGGAGTCAAACGTAAAAGTCTCGCGGGTCAGCCGCGATTCATTATCGTAGGTACTCGTGATTGTGGTTCCATTCCGATCGGGGTGGCTAATGGCCTGGCCGAGCGCATTGTAGGTCCAAACCTCAAAGGTATTATCATCATAGGTAGCACGGGTCTTGCGATTCTGGTCGTCATAGTCGTATTTAACCTTCACTCCGTTGTCGTCGGTTTGAGTCACCAGCCGACCGAGGGCGTCAAACTCGCTTCTCGCGGTAATCTTCGTCGTCTCGCCAAGAATGGAATCCTTCTGCACCATGCGATTGTATCGGTCATAAGTCATCTCCGTGACGCTTCCCGATGCGTCGGTGGTTCGGATAACGTTGTTGCGGGAATCATAAGCGCTGATGGTTTGCTGCCCGTTTGGCTCGGTGCGGATGATTGGTCGACCCAGAGCATCGTATGTGGTAGTCGTGACAAACGTTTTGGTCCCTTCGATGTATGACACTCTTATCAAGTTGTTGCCGGAATCGTATTCATACTGACTGATATTGCCCACACTATCGATGAATTTGGTCAAGCGCGACAGGCGATCGTACTCAGTTTTTTCCAGCTGATTATCCTCGTTCACGACCCCCACCACGCGATTGAGCCTGTCGAAGAGTGTGAAGCGCGAGACCAGTCCGTCAGATGGGGCCCCATCAATGTCTTGTGGGGAGCTAGGGGATGAGCTGCCACTTGAAATAATGATCTTACGATCCGCACGAAATGCGCGATCACGCGCGTCATAGGCCTCGTAATTCTGTGAGAGTAGGACGCGCTTGGAGCTAAGATGAGCCACACTGGTGCGGTTCGAGTTTAGGTCATAGGTGCACCTGGTGATATTGCCGTCTGGGTCAGTCTCTTCCAACAGGCGACCGTAGCCATCATAAGCAAAAAGCGTCAAATTACCAGTCAAAGCATCGTTCCTGGAGGTCACTTGACCATCGGCATTGATGTTGGTGGTGGAGGTTTGGGCTGCCGTCGAACCCAAGCCATTCGTGGTCGAGATCGGGAGATCGCGTTCGTCATAAAGCGTCGAATCGATTTCATATTCGTCGCGCGTACTGGTGGTAGAGTTCCCGCGCTGCATCAGCAGTTTGGATTGGTCGGGATTGTAGGTGTACGAGATCCTTCCATCGCCGCTGTTGTCCTGCTCTGCCTTCGTTGCCTGATCGAGCAGGTCGTAAGTCGTCTTCGCGCTGATAGAGTCATCTACGCCAGCAGAAAGCGTGTCCTCGTTTTCGACGCGTGACTCGATCACGTTGTCATTAGCATCGTAGATTGTCACCGATTCGTAAGCGAACGGCGCCAACGATGAAGTTGAACCGCTAACCGAAGTTGCACGAACCGTCTCGATGACCTGATCGAGCTCGTTGACGAGGTAGGCGGTTCTGACCCCGCGCGGATCGGTGGTCGCGGTGGGTACTCCGCGCGGATTGGCTGGGAAACTGGTGGTTGCAATGCCGTTGTGCTCCAACGCCAAATTTGCCTGAGGGCCGTATTCATAATTCGTAGTCTGATTCAGGCGTAAATCCCCTGCATCTGTGACTGTCTGCCGAAGGTAGCCGCCACCAGAGTCGTTAGAGAGTCCATTGGCCCCCCAATAGGCACGGGTCGTGACACCTCCCTCGGCATCTTGATTCCAGACGAGCTGGCCAAATTCATTGTATCGAAGCAACTCACTGGCCTGTTGTGGAGTTGCAGAGTAGCCTGGAAGAGACGCTGCCTGAGGGGGAAGCGTGACCAACGGACGAAGAATCTTGATCAGATTGCCGGCCTTCTGGGTGGTCTTGCCATCACCATTCAGATCGCCTTGGGTGACGATGCCAGCGTCAGTGAACAAGGCTTGCAGTTGAGCCACCGTGAGCCCCAGTAACGGCGCGAAGTAAGTGTTAGCTGCAGCCAAGTCCTCCATGTAATCATAAATATACGTGGTGACGTTGCCGAGAGGATCGGTGACTTTGAAAGGCTTGTTGAAGACAGGCTCGTAGGTGACCTTGTTCTGGAGTGTTGCTGGAGCGCTTCCGCGTGAGTCGGGAGTTCGGACCGTAACGGTCGAATTGAGCTCACCGCTGCGGGGGAGTGTTGATAGCAGCTTTAAACTAGCACGTATCGAGCTAGTCGGGACGATTGCAGCACTGTCGCGGCGATCACGGTAAAAGTAGTTGGTTTGAGCCCCCATCGCGGAGGTCTGCTTGATCAACTGCCCGTCGCTGCCGTAAACAAAACTCCTGGCGTATGAAGTCGGCTGGCCGACGCGAAGTGAGCGGGTCATGATTTTCTCCTCCAAAACGTGCCCCAAGGCATTGACCTTGTATTGAGTTTGGGTTCCCGATCGATCCGTTGCGGTGACTGCTCGCACGGCCTGTGTTGGAGAAAATAGAGCCGTTGGCAGGGTAATCGTCTGATAACTGTATTTGTAGGTGCCGCCGACTGCAGGAGTACTTTTTGTGTTGGGAGTCGTACTGGAATTTCCGAGAGTGTAGGTTTTGACATAACCAAAAAATGGATCGGTCGCTACCCCTTCAAAGTAGGTCCAACTCATTCTTGGTATGCGAGGCGTCGATTGAGCTTGATTGGGAAAACAGACTGACGTCAGGGCGTTCTTCAGCTTCGCATTGGTGCTGTTGCTGTAGGTGTAATAGTAGAGCTTGCCGCTGCTGAAGTCATTCAGGCCATTGGTGTTAGTCACCGTAGGGCTGCGTTCGGTGAGGAGGCGACCCGTGGAGTCGTAGGTGTAGACGACCTCGCGGCCACTGAAATCGGTGATCTTGGAGACGTATTTTGAGGTACCGAAGGTCTGGTAGGTGAAATTCGTGGCGCGCCCAAACAAGTCGGTGATGGTGAGCAGGCGCCGCTTCAACAGATCCGACTGCGCTGAAGATGCCTCATACGCGAAGGTCAGCGTGTTGCCATTCGGCGAGGTGATGGTCTGCAAGTGTGCCGCCATCGTGCTAGGATCAGCCTCGAAGGTCAAAACAGTCCCATGGGCCATGCGAAGGGTGTAGGTTGAACTATTAACACTATAAGTTAGCCGCTCGAAACGCCCCTGGGTTCCTTCCCAAATGTTGTCGGCTATTTTCTTAAAGACATCTCGCCGCCCGAACGACTCCATCTGCACCTTATCACCTACCTGCGTGATGGTGTGATCGTAATTGAAGGCCCAAGCCGGCCCGAAAATGGAGTTGGGCTGGTCACGCCGGGTGATGTGTCTTCGCGTAATGTTCAAATCCGTCACCTCGTCTCGCCCTTTGATGAACAAGTCGGTCTGGTCATAGACGACTTGGCCCAAACCGAGGAAAATCCCCGGCCCGCAGCGGTTGAGGTCCAGATCTGGAACTGGCATGCCCGGGGCGTCGTTGCCTGTCGGGATACCCAGGCTGTCGATCGGCAGGCCGGATGACTGCGCAGGGAACTGATCTCCCAAAACAATCCCCGCAGAGCTGGCCGATACATCACCGCGGAGTTCCGCCGTGAAGCCATTCAAGATGAGCAGCGAGGCTGCCATGAGTGGCAGGCGGCCCGCTGGGCCGATCAATCTCAAAAAATCAGACCCGTGGCCGACTCGCTCTGGCCGATGGCCTGCAAAAAAAATGGTTTTCATCGAGGTCATGGATTGGTGGTTATCACTTGAAGGTCGCAGGCTTTCATTTCCACGCTGCCCAAGCCGCCTGGGTCATTGATCAAAACATTCGCGCTCGCCAAGCCGCTTGCATCGGTCGTTTGTCGCTGCTGGGTCGCATCCACCAACGCATAGGGGTCTAACTGGCTGGATAGCTGCCCTGCCGCGACGAGGGACTTGCCGTCGACTTGTGCACGGTTGACATAGATGAGGGTTTCATGACCGGCCAGGGGCTCGCCATTAAAACTGCGGGTCACGACTACCGGCACTGATGTTCCAGGGGTGAGGACCGCAGGAAAGTCCATGGTCATGGTGCCAGCCTCGAAGCTGACTTCCGGCGAGCTCGCCTGCACAGGCTCAGCGGCCCGCACCGTCCCCGCTTGCCCGGGCCCAGTCGCCGGCATCGTTCCTGCCTGTGCGCGAACCGTGCAGTGATCCCCAACCACATTACTGGATGTGAGCGTCAAAATGACCTCTCCGGTGGCGCTGGCATTCATGAGCAGCGGCTGGGCTGCACTCGGGCCGCCTGCTTCAGCAACAGGCGAAGTCACTGGGTCGCATAATTTTGCGGGGCTGATCGGATGAATATTCCCATCACTCGAGCTAGCTGCCGAGCTGCCAGTCCCTCCATCTAGCCAAACGATGACGGGAGTCGGTCCCGGCGGAACAACTTGAATCACCACCTTTGTTTGATGCGGTGCCGTGGCCAATGCTCCTGCCGCAATCTGAGATTTCGCCACCGTGATCTTCGTCACATGCAGTGCGGACGCCACCAGCGGATCCATGCCATGTTTGAGTTCATACACATCGTCGAAACCATCACCGTCCGCATCGCTGTGTTCGCTAACCAGCCTCGACGCCAACTTGTAATAACACTTCGATTGCTCCTGTGAGCGCATTTCCGAAAGAATGTGCTCCTGACCTGTGCCTAGGACGATTTTGGCGAGCTGCCATTCAATCAATGATTGGCTTTTCCAAACCTCATAATAAACGGTGGGATCGGTTTCAAAATGGAGTTTTACCGAATCGCCGCCCGTTTCCAATTTCGGGTGCACATGCTCCACATCAACTGCCGCGTCAGTCCACCCCACCAGCAATTGGGCGATGAGCAGTAAGCTCCCGATGAAATGGGCGCCAGTTTTAGTTTGCTTGATCATACGTGTCAGTGCCTTCCTTGATGAGTGCTTGGAAATTGTAACCCTCCGTTGCGATGCCGAAGGTCACGGGTAAGGAGCAAACGCCGAGCTCATGGCTCGCGTCGCATGCTCTTGGATTAAAAATCAGTAGTTTGTGTTTTGCGAGTCGCTTTGACAAGCTGCAGTATCGACTCAAAATCATGGCTGTGATAGATTTAGGCTGGAAAAAGCTGATTAGGAAGAGGAAATGTGGTTAGATCAAAAATGATGTCGAGGTTTTTTAAATAATTCAAACACGCCCGTCACCCTATTTTCCCATGAAAGTATTTAAAGCTGCTACGTTCAGTGGACCGACCCATCGTCGCCCTCTCCCAACGGTGAAACCGAGAGAACGTTGGATTTCCGTCTCGGATACCATGACCGAGTGACGACTTCGAGCCGCGGCGACTTGTGCAAGAAAATGCGAGCCATGAAGCAGCCCAAGCCCAAGCCATTGGGGCAACCTGCCGAGACGATTCCAGCTCAGACTGCGAGTCCAAATGCGCAGCACGGGTCCGGGGATGAATTGCTTGAAAACCGCATCGGCGGCACAATAAATCGAGACCACCGAACCGGGGTCTCCCTGACGGGCGGCACGACCGAAAAGTTGGCGATCAACCCGCGCACTCTCGTTCGCCTCGATGGAGATGACATGCAGGCCGCCCAGCGGTTCAACGCCGTTTTCCAAACGGATATCGGTGCCGCGGCCCGCCATGCTGGTCGCGATGGTGATTGCTGATCGGTGGCCGGCCCGTGAAACAAGTAACGCCTCTTCGCGATGACGAGCCGCATTCAGAACTTGATCGCCACCTGACAAGCCCTCGCCGCGTAACAGAATGGCCACCTGCTCACTCGCATCCACGGTGCGGGCACCGATCAATAAAGGCTGACCGCGCGCGTGCTTGATCTTGATTTCGCAAAGCAACGCCGCGTGGTGTTCCCCCGCAGTGGCGTAGAAACGAGTGCCCGCGTAGAGACGCTGGCATGGTAGGTTGCGCGGAATCCGCACAAAAGGAGAATGGTAGGTATGCCACAATTCGTCCGCCGCCTCGCGTAGGGTACCGCTTGCCCCGGCCAGGTGTTTGTATTTTCTGAAATACGCCTGGAAGCTGGTTCGAGCCATGGTTTCGCTGGCTCCACTCACGGTCAATCCTTCTTTAGCCTCGATGATTTGGTGCAGGCCTTGCTGCCAAGTCCTCATGGCCATGGGACGACCCGTTGACGGATCCACGATGACAACCTTGCCGTCATCGACGACGTACTGCTCGTCGCGCAGGAAAAACTCACGAGCGGTCACGGCCTGCCGAACCAATTCAAGACGGCGGCCATGGTTGGCCCATAGCCGCTCACGTGGCAGATCGAGATCGCTCAGCGCCTGTTTGATTCCAAGGTCCAGCAGTTCTGCCGTCCGGCGAGCGCGATCCACCCGATAGTGGATTCCTGGCTCGAACGCCGCCACCAGCGACCACGCTGCGCGCGCCACCTGCTCCATCTCTCCAGCGTCGAGATTCCGACTGATGATCAGGGGCGTGACGGCCTCGTCGATGAGCGCGTGATCCGCCTCGTCGATCAAGGTCGCGTGCAAGCCCCGCTGAACGGGTTCCACGCCACCCTTCTGGCCAGCCATCACGGCAAGCAAACGTGTCGAGCGAAGTTGCATGTCGGCGCGGCGGAGACGATCTCGCAGGTAGTCGGCGGCAGCTTCCTTGGCGGTCGTGTAGGTCACGCCGCAGTGGTAGGCGACCCGGCGATCTTCATCACGATCATCGCCGAGCACGGCCCCGACGGTGAGGCCCGCACGTTTATAAAACGAACTAAGGTTTTTGGCATCGCGCCCAGCAAGGTAGTCATTCGCCGTGATGACATGGCAAGGAAGACCGCTCCATGCGTGAAAAGCCGCTGCGAGACCAATGGCCAAAGTCTTGCCCTCGCCCGTGTCCACCTCTGCGAAAAATCCTCGAACGAGGGCGGTTGCAGCCATGAGCTGAACCTCATAAGCCTTCAGCCCGAGTTCGCGCTCGCCCGCCACCGCCAGTGCGGCCAGGCCATTGACGAGAATCTCACGCCAGTCACTCGGCTTGCGCATGCGGGTGTTGCGCAGCGTCATGAGTAATTCATGCAGTCGCTGATCTGTGAGCTCGCTCAGGGATTCACGAGCCGCTGAAATCTCGCGGGCTTCGCTCGCTAGGCGCGACGAAACCCATGGCCCGCGTTTCGCTCGCCCCAGAAGACCATCCGCCCAACGGTCGAGCCCCTTTTGATGCCGTGGCGCGCATGGTTCAAAAAGAAAGCGCTGATGCTCAGTCGGAGACATGGGACGTCTAGAGTTGATAAGTGCGTTGGAACAACTGTCGAATGGTGCGCACCCATTGCCACATAAGCGGCTCCGCCGGCAGCGTCATGCGCGTCACCACACGCTGACCATGCGCCAGGCGAATCCGGCTGTTCGCATCAACCGCCAGCCGCGCTCGAATTTCAAAAACTGGCTCAGTCGCTTTAGTCCCCTTTGCCTGCTCCGCATCGACGAGCCCCCTCCCCGCCAGCGAACGACCATCGTTAGAACCTTTGGTCTCCACGGCCGCATTCCCCCCTCCGAGCAAACCTAAAGCTGCCGAGGGCAACGACTCGCGCTCGGCGGGCAGAGCTTTGAAATCATTGATCCCCAGAGAGATTCCCTCTTGGCCACGGACTTTCACCTCAGTCTCGCTGACCTGATGCTTGGTGAACAGGCGAGATGCGTCATCTTGTTTAACCACCGCTGAAATATAAAATTCTTTTTCCCCTTGGACCACGCCCAGTTCAAGCCCGCGCCGCAGCATTCCTCCCCGATAAAGACCAGCGTCGGGTGCCAACCAAAGACCGTCGCAGGGTGCGAGCACGAGTAACGATTTTAAATCACGGTCCAGTTTATCGCGCCGGACCGACAGAGCGTGGAAGTACGGCTGCAAGCTGGCATATCTGACAGGGTCCTCTTCAAGTGCCTGCCGCGCTTGGACTTCCGCGCGCCGTTGTTCGGCGGCGAGTGATACGGACTCGTGGGTCAACTCCTCGTTGGCCAATTCCAACAGCGCAGTCCCCCGCTTCACCACCGTCCCGGATGGGGCCAGCAGTCTAACCAGATGACCTTCCGTACCCGCATAAACCCGAGCAAACGGCTCGGCCCTCACGACGCCTTCGGCGCGGAAGTGATTTGGCACTGGCAATAAACCGAGTCCAGCCGTCAGACCGCCCACCAACAGCGCCATCACCGTGAGAGCGCGCAAGCGACAGGATTCTAGCCGCGGGCTACTCCAGAGGTAATTCACCGCCTTCAGTGTCGGCAGAACCAACCACATAAACCCAAAAACCAAAGCCAGTAACATTCCGAAGGCCAAATAATGCAACGAGACGGCAAGCAGGATCCCCAGCAACATCGACGTGCGATAAATCAATGAGCCCACAAAATAGGCAACTAGCCAGCAACCCTCACGCCGCGAATCGGTGGGATTGACCGCCGTACGAAGGCTAAATCCATAACGCTCGAGCAGGTAAAGTGCCATTTGGCTGGACTTACTCTGCAGGTTCGGCAGCTCCAGCCAATCAGAGAGCATGTGGTAGCCATCGTAGCGAAGCAGCGGATTGCCATTGAAAAGCAGGGTTACGACGGAGGCCACCACCACTGCGTTGCAGGCAAGGGTATGAACCACCCCTTTGCCGGTGTGTGCCCACACCACTGCCGCGATGGCAGCCACCCCCAGTTCCACCATCATGCCAGCCCCGCCAACGAGGATCCGGTGCCACTTGTTTCGGAAGGCCGTGCTCGCGGAGGCATCAACATACGGTAGCGGATTAAAAAGCAACAACATGGAGCCCATTTCGGGAACCTCTCCGCCCAGTTTGCGACAGGCGTAACCATGGCCAAACTCGTGCAGCAACTTGATGGCGATCATCACACCATACATCCACGGTAAATTCGCCCGGCCCAGCAAGTCCGAGCCCTCCGCACCAAAGGTCTGCCACTGGGAAACGACCTCACTGCTGCCCCATAGCAACAACCCAAGCCATAAAAACATCCCCTGCTTGGTAAACAAGCCACCCACCCAAGGCAGCGTCCGCCTGAGAAATGCATCGGGGTTCCACAGGGGCAGCTTGAAAAACATGATGCTGGACCAACGCTGAGTGGCCTCTTGGCTTTTTTCTTTGGCGAAGGCCTCTGCTAGAGGTTCGATGTCACCCTCGACATCACTGCGCAACAAGCCCGAACGATGCAGCGCGCTCAGCAAACGGACCACCTCTCCTTGTCCTGGCGCATGGTCAGGATCCACCTCCAAGCGGCGATTCCACGCATCGGCCACCGTTGCGCTTCGCTCCAATTCACAAAGGAACTCATACGCCACGGGCCGGATTCGAAAGAACTTGCCACCGAGCGCATCGCGCACGACGTACCTGCGTTGGCCGCGAAAGCGCTGCGGAAATATCTCCACCCCAGGTCTCAAGCGGATCTTGCGAGAAGATATCCGGTGCCACGACTCATCAAATGTAGGGGCGAGGGCGCTCATTCCGTTCTCGTTATGCCCAAATCCACATCCGTATCGCTTCCACCGTCCTGTGCGTCAGAACCCATAACAAACTGCATTTGCCTGCATTCAGCTTGCAAACCCCACTCATGCCGGGTCGCCACCAGTCTTGGGGCTCCCCGAGAACCTGCACCCGCAAAACAAAGATATTTCCTTCTTGGCGCACCTCGGCCACTGGCTCAAAGCGCTCGATTTTCACCTTAAACCTATCCGCCGGTCGGCTGGCAAATGCCAACTCACCCGCCAAACCCTGCGATAAATAGCCAATATCCCGCTCGTCGATTTGCAACTGTCCGAGGAGATCGCGCAATTGCACCGTCTTCAATAACCTCTCCCCGACCTGCACCGGAGATGACAATCGCTCCCGCAAATCTCCCTCCACCACGACGCCATCAAACGGGGCGCGAATCTCTGTCATCGCGAGGCGATGCCGAACGATGGCAAGCTTGGCCTCATCCTGGTGCTGGGCCGATTTTGCCATCAATGCTTCGGCGAGCTTACCTTGGACCTCGTAGGCACGGGCCTCACGAGCGTTTTTGTCCCGACCCGCGAGGTCATTTGCCTCTTCCAAGAGCAGTTCTCGGCGATCAAGAGTCACCAGCACTTGGTCTTTTTTAACCACATCGCCCAAATGATAACGCACTTCGTCGATGTACCCGGCGAAGGGGGCTGTGGCCAGAGCCGCCGCATCCGTCTTGAGCAGGAAAGGTGCGCGTACTTTATGCTCAACCCGAATGATCGCTAATAAAACCACAGTCAGCACCACCAGCAGCACCGCCAATTTCCAGCCCGTGTGTTCGACACCCAA
>JAPJNB010000045.1 GCA_026461385.1 Akkermansiaceae bacterium
GAAAGCTGAAATGGCGATCACGGGTGGGAAAGGGGAGCTGCAAACCCAGAGGCTCATTTACACGCACCTTGGGCCGTTCTGCACGGACCTTGGCATCAACTCGCATGGACCATGGGCCGTTCTGCCCGGAAGTAGAGCCATCCTGCACTCACCTCGGGCCGGGCTGCCGTAATCTAGGAAAGGGCTCGCACGCACCTGAAGGCGTTTCCGCAGGCACCTTGGCACGTTCTGCAAGCACCTTAAGGCCCGCTGCCATCACCTTCTAACAGACTGCGCTCACCTGGAGCGAGGCTGCCATGACCTCGCTTGGGGTGGGAGAGAGGTGGGAGCGAGGTTTTTTAACCGCAAAGGCTGAAGATGAGTGGATGGGGGAGGCTTACGCGTCGATTATGGAGGCCTGAATGGCTGTGAAGAACCGCAAAAAGAGGCTTGCCCGACCGCGGTCGCTCGCCTATATCAGGGCCGTAGATGCGTTTTGGGTGGGGTGAGGCTTTTTCTCAAACCACCGCCGCAGCACAGATTTTCGGCACCCGCCGCTCAATGATTTCCTTGGAACGATCCGCCATGAACCTTAAAACCAATCGCCTTGATTGGTTTTCCCCCGCTGTCCCCGATCTATGATCCGGCGTCTGGCACATCGTTCTGCATCCCTCTTCGCATCGTTTTCGTGCGGCGGCTTTGGTCGTTTGTGCCGCGATGCGTCGCATCTACCCACTGGAGGACAACACCATCGCTAAGCCACAAAGAGACCCAAACAGGGGCCGTTTCCGCGACATGACGCGGATCAACGACCGAATCCGTGCACCGAAAGTCCGCGTCGTACTCGCCACCGGCGAACAACTTGGCGTGATGAGCTCGCGTGACGCACTTGCCAAAGCTCAATCGCTCGGACTCGATCTGGTCGAGATCGCTGGCCAAGTCGATCCGCCGGTCTGCAAGATCGTTGACTACGGGAAGTTCAAGTACGAGCAGGCCAAGCTGAAAAAGCAGAAGTCGAAGAGCGCGACCCGCATGAAGGAAGTGAAATTCCGCGTGGGCACGGGACAGCACGACTACAACATCAAGCTGGGTCGGGCGGAAGGTTTCCTCGAAGCGAATCACAAGTGCCGCTTCGTCTTGCAGTTCCGGGGTCGCGAAAATGCTCACAAGGACCTTGGATTTGTTGTCCTCAACCGGATCATCGAAGATCTGAAATCAATGGCGCAAGTGGACCAACCCCCGCGCCTCAACGGACGGGCGGTCGCGATGATTCTCTCGCCGCTACCCGCGCATCAGCGCAAGCGCAAATTCCATCTGTTCCACGGTGAACTCATGGAGGAAGACGATTTCGAAACCGATGCGGAGCAAGAAGACGACATCCCCGACGACGATTTCGTCCCGGATGAGGTGCCTGATGAGGCCTCCGATGAGGCTGCTTCAAAGCAGGCGGAATAAGTTTAACGTGCCTGCTGGCGGCGAGGAGATTTTCATCGCCCGCCGCTAGCAGGATTTGTCGAACCACTCGTAAGATTGCGACCCACTTTGGCCCATGCTCTATCTCTTTGATATCGATGGAACACTCGTCGACACGGGTGGTGCAGGGATGAGGGCGTTGCAGGAAGCCACGCGCGAAGTTTTCGGGCACGAGGGACCGGCACTGGACCTTGCAGGAAGCACGGATCTTGGGATTGTGGGGTGCATCCACCACCATTTCTCGATCGAATCCACTCCCGAGCGGGTGGACGCCTATTTCCAAGTCTATCTCGATCGGTTAGACTGGAATTTAGCGCATGGCGGGTTCCCGGGGCGGGTTCTGGATGGGGCGGCGGACTTGCTCGTTGCCTTGGCCGCGCGGGCTGATGCGACGATTGGCTTGCTGACTGGCAACACGGCGGGTGGGGCCGCCGCGAAGATGCGGCACTTTGGTTTGGCAAGTCACTTCCCCTTCGGCGCTTACGGCTGCGACCATGCCGATCGAAATCGCCTCGGCCCGATCGCCCTCCAGCGGGCAGCCGTCCACGCGGGGAAAAATTTCACGCCTGATGAAACTTGGGTCATCGGAGATACGCCCAAAGACATCGCCTGTGCTCATGCCATGGGGGCACGCTGCCTCGCGGTTGCGACGGGTCAGTTTTCTTCGAAACAACTCACAGAGCATCAGGCGGATGTGGTGGTGGAATCGTTGGAAGATGCGCTCGGCTGGATTTGAGTGAGAGGCGAATCGGTTTCTGACGGATCGCCCGGTTTTCGGACGACGATTGGTCTATTCGGGATTTTTTTGTATGCCGATCGCCACCGCCCTGCTTCACTGTTCCCGTGTCCGCAATGCAGACAAACCCGACGGAAGATACCCTCCTGTTAGTCGATCCTGATCTTGATTTCTTGGATTGGGCGACCAAGCATCTTTCCGCCAAAAATTTGAGAGTTTTGCGGTGCGACAATGCGGCGAATGCGATCAAAGTGATCGAAAAAACTTCGGTGAGTGTGGTGGTCGCGGCCATGGATCTCGAGCCGTTTGACGGCCCAGAATTGCTCGGGCGCATCATGCAACAAAGCCCGCAGACGCTGGTCATTCTCACAGCGGGTTTTCCCACGACCGGCCAGATCATCGAGGTGACCCAGCGCGGTGCCCACGACGTGTTGCGCAAGGAATCTCTCGCTTTCGAGCTGCGCCCGGTGATCGAGTCCGCGCTCCAGATCCAAGATGACCGCCGTGCGGCGCATCATCCAGATGCGGAAATGCCCAAGCACGATGGTCGGGTGAAAATGATCGGGATTTCCCGGGCGCTTCAGGAGGTTTTCAAGCTCGTCGGTCGGGTTGCGCGTTCCGATGCACCGGTCTTGATCGCCGGGGAGAGCGGAACGGGCAAGGAGCTCGTGGCCAAGGCCGTGCACGAATACAGCCCACGCCGACAGAAGGAAATGATCACCATCAACTGCGGTGCGATTCCTGAAAATTTGTTAGAAAGCGAACTGTTTGGACACGAGAAAGGTTCCTTCACCGGAGCGATCGCCCGTCGCGCTGGCCGTTTTGAGCAAGCGGACGGCGGAACGCTCTTCCTCGACGAAATCGGGGACATGCCGCTGTCGATCCAAGTGAAGCTTTTGCGCGTTCTGCAGGATGGGTCATTTTCACGAGTGGGTGCAAATGAGACGATGACCACCGATGTCCGGATCGTAGCAGCCACGCACAAAAATCTATCAGACGAAGTTGTGGCGGGGCGATTCCGCGAAGATCTTTACTACCGGCTTAACGTAGTGGAAATCAAGATCCCCGCGCTGCGTGAGCGTTTGGAAGACATCCCGCTTCTTGCGGAATTTTTCCTTCAACGCATCACCCGGAAGAATGGCATGGCCCGAATCCGGATTTCGGCCGAGGCCGTGAGCACCCTGCAGGCCCACCATTGGCCTGGGAATGTGCGCGAACTCGAGAACACCATCGCCCGTGCCTGTGCCCTTGCGTCATCGCAGATCCTTCTTCCAGCAGATATTCCGTTAGCATCCGCACCGCGCAAGGCGCCAGATGGATTTAACGCCTCGTTAGACAAGTTAATCAATACGGCACCCACCGATATGAACCTGCTCGATTGGCTCGGCGGCGAAGTTGCCAAGCGCATCCTTGAGCGGTCGGATGGTGACCTCAAGGAGGCCTCAATCGCCATGAATCTTCCTCTAGCAGAACTTAGAAAATTGTTGGCACAGAAAAAATAATTCCGATGTTTCACGCCATCGACCATCCGCTCATTGCAGAAGAGTTGACCAAGCTTCGCAACCCCGAGTGTCCGTCGCCCGAGTTTCGGCAGCGCGTGCGCCGGATCGCTTCATTGATGGCTCCTAGCGTCACGGCGAATCTCGAAACCACCGTCGTTTCTTGCCAAACGCCGCTCGAAATCACCTCGGGCAGCCACGTCGCGCGGGCGATCATTCTTGCCCCAGTGCTTCGTGCAGGGCTGGGATTTCTCGATGGTTTTCTGGATTTGATTCCGCAGGCATCCGTCGCGCACATCGGCCTAGCGCGCAACGAGCAAACGCTGCAGCCTGAGCCCTATTACCTCAAGCATCCACCGGTTTTGGGCGAGAGCGAGATCATCATCCTTGACCCCATGCTCGCGACCGGTGGCTCTGCGGTTGAGGCCGTCCGCAGCCTTTGGGGTGCTGGCGCTCGCCATATCCGATTCGCCTGTCTCGTGGCCGCGCCCGAGGGGGTAGCCGCGCTGGAGGAGGCGTTTCCTGGCCTGGCGATCTATGCCGCTTGCCTTGACCGCCGCCTCAATGACTCCGGATACATCCTGCCTGGCTTAGGCGATGCGGGAGATCGACTTTACGGTACCTGCGGCTAACCGTGGTTTTCCGATCATCAGGGCTGGCAATGAGCCGGCGATCGCTGTATTTTCCGCCAGTCCGATGAAATGGTGGCCAAGATTATCACTGCTTCTGTTTTCCCTGCAGCCGTTGCTGGGTCAAGGGGAGCTCGTGACCACGCCGAGAGAGCAAAAGGGGGACGATGCCCTCGCTGCCGGCTTGTGGGAGGTCGCTGAACTGCATTTCAAGGAGTGCCTTGCCGCCTCCGCCTCCGCCCCGCCCGAGGTGAGAGCCAGAGTGGCCATCCACCTCGCCGAGTCCTTGATCCGCGGCGGAAATCCCGCTGAGGCCGCCGATCTGCTCGAGCAATCATGGGTTTCAGGAAATCCCGCAGCCCCATTTTGGAAAGCCCAAGCCTTGGCTTCTCAAGGCCATCTCGCCGAGGCCTCCGCCCTCTTGTCAAAGCTGCTGAGTGATCCCGCGGCCCCCCATCGCATCGAAGCGGCGTTCACCCTAAGCCGTGTTCAACTGACACTCGGTCAGCCGCAATCCGCGCTTGATACACTCGGCGCGCTCCTTCCGGAAGCCAACCCCGCAACCCGAGCGAAGATCCGACTCGAGCAGGTCGAAATTCTAATCGATCTCGATCGCGCGACCGAAGCACGCAGTTTGCTTTCAGCCGTCGACTCCATCGCCGCTTCTGGCCAGCCGATCGCCGCATTTTTAACAGCCCGATTGTGGTTAAAAGAAGGCCGATTCACCGAAGCTCGGGTTGGATTCCAAGAACTCATCAATCACCCACAAGGACAATCGCTCGAACGCTATCACCTCGCCGCCATCGGTCTTGCGGATGCGATCATGGCTGAGGGAAATCCAGAAGAGGCTTCTAGCTCGCTGATCGGATTTCTCGATGATCACCCGGCCTCACCGTTCCTCGATGCGATTTTTCAACGGTTGGTGCAGTGCGTGCCCTCTAAACCGAAGACCAACGATTCGACGCTTGAGGGCATCGCCCGTTGGATCACGATTCCGACGATACCCACAAGCGGGTTGATCGCCACATCGTCACCCGCGAATGCCTCTGCCACTGCCGCGTGGCCGGTGACGCGAATTTCTAGCGATCTAACCGAACTTCGTGTATACTCGCTCTACACGCGGGCGCGGGTCATTCATCGATTTGGAACGAAAGAGGCCAATGCTGAATCCAAGCAACTCCTGAGGCGCTTGCTTCTTGAAAATCCCGATCATGCCCTTGCCCCTCGGGCACTCTATCAGCTCGCTAGATGGGCTCTCGAAGAAGGTTCGGTGGAGCAGGCATTTTCCATACTGGCAGTTCTTAGGGATTCCACCAAGTTATTGGATCTCAAAGGTGAAGCAACGTTTCTAGAGGCTCGTGCCACTTGCTTGAATGGCGACCCAACCAAAGCCGTTCAGTTATTCAATGAAGCTGCCATTGAGTTGACCGGGGCAAATGCTCGGACCGCGCGACTCATGTCGGCGATCGCCCGCCTTCGCGGCGGAGACTTCAGTGGCACGTCGCTTATTCAACACCGAAATGCCGCTAGCGATGATGGACTGGAAGCAGACATCGAGCTTGAGCGCGCCCTTGCGACGCCAACTCCGAATGCTGCTAGATCGTTACTTGAGGAATTTCTTCGCCGATTCCCAAGCCATCCGAGAGTTGCAGAAGCAAAGCTTGCCGCTGTGGAGGCTGCGCTCAATAGTCCGAACCCCGACCTTGGATTTGCCAAATCCGAATTGGATAGTCTGTTAGAAAATGGTGAAAGCCCCAGCGCCGCCACCGCACCGCGAATCGCGCTGAATCGCCTAAAAATTGCAGACCTTTCAAACGATGCGCAGGCGACGGCGACCATCGCTGAATCCATCATGACGCAATACCCATCCACACCCGCCGAAGCGGAAGCCGCGTTGACATCAGGGCGAAGCCTTTTCCAATCAGGTAGCTACAATGCCGCCCGGTTGGTCCTTGAAAAACTTGCTGCATCCAACACGCACTCAGCAAATGCGCAGGCGGCATGGCTCCTCGCCGCCCGTGCGGCAGCACTCGGCGGAACCCCTCAGTCGAAGGAAGAGGCTCTGATCCTTTTTGATAAGGCCATTGGAAGTAGCGGGCCCGTAAGCTCGATTGCGATTCTCGAAAAGGCAAAACATCTCATCAATCTCTATCGGCTCAACGATGCCTCGACCTTTCTATCCAAGTGGATGGCGACTTTACCAGAAACCGATCCTCTTCAACTGCCTGCAGGTCTTCTGTTAGGTGATGCTTTGTATGCGCAAGGAAGTTCAAATCCTGCTTCGCTGGTAGAGGCTCTCGCAGTGTACGATAAGTTGCTGAAGCAGGCGGTGAACCAGACGGCATTACTGAATCGGCTTCAATACCTGCGCGGCCTCACCCTTGAGCAACTTCCGGATGAGTTGGACCCAGCAAAAAAGCGAGATAAACAGGCGCTCCAAGCCTACCACTCGGTGCTGGAAGTGACCACTCGACCCACGGAGTGGTATTATTTTGAGCTCTGCGGATTTCGCGCGCTCACCTTGTTAGAAAACACCCAGCGCTGGCGGGAGGCGGTAAATGTCGCAAATCAAATCGCTTCCTTCAAGGGCCCTCGCGCCGAAGAAGCCTCCACTCGCGCAAGCCAACTCCAGCTCAGGCACATGATCTGGGAGGACTAATGTAACCATCGCCAACAATCATCTAACCCATTTCATTTATGCCAAATCTACTCGTCACTGGAAAATCCGGCCGCATGGGTCAAGCGGTACTGGAAGCTGCTGCTCAAGCGAATGTCAATGTCGCTGCCACTCATGATACGGGTGAAGATCTGATCGCCGCAATCGCAAAGGCCAACTGCGCCATCGATTTTACCATTCATTCATTCACTTCGACCCTCGTCGAAGCAGCTCTAAAGCACAACGTTCGTCTGGTGATTGGTACCACTGGACATACCGATGACGAGCGCGCCATCATTCACGAGGCTGCTAAGTCAATCCCGATCGTCTATGCGGCTAATTATTCAGTCGGCGTCAATACGCTTTTTTGGCTGACACGCCAAGCCGCTCGGATTCTCACTCAGGAGCGCTTTGACATCGAGGTGACCGAGATGCACCACAAACACAAGATCGATGCGCCCTCCGGCACCGCTCGCAGGATATTGGAAATTCTCAACGATGAAACAGGAACGACCTATCAAAACGATGTGGCGCATGGACGTTTTGGTAACATCGGTCCACGCAAGCCCCGCGAGATCGGCATGCACACGCTTCGTGGCGGTGATGTCGTTGGCGATCACACGGTACTCTTCGCAGCTGATGGCGAGAGGGTTGAACTGACTCACAAGGCGTCATCCCGCCTGACCTTTGCTGCAGGGGCGGTCCGGGCTGCTCGGTGGCTTCAAGATCAACCGGTCGGACTTTACGACATGCAGGACGTGCTTGGCCTCGTCTAACGAATGCACCGGTTCTTAAAACAAGAATGACACTCATGCGCTCCCTATCAAAATTTACACTACTGCTCATTCTAACGGCTTGTGAGCCCAAGAAAGCCGACCATGTCGGCAAGCCTTCACCCGCGCCACAGACAACAGTTGCGGATTCGCTCGCCTCACCTCGCGCCGATTTTAAGTCGTCCGTGGTGCGCGTGAGTTCCACCCAGCAATCATGGAATGCCGGCCAGCCATGGGAAAAAAACCCACCTGCCCAGCGGCGGGCGCTCGCTGCGATCGTGAGTCCTCAACGGGTTCTAACCACTTCTGAAATGGTCGGCGATGCGACCTATCTTGAGCTTGAATCTCCGGATGGCACGCACTTTGCTCAGGCAAAGGTGATCGCGGTGGACTATGAGGCAAATCTTGCGTTGTTAGGCCCTGCTTCTGAAGAAGAAGGTAGGTCTCTATTCGAGCACACGATCCCGCTTGAAATGAACACGCCTCCTACCATCGGAGAAGGAGTTCAAATCATTCAAATCGAAGAAAACGGCCAAACTATTCTAACCGATGGTAGTATTCAAAGTATTGATGTCGCCTCGGATTTCTTGCCCGGCAATCGTTTTCTGACGTACTTGGTAAAAGCATCCATGCAAAGCGTCGCCAGCAGCTTTTCGCTGCCGGTGCTTCATGAGGGCAAAATGGTGGGTGTTCTAACAGGTTATCAAGCCAAGGATCAGATCTGCAATGTGATTTCCACTGACATCATCAACCGCTTCATCGGGGAAGCTGCCGATGGCAACTACCGGGGTTTTCCAAGTTTAGGAATATCCACTGCAAAGACAGAGGATCCATCGTTTCGGCAGTGGCTTAAGCTCAAGGATCAAGACGGTGGACTTTACATTCACGGCGTGCGGAAAGGCGGTGCCGCTCAAGTGGCTGGGGTTAAGGAGGGTGATGTCTTGCTCGCCATCGATGGTCACGCGATCGATCGTCGCGGTTTCTATCAGCACCCGGTTTACGGAAGTCTTTTTTGGGGCCATTTGGTCCGTGGTGAAAAATCGACGGGCGATGCTCTTACGCTTTCTCTGGTGAGAGAGGGCGAGCCAATGGAACTTAGGGCGACGCTCACTCGTGAAGATGAGAATTCCAAATTGGTGCCTGCCTATCAATTTGGCAAAGCACCCAATTTCATGATTAAGGGTGGCTTGGTCTTCCTTGAGCTCACGCGACCCTTGCTAGAAGCGTTTGGTGAAAATTGGGAAACTCGGGCACCACTCGATTTTCTCGACGCGCTTGAAAATCCCGAAAAATATGAGGACAAGGTGGAGCGCATCATTTTCCTCAGCCGATCCATCCCGACCCCTGCTACCGTGGGTTACGATTCTGTTAGAAATCTCATCGTCTGCAAGGTCAACGGTAAGGAGATCAAGAATATGAAAGGCCTCATTGCTGCATTCAAAGGAAACCTTGGGGAGCGCCACACCATCGAGTTCGCGGAGGATCAATTTAAACTGTATCTCGACGAGGCAACCTCGGCTGCCGTTGATGCCCAACTCCTTCAGCACGGGATCAGTCGGCTCTCCCGAGCGGAATAATCAGGAATGCTGGTAGTTCCACCAATCTATAAGACTGACCTTTCATGAAATTTGCATTACGCATCATGGTTCTCGCTGCCACTTTGATAGCGTTTTATGTAAAACCCGCGACCGCAGCACCCTCTGCGCGCAATGTGCTATTCATCATCGCGGATGACCTCAACACCTTTCTGGGTTGCTATGGAGATCCGCGAGCCAAGACTCCAAATATCGACCGATTGGCAGCGCGTGGTGTGCGCTTCGACCGTGCCTATTGCTCGCAGCCACTGTGTGGGCCTAGCAGAAATTCGATTCTAACAGGTCTCTATCCCAATAGCACGGGGATCCTTGCAAATGCCCAAATTTTTCGCCAAAGCATCCCGAATCAGATCAGCCTTCCACAGGCATTTCGCAACCAAGGTTGGTTCGCAGCACGAGTGGGAAAGCTTTATCACTACGATGTACCGAAGTCGATTGGCACCGCTGGACATGATGACCCCGCGTCATGGGAGGTTCAGATGAATCCAGCAGGCGTCGATCACTTGGAGGAGGAAAATAAGATTGTGAGCCTCTCGCCCGGAAACTTCGGTGCGACCCTCAGTTGGTATGCTTCACCTAGAACCGATGCTGACCACACGGATGGCAAGGTCGCGAGCGAAGCCGAATGGATTTTGGAACGCTGTGCCAAGCAGCAGGACCGACCGTTCTTTCTCGCCGTGGGCTTCTTCCGGCCCCACACCCCTTTCGTCGCTCCAAAGTCTCCATACTTTGACGAGTATGCGGAGGCTGATATGCCGATCGTCGCTGGAGTGAAGGAGGATCAGGCTGATCTTCCACCCGCAGCGCTCGCAAGTCGCAAGGCAGAAGAGGAAAAGATGACCGACACCCAACGCCGTCGAGCCATGCAAGGCTACTATGCGAGCATTAGTTTCATGGATGCCCAAGTCGGGCGAGTGATTGAAACGCTCGATCGATTAAATCTAACAGATAATACAGTTATCGTATTTACCAGCGATCACGGCTATCACATGGGAGAACATGGATTGTGGCAAAAACGCAGCTTGTTCGAGGAGAGCACTCGCGTGCCACTCCTCATCGTCGCGCCAGGAGTCATCCCCCAAGCGGCAGTCGCGAAATCGCCGATCAGCCAAGTCGATCTTTATCCAACGCTCGCCGGACTCTGCGGCATCAAGGCGCCTTCTAACCTACAAGGCCAAAACCTCATCAAAATGTTCACTGATCCCAGCGAAGTGGGACGGGGCTGGGCGGTCACTCAAGGAACGCACGGCTATAGTTTGCGCACGACGCGCTGGCGCTACACCGAATGGGATGAGGGGAAGCAAGGTCGTGAGCTATACGACCATGATGCCGACCCCAAAGAGCTTAGAAATCTCGCAAGAGATCCAGCCCTTGAGCAAGTCGTCAAAGCGCTTTCCGAGCAGCTTCGATCAGCGGTTAAGACGACGTTCCCACCCTCGGGTAAGACGCCGGAAATCAAGGAGGGTCTTTGGACTCCAAGCTTCTAACATCTTATAAAATCCCATGCATTGGAAAATTCTAATGTGGGTATTGGGAGTGCTTGCGGTCCCAGTAGCATCCCGAGCCGCCGACCGCCCGAATATCCTCTGGCTGAGCAGCGAAGACAACACCACTCTGTTAGGGTGTTATGGTGATTCCATGGCCCGCACCCCAACTTTGGATCAGCTTGCTCGCGATGGAATTCTCTTTGAAAACTGTTTTGCTCAACCGGTTTGTGCACCATCGCGGTTCGAGTTGATCACGGGCACGTTCGCGGCATCCTCCGGTCCAGCAAATCACATGCGGGCCGAGGGGAAAATTCCTTCATGGATGACGGGCTTTCCTGAGTTTTTGCGCAAGGCGGGCTATTTCACCACGAACCAGTTGAAGACCGACTACAATGCATCCATTCGTGTCGGCCAGGTTTGGAATGAATGTGGAGGCACTGCCGACTATGTGAATCGAGCAGTGCCGAATCAACCATTCTTCAGCGTTTATAACCACGAGGTGACCCATGAGAGTTGCTTGTTTAAGGCGGCTGAATTGCCACTCAATTTCCCCCCAACCGATCCGACGAAGGTACGCATTCCGTCGTACCAGCCGGACACTCCCGAGATTCGTGCAGACTGGGCGCGTTACTATGACTGCATCAAATTGATGGATCAACAAGTCGCGGTGAAGTTAGATCATCTATCTGAACAAGGACTATCAGATAATACGATCGTATTTTATTTCGCTGACAATGGAGGGGTTTTACCCCGTAGCAAGCGCTTCCTCCATGAGAGTGGAACCCATGTTCCGCTCATTGTCTATTTCCCGCCTAAGTGGCGGCATCTTGCGCCTGGACCGCCCGGATCGAGGATCAAAACGCCCGTGAGCTTTGTGGATTTCGCGCCGACGGTTTTATCGTTGGCTGGCCTCGAAATCCCTGTGCAGATGCAGGGTCGGCCGTTCGCTGGTCCACAGATAAAACTGAACGAGTTTGTGTTCTGCACCCGCGACCGCATGGACGAGCGCTATGACATGGTGCGGTCAGTCGTTGACTCACGCTGGCTTTATATCCGGAATTTTCGCCCAGATCTAAGCTACATTCAGCCATTGAGCTACATGTTCAATGCTCGCGGGTATCGGTCTTGGGACCGCATGGCCCGAGCAGGAAAGCTGACCGAAGCGACAGCAAGTTTCTGGGGTGAGAAGCCCACTGAGGAACTTTATGATATGGCGGTGGATCATGATAATGTCCATAACCTCGCCAATGATCCTACATGCCAGGAGACTCTCGGTCACATGCGCGATGCCTTGAAAAGACATACATTAGAAATCAATGATAATGGTTTCCTTCCGGAAGGCTCGGTGCTTGAAGGGTATAATGAATCGAGAGCGGTGGGGGCGTACCCACTTGCGGAGGTGTATCAAATGGCAATGCTTGCATCAGAGCGAAACCCCAATCATCTAATGAACCTGAGTGAAGGTCTGAGGAGTCCATTTGAGCCGATCCGGTGGTGGGCGGCGCAAGGATGCACGATGCTGGGTGACCGCGCTGGATCTGCGAAGAGCGCTCTGGTGCGTTGCCTAGGAGATCCGTCAGGAGCGGTTCAGATCGCTGCTGCTGAGGCTCTTGCTTGCATGGGTCAATATGATGATGGCCTTCGGATCCTACAGCATTGGCTATGTGCAAATGAAAATCCGAAATTTTCTCTCCAAGCTGCCAATGTCATCGACCGAATCGTCGAGGGCTCAAGGCCCGTGCCAACCATGATGAAAGCATTTCTCGATGAGGCCGATAGGCGATTTAAGCCTGATGGGAACCATAGCGATGCTCAAAGGATGCTGAAGCGGATGCGATCGGTCATGGAGGGTAAAATCCCTGCATGGGTTTCAAATCCTAAGATCCGAGACTAGCGGTCGTTTGGATCGTGGATGGAATCAAGTGCGAATTCTCATCCACCCTTCCGCAACTTTGCAGGTTCGGCATGGTTTCTAGCATCATGCTCCAGAAAGCCCAAGGTCCTGTGCCAACCTCTCAAGGAGAACGTGGGCCCCAGAGTTTACCCGAAATCGGTCTAACATCTATTAGGCGTCTCAAACTGCCATGGTTTGCCCTTGCCATCTTGCCTTGCGTTGCCTTCGGTGCGATCGATTCAAATGGCGATGCCCCACCTCAAGCGGCACCCTTTGCCGCCTTTGCCCCGCGAGTGAAGCTCCATTGGGACAGATCATTCCTCTACGTCGAAGACAATGGTCTGCCTGCCCATAACATGATGGTGGGGATTACCGCATGGCAGCAACAGGTGCCATTGCCTCAATCCTATATGGGCGACAATGCTTGGCAGGTCCCGCTTCACCCAGTCCCAGCGAAGAAATCACAGACGATCAAAGGGCACTTCCTTCGTGGCGCGATTGCACTTGCTGCAAATGGCATTCCGATTTTCAACCCACAAAACAACCGAGGAGAAATCTCACAGGAGATCGGCGAACTCGACCAATGGGGTGGTCACTGCGGCCGGGCAGATGATTATCATTACCATGCGGCACCACTCCATTTGCAAGCGGCAGTCGGCAGTGATAAGCCCATCGCCTACGCCCTTGATGGCTATCCCATCTATGGTCTAACAGAAGTTGATGGCTCGCCGCCTGGTAAGCTCGACGAATGCAATGGGCACACCACGCCTTCCCTTGGCTACCATTATCATGCGTCAACGAAGTACCCTTATGTGAATGGAGGCTTCCATGGCGAGGTGGTGGAAGTCGATGGGCAGGTGGATCCTCAGCCCCACGCGAAGTCAGTGAGGCAAGCACTGCCGCCGCTGAACGGTGCCAAGATCACCGGGTTTAAGGCCTCGGCTGATGAAAAATCGTTTAGCCTCCAATACACGGTTGGTAACAAACCTGCATCGGTCAGCTACAGCACCTCTGGCGATGGTCTATGGAAATTCCAATATGTGAAAGCCGATGGAACGACCCGTGAGGAATCCGGAGCGATGTCGACCCGTGGTAGCGGCGGAGGCCGCCAAAAGGAGCGCAATGGTGACGGTCCTCCAAAGGATCGTGATGGCGCTTCGAGCGAACAAGGCGGCGCGCCGACATCGGATGGTCTGCCGCGCAATCCAGTGCCAAAAGGGTCGAGCCATGAGCCTCAGGCACCCATTCATTCGCAATCGAGTGGAACGTTTAAACTCACCAGCCCAGAGGTGATGAATGGCGGTAACTTGCCTATCGATTACACAGGTGACGGCAGCAGTGCGACTCTTCCCTTGGCATGGACCGCTGCGCCTGCTGGAACCAAGAGTTATGCTTTGATCATGCATCATCTGGACCCTGAAGGTAAAACAAAAATCTACTGGACTCTTTATAACATCCCGGCAACCACCCAAGGGTTATCAAAAAATGCCAAGGACGTCGGAGTCTTGGGGCGCAATACGGTCAATGATCGGTTAGCCTATGCCCCGCCGCATTCCAAAGGCCCTGGCGCAAAGACCTATGTGCTCACACTTTACGCACTATCTGCGCCCCCGCAGATCACCACGGCTCCATCTCAGGTCACTGGCGAGAGCCTTGCTGCAGCACTTAAGGATCGTACTCTCGCGACTGCGGAACTCAGTGTGGTCTACACGCGTAACAGCACATCCGGTGACCAAGCGCAGGGTGGACGAATGTCGCCGCAGCGTGAAGGTCGCAACGGAAATTCTAACAGCGATCAGCCACCACCACGCGAAGACGGCGCGTCGAATGATGTGCCGCTGAATGATACTTCCGCTCAGCGTGTCCAACCCTCGCCATGGTTGAAGGTGCATGGCCATGAGATCGACACCGATGGAGATGGTGTCATCACGCTTGCCGAGATGGCAGATGATATGAATCGTGGATTTGCGATTTATGACCTCGATAGAAACGGCGTAGTGACTTCTGTGGAAGTCAAGAGAACCGGAGGCGCTCGGGGAGGTGCTGCCTTTGCAGGTTTTATTTTTGAGCACGATTCGGATCTCGATTCCACTGGCGATGGGAACGTTTCTCGGGACGAGATGGTGGCGGCGTCCAAGTCCATCTTCACCGCTGCTGATCTCAATCACGACAACCGCGTGACATCTAAGGAATGGCAAAATGCTCCCGATGCTCCGTCTTTGATGCGGTCAGAAATTCTGAGTGGGGCAGCGCCGTCGCCCCGTCCCCCTGCCAAAGACCCAGCGAGCGAGAATCGACTTGCTAGGAAAGCTCCAGATACAAAGGGCTTAATCAAGCCCGATCTAACTGATACAATCAAAGTAAGGATCTATGCGGACAATTGGTTCATGCTATACATCAATGGCAAGCTGGTCGCCGTTGATCCAATTGAGTTCATTCCTCACAATGTGGTTAGCGTCGATATACTACCAGAATATCCCATGACCATTGCGGTGATGGCGAAAGACAATGCGGATCCCAAGACCGGAATGGAATATGGAAATCATGTCGGTGACGGTGGTTTCATCATCAAGTTTGCCGATGGCACCGTGAGCAACGCAACGTGGAAGGCAAAGAATTTCTTCAAGGGTCCAATCAACCATGATGTGGTTCACCCATTGGTTGAGCAAATACCGATTCCTGAAAACTGGTATGCCGTGAATTTTGATGATCGCAAGTGGTCAAGTGCTACTGAATATACTGAGCAACGAGTCAACCCGAAAGAGGCATTTTATCAGGCGGATTTTACTAGAGCAAAGTTCATTTGGACCGAAGACCTCGACCTTGATAACACAATCATTTTTCGAACGAAGATCGAGAAGCCCACATGGACGAAGCGCTGGAATACCAAGCCTGACTTGGATGTCACTGGTGCACCCACCCTCTAAACAAGGTGAAATTTTACCACCTCATTGCCCTTGCAGGTCTTGCCGTGATTCTGTTGGTCGCTGCTAAACCGGATGGTCGACCCAAAGGGGGCGCAGGTGGGGGAGCATCCGTTGAACCTGCCATCATTCCGAGTTATTGGTACAATGTTTGGTTATGCCGTCCCGGCGCAAACTCGGTAACAGCCAACGTGATCGGGTTGAGGGACATGGAAGTATATGCTTCGTTTGGCAAGAGTCCTGAGGCCATGTCCCAGAGCACGCAAAGGGTCAAACTCGCTGCAGGACAGACCCAGAACTTGGTCATGGATCAGTTAAAGCCAGACACGGCGTATTTCTATCAGGTTTCTCGGTCGATCGATGCAGGAGACTTTGTCAAGGGCGAGGTTCGGAGCTTTCACACCCAACGCAGCCGCAGTTCCACATTCTCTTTTGATATTCAGGCGGATTCACATCTCGATGTTAGCTCTGATTTGAAGGTCTATCAGCAGACACTCTCAAACATGCTTACGGATAAGCCCGATTTCATGGTGGATCTTGGCGATACCACAATGGTTGACAAGTTTGGGAGTTTCTACAGCCGTGCCGAATCCCAGTATCGGGCGCAGCGTTATTATATTGGTCAGATCGCCCATTCGGTCCCGATTCTGCTTACGCTTGGGAATCACGACGGCGAGCAGGGTTCACGCCTAACAGGGCTACCAAATTCCATGCCGCTTTTGTCGGTTGCGCTACGAAAAAAGTATTTTCCCAATCCCGAGCCTGGTGGGATTTACACTGGAAATTCTGTTCCTCGATCTGATGCTGGATTACTGCAGGACTATTATGCGTGGGAGTGGGGGAGTGCATTGTTTTTGGTGTTAGATCCATTTTGGTTCACCACAGCTCGTCAAGCGGATGACAACTGGAGCATGACACTTGGCAAGACACAATATGATTGGTTGAAGCGGACGCTTGAGGCGAGCACGGCACCTTACAAGTTTGTGTTCATTCACCATCTCGTTGGTGGGTTAGGGCGTGATGTACGCGGCGGAGTATCCCCAGCGCCGTACATGGAATGGGGCGGAAAAAATGCAGATGGAAGCGATGGGTTTGCGCAACATCGTGCTGGTTGGGAGATGCCGATTCATCAGTTGTTGGTGAAGAACGGGGTTAGTGTGGTGTTTCATGGCCATGATCACTTATTCGCAAAGGAGGAGCTTGATGGAGTGATCTATCAGGAAGTTCCCCAGCCGAGTCATCCGACCGGTGGCACGCGAAGCGCCGAGGAATACGGATACACGGGTGTCATTCTTGGAAGCTCCGGTCACCTTCGAGTCACGGTTCAACCAGCGCAAGCCAGTGTCGAATACGTTCGCTCGATTGTGCCGGGGGTCACCAAAGATCAAGTCGATGATGCGAGCGTAGCCCATCGATATGTGGTCCAGCCTCGGGGTGTTAATTGAGGGTCAATTCCACCGAACCAGTTCGCTTCACTGGAAAGGGCCAACTGTGTATTGCTTCGCATCGTGATCGACCGCCGCATGCCATGCTTCACGGAGAAATTGGGTCGCGGATCCTAATGGAAATGTTCTCTCATCAAGCTTTGAAACGCTTGTTAGCCCCCGAAGTGATGAGGTGACAAAAATCTCGTCGGCCTTAGCGACGTCTGAGGATGTTAGATGAGACTCCTCACAGCAAATGCCGAGGCTCGTGGCGAGTTCCATGGTGACCCCACGGGTGATCCCAGGTAGGCAGCCTGATGACAGCGGAGGCGTGTAGATTCTGTTATTTCTCACAATAAATATATTTGCGGTAGCTGCTTCGCACAGGTGGCCAGCGGTGTTGAAGAAGATCGTTTCGTCGAAGCCCATCTGTTGTGCACGACTGAGTGCGATGACATTTTCCGCGTATGAAGCACATTTGAGTCCTGCGAGCGGCGAGTGTTCGTTTCTCGGCCAAGGACTGAGTGAAAGGGTTAGGGTTTCGGGGGCGTCGCCGACGGGTAGGGCAATCACCGAGACGAGGTGGTCAATTCCCAAAGCAAGATCGTGCACGGGTCCGCTACCGCCCGAGATGGCAAGGCGAACGCGCGCACGCCCAGTGGTGAGATGGTTGCGGACTAGCAGTTCGGATGCAGTTTTTTGAAAGTCAGGAACCGACGCATGCCATCCGAGACGCTCACAGCTCTGCTTGAATCGGGCAAGGTGGCGGTCGGCAAAGACGGGCACACCATCCACCGCGAGTAAGGTCTCGAACAAGCCGAGGCCAAGCGTCACCCCACGATCGGTTGGTGGAAATGGGAAATCACCCGATTCAAGCCACTGTCCATTGCACCAGAGCTGCGTCATGCGGGTAGATTTTGCTGCGAACTGGGCGATTGTAAACATGGAAACGCCTCGGGTCCTCGAATCGTATGCATGGCGTGTGCATCAGTCTTTGCAGGGCGGGCAATTCATGCCAGTGTCCGGAATGCGATTTTACATCATTTTCAGCGGGCTCGCGATTTTGGGTCTCGGGTTTGCAGCCCTTCACTTGTTGGATCGTTCGGATGCGCTTGGGTTTCTCAACGGGGCACTCACCTTGGGAGGCAGCATGGTCATCTGTGGAATCTTTTCACTAAAGATGCAATGGCATGGGATCATCGGCGCGGGAATCGTCGCCCTGCTTGGAGCTGCACGGGGGCTGGGAAACTTGCCTCGCTTGGCAAAGTTTATCGCTGGGGAGCGCACCCATGGTGTTACTCCGCTGTTAGAGCTTGGAGTGTTGTTGATTTGCCTGCTGCTTGTCGTGAAAATCATTCAGGCGTTGTCGAAGGAGCGGCTTCGTCGGATGTTGGAGTCGGAGTGATCTCAGGTGCGATCTCCGGCGGTGGGGCAGGTTTGGTGAGTGAATCTGCCCATGGATACATTTCATATCCTTCGCCAAGCCCGCCGATTTCATTGACCAATTCATGGCAACGTTGCCGCCATTGTTCATAGTTAGGAGCGTCACGAACCTCCGAGCGGCTACCAGGGAAGATAAGATAGCTGACTTTCAAATCGGACACGGGTCGGCTGTAGGACGATGCTTTCGAATTCAGCTCTTTCGCCAATCGCAGAGAACCTTCACCGACCTTAAAGGCAGGCCCGCCATCGCCCACGATAGTTGGATAGATTTTCCCAGCATAGATCACCACGGCGAAGTCACCGACATGAGGGGCGAAGTCATCCTTGGATGCGAGGATGTTTACGGGGAGAACGATGAAGGGGTCGTAGTCCGCAATCAGGAAACTTCGTGTCTTAAGTTCAGTGATTCCTCGCTTTAGGTACTGGATACGATCTTTTAACCACGTTTTGCGTGGTGCGGTTGTTACTGGATCTTCTAACTCCTTTTTGGCTGCGGCAATGCGTCGTTCCCAACCCACGGTAAGCGGGTTAGGGGCTAAGGTTTTTTTGGGCCATGCATAACTGGTGAAGGGTTGGTAATTGGTAGAATTCACGATGTCGTCAGGCATTATCGGAAGGCGATCGCCATCGGAACCATCTGAAACCACATCCATGTCCGCTTGCAGAAAAAACACCTTTCTTCCAGCATCAGATTTGAATTGGAGCATCGTTTCGCAGTCGTATAGATTATGTTTTGTTAGAACTTCGCTGAGAAGATTTGCATCTCGCCGAATTCGGGTCACTTTATTCTGATAGAGTTGACTGAACCATCCGGAAACTTCAGATTTACCGATTAGATTGGCAATTCCGGGTAGGATTTTTGAGAGGCCGGGACTGGCTCGTTCGAGCTCTGCAAGGGTCTTCACAGGTTGTGGCAGCCGCAAGGAAAGCTGGAAGGCCGCGGTGTAGCTTTGTTCATCCCGCCGTTCGACCGACGCAATGCTGCCTTTGTTGATGTTGATTTCCGAGGTGAAAGGAATCCCCGAACGCAGTTGTCTAACATCTGAGACTTTCCCGACCTCGGGGATTGCGGCGGCTGTCGCATTTTGCCTCTCTGCCTCGTCCAATGACCTTTTCAGGTCGGCGATCTCGGCGAGGTATTTGGCCTCCAATTCCATGCGCATTTGTACCTCGATCAGTCGATGCGCCTCCTCTCGTGAGGTGCCTTGGTCGATTGTCTTACCTGAAATCGCCGGAAATTGCCCAGTTTTCGATCTTCCAACACCCAAATGGCGCAGACCGATCAGCCCCAGAATCAGGCACGAAATCAGCACGGCTCCGCCATAAAGCCATCGAGATTTGCGGTGTTTGGAGGCTTGGCGCGGCTTCATGTCCCAGCATTCATAGCAAGATCGTTTGAACCTTCAATCCTCGTCGTACATCTTTTCGCTCGGTCCGCTCGATCTTTTTCCAATTCCCCAAAACTCGGCGATGACAAATCCGCAGCGATCCCTACACTCTCACCCGTGAGTTACCAGGTCTTCGCCCGTAAATACCGACCCAAAACCTTCGACGATGTCCTAGGACAGGATCATGTCGTGAGGACACTTCGCAATGCCATCGCTCAAAACCGCTTGGCTCATGCTTATCTTTTTGTAGGGCCGCGTGGCACTGGCAAGACATCGACTGCTAGAATTCTCGCTAAGGCACTCAATTGCACCGCTGGGCCGAAGGCGGATTTCGATCCGGATGAAGACATCTGCATCGAAATCGCCGAGGGCCGCTCGCTCGATGTCTTGGAAATCGATGGTGCATCGAACAACGGCGTCGACCAAGTCCGCGATCTTCGCGAGTCGGTTCGTTTTGCTCCGGCCCGTGGACAATTCAAGATTTTCTACATCGATGAGGTTCACATGCTTTCGAATGCCGCATTCAATGCGCTGCTCAAGACGCTCGAAGAACCACCACCGCACGTCAAATTTATCTTCGCGACCACAGAGGCTAACAAGATTCTCCCAACGATCCTCTCACGATGCCAGCGCTTTGACCTCCGCCCGATCCCGACGGAGACGATCGCCGCGCACTTGCTCCACATCGCGGGCGAGGAAGGCATTGCTCTCGACGAGACCGCCGCATGGGCGATCGCCAAGGGAGCCGATGGTGGGATGCGTGATGCTCAGTCGATGCTCGATCAGTTAGTGTCTTTCTGCGGTGACCACATCAACGAAGCCAATGTTCTGGATGTTTTCGGGTTCACCTCGCGGGAAAAGGTCGCAAGTTTGGCCCAAGCGCTGCTCACCCGCGACAACCCTGCGGCACTTTCACTCATCCAAAGAGAGGCTGAAACCGGCCGCGAGCTTTCGCAACTCCTCGGCGAGTTGATCGGTTGCCTCCGCGCCTTGCTCGTCGCGAAATTGGATCCGTCGGCCGATGGCGAGGGAATCCCTGCCACACTCTGGTATGCGCTTTTGCAGACCGCCGCTGAATACGCTCCAGATCGCATTCTTGCGGCCATCGACGTTTTTGCAGAAACGGAAGGCCGCATGAAATGGGCCACCAACAAGCGCCTGCATTTCGAGCTTGGTGTCATCAAGGCCATCCAAGCACTCGGAGAGGTCCGCATCACCGATGTCATCAACGTCCTCACCCGCGGCGCGGATTTTATCGTGGCACCCTCAGGTGCAACTCCCGCAGATACGGTCCGTCCCGCCGCAGTGGTCGAGTCGAAGGCTTCGCCCCTTGCGGAAGAGGTGGCGGAACAAGATCTCTCAGAACTTAAGTTAGATCCAGAACCCGAGGTGGAACCCGCCGTGCCTGCGCCAGCCGTCCCGGCCCCCGCCGCATCAAAACCGCGCCCGATGGATGGACTCTCGAGTTTGGATTCGCTCATTGAGTCCGCACCCGAGGTTAGCGAACCACCCGCACCTCCAGAGGTACCCCCTTGGAAAAGTGAAAAGCCTGAGGTAGAAGCTAAAGCGCCCGAGCCCGCACCGCAAACACCCAGCCTCGATGATTCCTTTCACCAAGACCCATTGATCCAAGCGGCACTCGTCAAGTTTGAAGGCAAGCTAGTATCTAACAACTAACAGAATTTTACTATAACTTCCCATGAATATCGCAAAATTGATGAAACAAGCCCAGCAAATGCAAGCTGGTCTGGCTGCAAAACAAGAAGAGCTTTCTATTCAAACAGTCGAAGCATCGGTTGGGGGCGACAAGGTCCATGTGATCGCAACCTGCTCGGGCGACGTGCTTTCCATCCGGATCGACCCATCTATCATAGATCCAGAGGACAAAGAATTTCTCGAAGGTTTGGTGCTCAAAGGCGTGCAGGAAGCGCTCGCGAAGGGTAAGGAGAAATCCGCTGCCGAAATGAAAAAGCTCACCGGTGGTCTTGGCATTCCTGGGATGTGATCCGAACCACCTAGGAATTCCCTGCCCAGTGATCCGCCTTCGCCGTCGACTCGGATGGATTTTGTTAGGTTTTTCTGGGTTGCTCTGTGCCCTTACGATTGGGGCGTTTACGCTGCGGCCGGACTTTCTCGCCGCATTCACGGTCGTTCCCGTTTGGCTGTGGGGAGGAATCGGGATTTTAGGTGCGGTCATCTCCTATCGGCTGCGACGCGAACGATCTGCTCTAATCGCTGCGGTCGTTTGGCTCGTGACCATCGGTTGCGTCGCGGATGAAAGCCGATCGCTATTACGTTTCCCAAGCGAGGCATCCATGCCCGGACCTGCCATGCCCTATCATGGAAAGTCGGTCATCCGTGTGGCCA
The DNA here is from genome assembly GCA_026461385.1 of Akkermansiaceae bacterium. Taxonomy (GTDB): domain Bacteria; phylum Verrucomicrobiota; class Verrucomicrobiia; order Verrucomicrobiales; family Akkermansiaceae; genus Luteolibacter. The sequence continues at coordinate 22,268 of JAPJNB010000045.1, forward strand.
CCTTGAATTGCTCCTCATTCCGTTTTGGTAATCCTGCCGCCGAGCTTGCTGCGTGGCAACCAGACATCGTGCTACTCCAAGAGGTGTTTCCCTATCAGGTCCAGCAAATCGCAACTGCGCTCGGCGGCCCCAAAAATGAGTGGAGGGTCAACCTTACGAACGCGGTGATCACGCGCTGGAAAATCGAGCGGGAGATCAATGACCCTAACCGACGAAAACAACAAGTTTCCATCGCAACCCCCAGCGGTAAGAAAATTGAGGTCGTCAACGTCCACCTTGCAACGGCGGCGACGGATCTACGCCTATGGCGGATGGCTGTGTGGGTCGGGCATCGAGCCAATCGCGCAACGCACCGACAAGAACTGAGTCAAGATTTCCAACAGCTCAGAAATACCACTCAATTTCCCGCCACTCCAACCGTGTTTGGGGGTGATTTTAATTCGACTGCATCCGACGGGATTCACCGGCAACTCGCCGGAGATTTTGTTGATGCCTTCGCTGCGGTGGGCACGGGACTCGGTAATACATTCCAGCGCCGACTACCCTTCATGAGAATCGACTATCTCTATGGCAGTCGTGAACTGACGCCCGTTCGTTGCCGAACCGTTACCACACGTCATAGTGACCACCGGATGGTGATTGCAGATTTTCTGTTGAAATAGAGCGTTGGCGATCACAGGTGAATTGATGTACAATTTCCAAATAAACCACTCTTGCCATGACCCGTGAAAACCTTGCTGAAGTCCTCGACGAAATCGCTATCCTGTTAGAACTTAAGGGTGAAAATCCATTCAAGATCCGCGCCTATCGGAATGGTGCACAGGTTATTCGTAATTTCGATGGCGACATCGTGGATCGCGCGGTGAACGAGCAGCTCGACGGCATCGAAGGGATTGGCGAGGCGTTGCGTGACAAACTGCATGAGCTTGCGAGCACCGGCAGCCTCCAGTTTCATCAAAAATTGCGTGCGGAGTTTCCAGCAGGAATCTTCGAGCTATTCGACGTTCAAGGGCTAGGCCCCAAAAAGGTGAAGGCCCTGCATGGTACGCTAGGGGTGACATCGATTGCCGAGCTTGTCGCGGCCTGCAATGCAAATCAAGTCGCAACGCTTCCCGGCTTCGGCCCAAAAACTCAAACCAAGATCCTTGAGGCAATCGCTCACCGCGCAGCGTATGCAGATACATTTCTGTTAGGTTCTGTTAGCTCGATCGTGAACGAGATGCTCGATATCCTCCGCATGCACCCAGAAATCGTACGAGTCTCAGCTGCTGGCTCATTTCGCCGTGCGAAAGAGACCGTGCACGATCTCGACTTTCTTGTCGCCACTCGTGAGCCCGCACTCGTTTGCGAAGATTTCACCACGCTTCCTCAGGTCGAATCGGTGATCGTTTGTGGTGATACGAAGGCTTCCATTCATTTGAAAAATGGCATTCAGTGCGATCTTAGAGCCGTCTCGAATGTGCAGTATCCATTCGCGCTGCTCTACTTCACAGGCTCCAAGGAGCACAACGTCGCCCTGCGTTCGCTGGCGCTCAAAAAAGGTCTGTCACTCAACGAATACGGATTCACGCCGACTGACCCAGTCAATCCGGCAACCATTCCTGAGGTTCACGATGAGGCTGACATCTACCGTGCGCTTGGCCTCGATTTTATTCCACCTGAACTTCGGGAAAATATGGGAGAACTTGAAGCTGCGGCGAACCAAAGCATTCCACGCCTTGTAGATCTTGAGCAACTGCGTGGCACGTTTCACAACCATACAACCGCATCCGATGGGCATGACACACTTGCCGCAATGGCGGAGGAGGCAATCGATCTTGGCTTGCAATACCTTGGTATTGCGGATCACTCAAAGGCTTCTTTCCAAGCGAATGGGTTGAGCGAAGACAGGCTGTTAGAACAGATCGCTACTATCAAGAAACTGAATGAAGAATTCGATAGTTTCAAATTATTCTCGGGATCCGAGGTGGACATTTTAAAGGATGGAACCTTGGACTTTGAAGATGAATTATTGGGCCAGCTCGATTACTGCGTGGCCTCCGTGCACGCCTCATTCACCCTAACGGAAGAAGAGATGACCCGCCGCATCTGCCGGGCAATGGAGAACGAACACGTTACGATGCTTGGGCATCCGACGGGTAGGCTCTTGCTCCGGCGCGATGCCTATGCCCTCAACCACGCGATGATCATCGACTGCGCAGCAGAAACTCGCACGATGATTGAACTCAACTGCAATCCACAGCGCATGGACATGGACTGGCGGTGGTGGAAACGAGCCCGTGACAAAGGAGTGCTTTGCTCGATCAATCCGGATGCGCACTCGACCCTAGGCCTTCATCACCTCGGTCTGGGTGTTCGGCTTGCACGCAAGGGTTGGCTCCGCAAGCAGGACATCTTCAACACGCGCTCCGCTGCTGAGGTCGAGGCATTCCTCAAGACTCCGAAGGCAAAGCGCTGACAAATCGGTTTCTGGAAATCCCGCTTAGGGCTGCTTCCAGTTCTTCTCGAGAGCCGGGTGCAAAACCGACGTCAGCCTGCGGTAGCCCTCCGGGGTGAAGTGAAGTTTATCCTTCCCATAACACTCGACGAGAGACTCGCCAGCCGAGTCCTCTAACACCGGATTCACGTCGACATAAGTGAGGTCAGTTGAGTCTGTGGCAAGAGAGCGCAAGCCCTTGTTGACCTCGTCTACTAGTACAAGGTATCCATCTTCGCGCTTTTGTGGTGCGCGAATGACCGAGATCAAAACGATGCGGGCGTGTGGTAAGGCCGCGCGTGTCCGGTTAATCCAATCCTGGGTGTTCTTTAAAATGAAATCGGGTTTTTTGTGATTATTGATATCATTGCTTCCGCAGTACCATACCACAAGACGGGCATGTGATGTGGGGACAATCTGATCAAAAAAGAGCAGTTGGTCTTTCGTCTGTGAACCACCGAACGCCCGATTGGTAGCTGGAAGGGGAGCAAGATCACTGGCAAACGTCAGCCATTTGCGGAAAATGCTACTGCCAACCAAAAGGATGCCTCCCGGTGCTGGCACGGGCTCGGTCGCGAACTTCGCAACATCCTCAGGAAATTTGTTTTTAACTTGCGCAGTGCGAGTTTCTGCCCCGCGTGACAATGATATGGTCACCAAGGCAATCGTTAAAATTAAGGTTCTCATATGTTCTAAATCTCCAATGAAGGTTGGTGTGATGTCGATCAAAAAATCCTGAAAATAAATTCATTTCAGCGTCGAGAAATATTTGTTTTCTGATATCTTGTGAGGTTCATACATGCCGTTGGCTTGGTGAGTGCCGGTATGATCATTCACGCAAGAATCGAACGTGGAGCCATGCAGCAATGATCGCAGAAAATCAAGCCACGAGCCCCCCAAACCAATGGCATGCTGCGGATGTGAAAGAGGTGATTCTCCTAACAGGTAGCAATGCAGATGAGGGACTCTCGCATGAGGAGGCTTCTCGGCGGCTCTCGATTTGCGGGCCAAATGCCCTTGTCGAGAAAAGGCCTCGCTCGCTCATGACGATCTTTATGAGTCAGTTTACGAGCCCGCTCATCTATCTATTATTACTCGCGGCACTGATCTCTTTGCTCCTTGGAGAGCGGGGTGACTCCATGGTGATTCTTGCTGTCTTGGTGATCAATGCGGTGATTGGTGCGATCCAAGAGGGAAGGGCCGTGCATTCCATGGAGTCACTGCACCGGCTGGCTACGTTAAAGGCCCGGGTCGTGCGCGGTGGAATCGAATCGCTTGTGGAGGCACGTGGACTCGTTCAAGGTGATGTTTTGATACTCGCTGCTGGTGATGCAGTCGCTGCCGATGCACGGATGATCGAATCGCGAACTTTGGAGGTGTCAGAGGCAGCTCTAACAGGCGAATCACAACCCATTGCAAAGATTGTTGAACCGATTCCTGTGGATTCACCACTGGCCGAACAGGTAAACCTCGTTTTTTCTGGGACGCACATTACCAGTGGCCGGGGGCGTGCGATCGTGGTGACGACTGGTGGTAAAACTGAAATCGGCAAAATTGCCAACCTTACTGAGTCTGTGAGAGATTCGAAGACGCCATTAGAACTCCGGATCAACCAGTTCGGCCACTATCTCGCGGGGTCATCGATTGTGTTATTCGTCGTGATCATTATCTTTGGTATCAGACGGGGGTTGCCATTTGTGGAGATTCTCATGGTGGCGATCAGTCAGATGGTCTCGATCGTGCCAGAAGGCTTACCTGTCGCGATGACGATCGCATTGGCGATCGGGATGCAGCGGATGGCTGCTCGAAAAGTGATTGTGAGAAGGCTCGCGGCCCTTGAGACGCTTGGCTCCACCAGCGTGATTTGTACCGATAAGACGGGAACGCTGACACGCAATGAGATGACGGTAACCGCACTCTGGCTCGCCGACGGTCGCACATTTCAAGTGAGTGGAATTGGATATATTCCTGAGGGGCAGTTGAAGGGCGAGGGGGATGTATGTATTGCAGCAAATGATATAGGGATCGCTCATTTGTTAGAGGCACTGGTACTTTGCAATGATGCACACTTGGTGCCACCGGATGGGGCCGATCCTCGCTGGCGTTCACTGGGTGACCCGACGGAGGCAGCGCTACTCACACTGGCTCACAAAGCTGGAATCCATCCGGAGCATCTGCGGGGGCAGTTCCCTCGGGTCGCGGAAATTCCATTCGATTCCAGCATCAAAATGATGGCTACCCAACACGGCCATGGAGAGCACGCAAGGATCTGCCTGAAGGGCGCACCAGAGAATCTAATGGCACTCTGCAGTCATGTCCAAATGAACGATCAGCGGATGCTTATTGATTCAGAGGTTCGCATGGCCATGGAATCTGCATGCGCAGCCTTTGCCGCAAGGACGCTACGGTTGCTTGCTGTTGCTGAAGTTCGGGGGCTGGATCTTGCTGAGGGTGCTGGAATCTCACGACTTCATGGAATGGCAACCTTTCTCGGGCTGGTCGGTGAAACCGATCCGCCCCGCGAGGAAGTGGAGGCTGCCGTTAGAGAATGCCAAAGCGCGGGTATTAGACCGGTCATGGTCACTGGCGATCATAAGGCCACAGGCTTGGCGATCGCGACCTTGCTTGGAATCGCCCGTGAGGGAGATCTTGCCATTGAGGGGCGTGAGCTTGAGCAGATGACCGAAGATGAGTTGCGGGCAAAAATTGAGCACGTTTCGGTTTTCGCTCGCGTTCACCCTGCCCAAAAGCTGCGAATTGTGAAGGCGTTTCAAGATCTGCACCATGTGGTCGCGATGACCGGTGATGGTGTCAATGACGCGCCGGCGCTTGCTGCTGCAGACGTCGGAGTGGCAATGGGAATCACAGGCACAGAGGTGGCCAAGGGTGCGGCGAAAATCATCATTGCAGACGATCAATTTGCGACGATCGTTCACGCCATCGAGGAAGGACGCCTCGTCTATCAGAATCTCAAGAAGGTAATCTTGTTCCTGTTTGCCACATCAATCGACGAGGTGATGATCCTGCTCATCGCGTTATGGTTAGGTCTTCCATTGCCACTTGCTGCTGTGCAGATTCTCTGGATAAACATCGTTACGGAAGGAGCGTTGACGATCAACTTGGTCATGGAAGGTCCGGAGGGGGATGAGATGGCACGGCGTCCGATTCCTCGTGAGGAGGCGTTGATCACACGCAAAATGTTTGGGAGGATGTTTTGCATGGTTGCCTCTGCGGTGATTGCGACTCTTGGTTTCTATGGGTGGCAGCTTTCGCGTGGTTTGCCATTCGGGCTGGTGCGCACAGAGACATTTACGATTTTGGCGGTGAGTCAATGGTTCAATGCACTCAACTGCCAAAGTGCAACCCAATCGGTATTTCGGCTCGGCCTTTTCAAGAACCGTTGGCTGCTCAGTGGCCTACTTCTGGCGAACGTACTCCACCTTGCGGTGATCTACACCGGACCGATGAACCAGATTTTTCATACCCAACCCATTCCGCTTGTTGATTTTTTCCTGATTGGCGTTGTAGGAAGTCTGGTTCTGTGGACTGAGGAAGCCAGGAAACTTGTAGCACGGGTCCTTGCGAAACGCCGCGAGCCTCGTCATTTCCCCAACCAGATTCCGGTGGAGTGATTTCGTTAAAAATCGTTCTTTTTCTTTGAAATCACCCTAACAAACGATAAAAAAGAGGTGTTTCACGCTCGCAGCGCATCGGAGCCCGATGATTGAACCATCGCTGCGTTAAAACCGCATTTACTCATGAGTCATTTGTTACGAGTACTGATTATTTCTGCTGCAGCATGCAAATGTTGCTTTGCTCAGGGGACAGTCGCACCTGCGGGGAATGGGGCGCTGATGGCTGCATCTTTTGCGCCATTTAAGCCGAAGGTTCGCTACTACTGGGATAGTAATTACTTCTATGAAGAGTCGGATAGTATCCCGGACCGCACGCGCCAACCGAATTTGATGGTAGGAATCACCTCGTGGCAACAGCAGGTTCCCTTGCCCGCATCGTATTTCGGCGGTACCACCAACAGCGCTGGCTCGGGATCTAGTGGATATTTGCAACCGAACTTTTGGAGGATCCCCTTGGTGCCGGTTGCAGCAGCCTCGCCGATTACTCTCACTGGAAATTTCCTTCGTGGCGCAGTAGCACTTGGTGCGGACGGGGTACCTATCTTTAACCCGCGAAATAATACGGGTAAGTTTTCACAAGAAATTGGTGAGCTGGATGCTTATGGTGGCCACTGCGGACTTGGCGATGATTATCACTATCATATATTCCCAGTTCACTTAATCCCAGTGCTCGGCAATGCCAAACCCATCGCGTGGGGACTTGATGGCTACCCAGTTTATGGTTATGTGGAGCCTGATGGAAGTACGATGCAAGCGCTCGATAGCGATGGCGGCCACACCCACGGATCATGGGGTTACCACTACCACGCACGTGGAACGCAGAATGCGGTGACGAAGACCTGGACTCCATCGTCCCCGTACATGATGAACTCGATGCATGGCACGGTGGTCAACTTCGATTCGCAGATTGATCCGCAGCCGAGTGCGTCTGGACTGCGTGGCTCCGGAACTGGCGGATACACTGCATCTCCGGTAGCAGGTGCGACGATCACTGCATTTAAAAACCCAGTCGCGCTCACTCTCAGTGGTGGCCATCTTGTTGAGAATGCAAATGGAGTTGCGAGCGACGACAACTGGCTCATGCGCTATACAGCAAATAGCACCACTTACGATATCTGTTGGCAACTGAATCGGTCAGTGAATCCAAAAACCATGACCATCACATGGAGGCACCCGACCTCCGGAACCACGACGACGACCTATGCCAATTCAGGGAACCGAATCACTGCGTATTCCATGGCGGCATCGACTATGGTAAAACTTCCAGACACGGGGCAGATCCTGCCAGCGACGACCATGGTGGGGGAGGATTCGGATTATACCATGAACGCACCCTCGTTTACCGACAACAACAACGGCACGATCACCGACAACGTTACGGGGTTGATGTGGCAAAAAACGGATAATGGTGAGTGTACGTGGGAGAATGCGGTCACCAACGCTGCATCCATCACCACCGGTGGATATAGTGACTGGCGGCTACCAACACCCAGCGAGGCATTTAGCATTCTGAATCACCAGTTGAATCCGGCGCTTAATTCAGTCTATTTCACCAACAATGCTGGAGGCAGCCCAGCCTACTGGTGGACGAGTGATATCTTCGGCAGCAGTACGACCAATGTATGGTGTACCAACTCGGGTGGTGGACTGGGGCCGAAGCCAAAATCAGAGACGCTAAGTGCGGGTGGTACTTATCGGTACCATGCCCGCTACGTGCGTGGTACCAAGCCAAACAATGGTCACAACTATATCAACAATGGTGATGGGACGATCACCGACACTGACACCAACCTCATGTGGTCACAGGCACCTAGCACAAGCCTGAGTTGGTCCGCTGGGGTCGCTTATGCGGAGGGGCTTACGCTCGCAGGGTATTCCGATTGGCGGCTTCCCAACGTGAAGGAATTGCAGTCGCTAGTAGATATCACACGTGCCACTGCGACCGGTTCAACCACTTCGGCCTGCATCAACCGCACGTTGTTTCCCGCTGCAACCGCAACTGGATATTGGTCTTCAACCTCGGTAAAGTCCGGAACGTTCACGGAAGCGTGGCTCGTTGAGTTCGGCGTAAACACCAGTTCGAATCCACCTCGAAATGCTCAAGGGATCGTGAGTTACGAGCCATACAGTTCTGGCTACCCGGTGTTTGCGGTGCGATCGCTATCCGCCTCTTCGGTTTCCCAAGGGCGAGCGATCACGACGATCACGAATCTTTTGCCGACGGGTCAGCGTGTCAGCGGCGTGGGCAGCATCACGGCTACCGATGGTACCGTGTGGACGGTTCCCGCAGCGACCCAGTTCACGACTGGTGTCAAGGCAGTGGATCTTTACAACGAGGTGACCGGGGTCACGCCTGCCAGTATCGGCGGTGCAGCTTCTGCCATTTCAAATGCGCCCACGGTGGTCGTGGATGCAGATGGAGAGGTGGTGACGGGATATATTTTTGCAGATAATTATTTTGAATTGTATGTCAATGGTTCGCTGGTCGCGGTTGATCCGGTGCCATACACGCCATTCAATTCTTGTGTGGTAAAGTTCAAGGCGAAACGTCCGATTTCCTATGCCTTCAAGCTGGTGGATTGGGAGGAAAACCTTGGGCTGGGGACCGAATTGAATGGTGGAAATGCATATTATCCTGGGGATGGCGGCCTTATGGCAAGTTTTAGCGATGGCACGGTCACCAATGGCAGCTGGAAGGCGCAGAGTTTCAATATCGCTCCGCTGGATAGCCCAAGTGTCGTCACCGAACTTTCTAATGGAACTCATGATTCCTCGGCGGCTACCACCCACAATCTAACAGAAACCGCATACGCACTGCATTATGCGGTGCCGTCGGATTGGTATTCGAAGACGTACAACGACTCGGGCTGGCCAAATGCCACGACCTACACCGAGGCGGCCGTCGGGGTGAATAATAAGCCCGCATACACGAATTTCCCCGCGCAATTTAGCAACAGTGGCGCGCAGTTCATTTGGTCTTCGAACCTCGTGCTCGATAACGAGGTCATCGTCCGCTACACGGGGCCTTCGGCCGTGGTTTTACCTCCAAGCATCTCCGAAGTGCTGACGCGCCCAAATACGCCGACCTATCTGGATTCGGTTTACGTTACCGCCAAGCTCCAAGGGGGGACGGGGGCGACGGTCGGGCAAGCGCAGCTAATCTATAGCAATGGCAGTCAGAGCACGAGCACCGTTTTCACTGAGACGATGGCTGCAACTGCTAGCTCTGGAACCGCAGGTTGGGATGGCAGCGGCGCAATCAACTCATGGACGGTTACCAATACCAGCGGTGGTGCTGGAAATGTCAAACAGACGCTCGCCGCCAATCATGGCACTGGCAATCCATGTGGCCTCGACATGAACAAAGGCTCGTCGAATGCCGCCGCAACCATGGTCACCACCACGAATCCCATCAACGCAACGGGCACATCCGGTTACGTCGAATTCTGGACGGCAACCACCAATCTCACTGCTGGACTGGGATGGAATTTTCAGACTTCGACCGATGGAGTCAATTGGACAACGCGTGTAACCGAACTTACTGGAAGCAATCATGCTTATGCCGCATGCCACTATGATCTGCTATCGGCTGAACGGGTGAGTACGCTTAAAATGCGCTTCCAGTTTATCGGAAATGGGACGGGTGGTCCGACGGGTCCGAGTGTGCAAATTGATGATCTGAAGGTGGTAACCACCACTGGATCTCCTCCGGTATCGATGCCGATGGTTGATGATGGGCTTCACGGCGACGGTGCTGCTGGCGACGGAGTTTACGGTGCGCTGATTCCCGTATTTCCTGCGGGTACGGCCTTGTCCTATAGCCTCACGATCACCGATAGCAACGGTGCGTCCGTATCGTCTACGACTCCCGGTGTGTATACGGTAAGCGCGATCACTCCGCCATCGAGTTTCGCTGCTAGTGCCACAAGAACGGGTAGTAATGTGATGCTTCAATGGCCCTCACAAGTCGGGATCAGCTATTCGGTTCAATGGTCGGCCGACCTCATTCGCTGGACCAACATTCCTGTTGGGCAAACGAATACGTGGACGGACCTCGGGGTAATGAGTTCAGCTTCAAAACGTTTCTATCGTGTCATGCGGTGATCTTGCGATGCGAAGTTTTTTCAGGATTTTCGCGGTTTTTGGTTTCGTGTTGACCGCGCAGGGGCATCCGAATTTTCAGAACCCTCTTTCGGTTAGGTTTGAGCCATCGCTCGTGCGGGTGGTCGTTGGTGTCTCGGTCAAGGAGCTTTCCATCGCACAAGGTGTGGCAGTGGCGCCCGCCGATGGAGTTGGCCGCTTGGACACGGCGGCTATTCAGAGGGCCGCTGTGGAGCACCGCGAGTATGTGGTTAATCACCTCAAACTAACAGCCTCCAAGGTTCCACTGGTTGGCAAGGTCACGCGACTCATGTCGCCGCCATTTTTTGTGGATCCAGCACAGACTTTCTATCAGTATGAAATCGAGTATCATCTGAATGGACCACCAGTAGCAGAAATCGAATTTTACCATGACATGCTCAAGGAGTGGCCATACGCCATCGGGACGTCATGGAACGTGAGCTACCTCATCCGGTTGCTGGATGAGGATGCCGCCAATCCGATGTCGTGGCTGCTTCGCAATCAGCAACCATGCACGATTCCTACAGGGTGGAAACTCTCAGATCCGCCCAAGCCGATTGTAGTTGAGAGCAACCCTTCCCGAAATTTTCGTGAATATCTGTGGAATGGGATCAGCCATATTTTGAGGGGATATGATCACCTGCTTTTTGTGGCCGCTTTGGTCATCGGGTCGATTCGTTTTTGGGAGATGGTGAAGGTGATCGGGGCCTTCACTCTGGCACACACTCTGACTCTAGCACTCAGTGTTTTCGGAATTTTTCGGTTACCAGCTTCCATAGTGGAGCCGATCATTGCTCTGAGCATTGTGCTTGTGGCGTTCGAAAATGTCATCTGGCCAAACCGTGCGCACTCGAAGGTTAGACTTGGGGTGGCCTTTGGCTTTGGCCTAATTCATGGACTTGGGTTCGCGGGAGGATTGATGACGGTGATGGCAGGCTTGCCACCGGTTGGGATCTGGGTGGCACTTGTTGCCTTCAGCCTCGGGGTAGAGGTTGGCCATCAGGTGGTGGTGTTGCCATTGTTTGGCTTGTTGGTGATGAGTAATGGCCAACTGTCAAAGGCGCTTCACTCGCGAGTGCTGCGATTCGCGTCGGTCCTGATCGCATGCTGCGGTGTCTATTACCTTTTCATTGCCCTGCGATGAAGTTTTGGGTTCTTCTGTGTGGATTTTGATTGGGGGATTGAAGCCGATCGCCATGCCCTTCGCCGACGGGATGCTGAGTGAGCTGGTGTACCGTCTCTTGATCACCTCAGTGATCTTCATCTACTTGAGGTCAAGGAATCTCAAGCCAAAAGGCAACTCTCGGCCATTGGAGGGGAAGTGACGCTGTAGTCGAGCGCGAGATCCTGCGGAGCGGCGTTTGAGGCCGCTATTTCCAGTCCACTGGGACTTCCGCGATGCGGCCGCTTTTGTCATCGTATTTGAGCAAGCCATGTTGGACGGCATACTCGTGGACGCACTTGGTGACCTTCACGTCGAAGGCGCAGTATTCGGCGATTTTGCGGAGTGGGGCGAAGTCACCAGATTTTTTGTGTTCTTGCCACCAGCGGAGGGCATCGAGGCCGTCTGCCGTTTTTCCGGTGCCGAGGGTTGCCGAGGCCACGGAATCGAGTTTCAGGCGGAAACCTACGATTTTTTCCAACTCGAGCATCATGTCGAGATTGAGCGTTTGCTCGCTGAGCGTGTGGAAAACATACGGCTGCAAGACAGGGTAGTCGAACTGCAGGTGATTCCATCCGACGACGAGATCGGCCCGGACGAGTTCCTCGCCGAGCTTTTCCATCTCGCTTTCCTGGTAGATCTCGTAGGTTCCGCGAGCGGTGCTGTAGGTCACCGCGACGGAGACTTGCATCTTGTCCTTGTGCGCGAAGCCGCCGACGTCGCCGAAGCTGCGTTGCGTTTCGAGGTCGAAGTAGACGATGTTTTTCTCAGCCACGGGATTTGGATCGGTTCCGGGTGTGAGCCCGTTGAGGGCCTGAGTGGCGATCGGTTAGCCGCGTGAGCTGCGATCGTCGGTGCCTTTTTGAGCGCGCTTGCGGACGTTGGCGTCGAGGATTCGCTTGCGCAGGCGGATGTTGAGTGGGGTGGCTTCCACCAGCTCGTCGGCATCGATGTATTCGATGGCGCGTTCCAGTGAGAAGCGGAGTGCGGGCGTGAGCTTGGAGGTTTTGTCCTTGCCGGATGAGCGCATGTTGTCGAGGTGTTTTTCCTTGACCGGGTTGACTGGGAGGTCGCCGACGCGCGGGTTTTCACCCACGAGCATGCCGCCGTAAACCGCATCGCCGGGAGCGACGAACAGGGTGCCGCGGTCTTCCAGCATTTGCAGTGAGTAAGGGGTGGCGGTGCCGGAATCCATCGAAACGAGCGTGCCGGTCGTGCGGTTTTGGATTTCGCCAGCGTGCGGGCCGTATTCCTTGAACAAGTGGCTCATGATGCCGTGGCCGGAGGTGAGGTTCACGAGTTCGGTTTCGAAGCCAATGAGACCACGAGTCGGGATGCTGGCTTGAATGAAGACGCGGCCGCTGGCTTCGGTGTCCATGTGTTCCATGAGGCCCTTGCGGTTCATGAGAATCTTGAGGATCCCTTGGGTGTAGTCGCCTGGGGCTTCGACGTAGAGTGTCTCGAAAGGCTCGAGCAGTTTGCCATGGTCATCGCGGCGGAAGATCACGACTGGACGGGAAACGAGCACTTCGAATCCTTCGCGGCGCATTTGTTCGACGAGGACGGCGATTTGCATGGCTCCACGGGCGGAGACGTTGAAGAGGCCTGCGGTGTCGGTATCTTCCACGGTGATGGAGATGTTGGTCTTCAGCTCGCGCATCAGACGGTCGCGAATGGCGCGGGTGGTGACGTGCTTGCCTTCCTTGCCGGCGAGTGGGCCGTCGTTGATGGAGAACTGCATCGAAACCGTGGGAGGATCGATGGCGACGAAGGGAAGTGGCTCGATGCTGCCGTCACCGGCGATGGTCTCGCCGATTTGGACGTTTTCAATGCCTGCTGCGATTCCGACGATGCCGCCTGCGCCGCAACCTTCGGAGTCCGTGGTCGCGAGACCCGAGTAGGTGAAGGTTTTGAGGACTTTCGACTGGGTTTTGGTGCCGTCGCCGCGGAGAAGGAAAACGGTATCGCCTTTTTTGACATTGCCGCCGAGGACCTTGCCGATGGCGACACGACCGACGTATTCGTCCCACTCGATGTTTGAAACGAGCATCAGGAATGGTGCATCGGGGTCCGCCTTGGGAGCGGGGATGTGTTCGACGATTTGTTTGAGGAGCGGGATGCAGTCCTTGCGCTCGTCGTCCGGGCTGTCCATGAAATAGCCGTCACGGGCGGAGCCGTAGGAGAATGGGGCGTTGAACTGGTCTTCATCGGCATCGAGGTCGAGGAAGAGTTCGAGCACTTGGTCGCGGACTTTCGCGGGATCGGAGAGCGGGCGGTCGATCTTATTGATGACCACGATCGGCTTGAGGCCTTCTTGCATCGCCTTGCGGAGCACGAAGCGGGTTTGCGCTTGAGGGCCACCGGAAGCGTCGACCACGAGGATGACGCCATCGACCATTTTCATGACGCGTTCCACTTCGGCGCCGAAGTCGGCGTGGCCTGGGGTGTCGACGATGTTGATCGTGTAGCCGTTCCAGAGAATGGAAGTATTTTTCGCCTTGATGGTGATGCCCTTTTCGCGCTCGAGGTCCATGGAGTCCATGGCGCGCTCGGTGGTGGCTTGGTTTTCACGGTAGGTGCCGCCGGCTTGGAGAAGCTGGTCAACCAGTGTGGTTTTCCCATGGTCAACGTGGGCAATGATGGCGAGATTTCGAATTTTCAGATCAGACATGACAATGGGATAAAGGTGAACCTCCGTGAGAAGGGGGCGCGGCTATGAACGGTTTTGGCCGTCATGGCAAGGCGGGATTGGGTGAAATGCCGATTGAAATGGCGGAATTTCGCGAATTCAAGGAATTTTCGGCGATTTGGCGTGTGCGGGGCACCGAGTTTCGGGCTCCTGGCGACGAATGCCGCAAAGTTCTTTCCTTGTGGGGTGGGCGGCTTCAGCATCTGCCGTCCTAACCGAATTTCACATGACTTTTTCACGAATTCTTACCCACCCAGGTGGCTCGCACAAAGATGAGTTTTTGGCTTGCTGCCTTTTGCTGGCCGGAAATTCGGTCGCGGTCTTCCGGCGTGAGCCGACGGCGGAGGATCTTGCGGACCGTAGCACCGCGGTGGTGGACGTCGGCCATGAGCACGTGCCCGAGCGGGGGAACTTCGACCACCATCAATTTCCGAAGGACCATCCGCCGACGTGTGCGCTGAGTCTTGTGTTGCAGTATCTTGGGGTCTATGAGGATGCTCGGAAATATTGTGAATGGTTGGAGCCGGCCGAGTGGTTCGACACGAGGGGGCCGATCGAAACGGCACGTTGGCTGGGTGTGGCGCGGGAAACCTTGTTCAAGCTCCACTCGCCGATCGATACCACGTTGTTGCGGCGTTTCGCAGCGGTGAGCGAATTGCAGCCGGGCGAGCCGCTGTGGGAGGTGATGCGCTGGATCGGAGCGGATCTCTTGGACTACTTGAAAAACCTCCGTGAGCGGATGGATTTCATCGCGAGTGTGGCGGAGTTTTGGGAAATCGAGACGCCGAAGGGATCGTTTAACGTTTTGTTCATGCCGCGCACTGAGCCACTGCCGGACGAGCCATCGGCGGGTTTGCCGCGATTCATCGATTCGAGTCCGGCGGCCGCCGGGGTGGTCGGGATGGTTTACCCAGACCGCCGGGGAGGGGGGTACGGGCTTTCTCGTCACCAAGATGATCCGGGCTTGGATTTCACGCGGATCGAGGCCTGCGATGATGTTCATTTTGCTCACGCCCGCGGGTTTGTGGCAAAGACCTCAGCGACCGATCCGCAGCGGCTGCGGGAATTGCTGGCTCAGGCGTGGGTTTGAGAGGGTACTTTGTTTGATTTCATGAAAAACAAGCCCTTGCGCCGAATCCGGAACCGTGGGACTCGTAGCGAGTGCTGATTCGGCACGATCCTTTTGATTCCATTCTCATGCGCGAAACCCTCATTGTCATCGGCCTCATGGTTTTAGCCATGGCGCTGCGCTCGGCGCGGATGGGATTCTTGCGGAAATTGGGCGCGCTGACGTTTTTAGTGGCGAGCTTTTGCCTCTTTTATTTTCTAACAGAAAAATTTGTTGGTGGAGTGTTTGGAGTGCTCATGTGGTTATTTTTGCCGTGGGTTGAGTTATTGACCCGCATTCGGCGGATGCGTTTGCCGCTCAACAATCGGTTGCGGCACCGTGAGGTTCCGAATCCTTCATTTTTCCCCAATGCGAGCGAGTCCGCTGCGGCGATGGAAGAGGCGGGATTTGAGCATGTTTCGGATTGCGGATGGGAGTGGGCTGGGATGCAGCAATTCTTCCGGTTGTTCTGGCATCCGGAAGAGCGAGCCGTTGCGGCGGTGTGTCTTTGCGAGCAGAGCGACGTGGCCTTTGCGTTTGTTTCGATCACCTCGTACGACGACGATGGATGCACTTGGCGCACGACGAATTTCCCGTTTGCGCCCACGCTTCAATGCTCACCCAATGTCCAGTGGAACCACGTTCCCTGCGATAAAAGTTGTTTTCACGAAATTCTAACAGATCACCGCAAATACTTAAGCCGCTTGCGTATTCCAATCGGTCACTTGAGGATGCCAGATCCCGAGGAGATTGAGGATGCGATCGAGCTAGAAATGCGCAAACAGGTTGAGCACAATCTAGCGGCAGGGATCATCCGGTTGACGGGCGATGGCCATTTTCAATACTCCACGCGCGGCCTCATTTTCCTGTGGGGCCAATTCATCAAGGACATGGTCCGGCTTTGTTAGGCTGTTAGAAATCCAGCGGCGATTGAGCCGCCGATGATCAGGCCGAGGGCGATGCGGTACCATCCGAAGACCGAGAGGCTGTGGTTTTGTAGATAGGATACGAGCCATTTCACCGCAAGCGCGGCAGACAGAGCGGCGGCCACGCTACCGGCGAGCAGCGGCATCATTCCGTACTCATGGAGCATCAGCTTCATTCCGCCGAACACCGTGTCGTAGGCGGGGTCGAGTCCTTGCACCTTACCGATCGCATCCTTGGCGGTGGCGGCGGTGAGTGTCAGGACTCCAAGCAGGAATGAATACTCCACGGCGGCTTGAATCGAGAGGCCCACGAGAACGCCACCGCAGATCGTCATGAGGCTGCGACTGGTCCCCGGGCACATCGCCACGCATTGAAGCAGCCCGATCACGAGGGCGAGTTGCCACGTGAGGTCGGTGAGTTCCTTTTTTCCGGTGCTTGCTAGGTGGTTTTTTCTCCAGCGAGTCACCATGAGGATCGCGATGCCGCCGATCACCCAAGCCGCGATCACGGGCCAGATGCCGAAGAGGTGGGCTTTGATCCAATGGCTGAGCAGCACGCCGATGCCTGCCGCAGGGAGAAAGCCTGCGATGAGCGTGATGCCGATTTGCAATCCTTCGCGGTCCATGCCGAGCATGCCGCGCATCACTTGGGCGACCCGCTTCGCATATAGCCCGACGACCGCTAGGATCGCGCCGCCTTGGATGCAGACTGCAAAGGCATCAGCCGCTTCTTTGGAGGTAGCGCCTTGAGTGCCGATCCCCATCAAGCGTTGGGCGACGATCAGGTGGCCCGTTGAGCTGACGGGAAGGTATTCAGTGATTCCTTCGATCACGCCGAGGATGATGGCTTGCCAAGAGTGCATGGTGGTGAAGGGGAGGTTGTGGAAATCAAGCGAGGCGCGCAAGGCATTTGCGGTGTGGAAACCGGCAGGTGCGGACCGTGGCGATGGAGGTCTAGAAGGAAAAAAGGAGAATTTGCTCAAAAAATCGACTTCTAAGTACACTTTGAATCTCGTTTTTCAAAAAATGCGCGAAAATTGGTCGTTTTTCTGCAAAAGTGCCCAAAGTTTTTAAAAAGTCCTTGCATCTTTTGAGGCCAGCTCGGTGAAAATTCGGGTCTTAATCCAACACAACTCGTTGATCTTTATTTACTTAACGATTTATTAAAAATAACCTAATTTGATCTTGATGTTTTGGTGTACTCCGGTGTACTTTCTGGCACCGAGCGATCGGTTGATCTTTCCTGTGAGCGCCTCCAACCAGAGTTACATGGGCTACACGCCCTACAAAATGGACCCGAAATTCCGGGTTTCCATTCCGACGGCTTGGCGTCCGGTCGCGGGAGAAGTCCTGTATTTGCTTTCCTCGCGGACGCACGACCTGCCGGTGATCAAGGTGTTGAGCCAGAAGGCGTTCGATGAGCGCGTCGAGACGGTCAAGTCGAGTGATCTGACGCCGGCCAAGAAGACGGCCATGTTGGGTCGTTTATCGATGCTTTGCCGCACCGCAAGTGTGAATGACCAAGGCAAATTGTTGGTTCCCAAGGACTTGAGTGAGGGAGCCGGAATTGTTGCGGAGGCCGAGGTGGTATTGGCGGGCCGGGGATTGCATTTCGAGGTCTGGAGCAAGGCCAACCACTTCCGTGTTCTGGAAATCGAGATGGCGACTGACGAGGCGGACGACCTCGGAATTTTATAAATTGAAGCTCCACGAAGCCGATTTTTCTCAATGCACGCGACCCTAACCCAACTTACGCAAGAAACCGGATGTCCATCCGCAGTTTCGGTCGTGGCTGCACGGGTGTTCGGGGGGGCGTGTTTTTTATTTTCCATTGCATTTGCGCGCTCGGGACAGCACGCGGGTGCATGGATCCAAACGGATGCTCGCATCGCACCTGGCTGGTTGTCGGTGCGACATTCGTTGATTTTCATGGTTGAGCGCGCAGGGTCTCTCGGGACAGAGCGTTGCGCGCGATTTGGAGCGGGGGTCCGTGCCGTTGCCGGCTGGTTGACGGCGCGGACCTCGCAAATTTTTTTCACAAGGCAAGATGCCGAGCTCGGGACAGCTCGGTCGTTTGCCGCTCAAACGGACGGCTGCGCTGCTTCTGGCTGGTTGTCAGCGCAGGCGTCCGGTGAATTCTCTCTGCCTGCGGGCGCAGGTGCGTACCATCTGCCGGTTTTTCCGGCGGAGACGCTCGAGTGGATGGCCGCAGATGGCGGCAAATTCATCATCGATGGCACCTTAGGTGGTGGTGGGCACAGCGAGCTTTTTCTCAAAGCGGGCGCGAGGGTTTTGGGAGTTGATCGTGACCCAGAGGCTCTCGAGCATGCGCGGGCGCGGCTCGCTGGATTCGGCGACCAGTTTTCCACTTGGGAGGGGAATTTCTCTGGAGTTGCAGACATTCCGGCCATCCGGATGGGTGAGAAGGCCGATGGGTTGCTGATGGATCTGGGGGTTTCGTCCCGGCAGTTGGATTCGGCTGCGCGCGGGTTTTCCTTCATGCGCGAAGGTCCGCTCGACATGCGGATGGGACCATCCAGCCCAAGGACCGCAGCGGAAATTGTCAATCATTGGTCCGAGGCCGACCTTGTTCGGATTTTATTTGAATATGGCGAGGAGTCCAAGGCACGACGGATCGCGGCGGCGATTCTCAAACAACGCGAGAGCAAACGCATTGTCACCACCCTCGACCTTGCCAACTGCATCGAAAAGGCGATCGGCCGCCATGGCAGAACCCATCCGGCGACCAAGACATTCCAAGCGATTCGCATGGCGGTGAATGAAGAACTCGAATCGCTGGCCACAGCACTTGCGGCGGCCCCATCGGTGCTCAAACCGGGCGGGCGCTTGTTGATCATCACCTTCCACAGCCTCGAGGATCGAATGGTGAAACGATTTTTAAAGCACCGCTCCACGGAATTTCTCGATGAGCCCGGTTGGCCCGAACCCCGCCCCAACCCAGATTACCAATTCAGGCTGTTGGTCCGCAAGGCCATCAGCCCAACCGCCAAGGAAACCACCCAGAACCCACGAGCCCGCAGTGCAAAACTGCGGGTTGCCGAGCTTATAGCCCCAACGCCATGAATCGTCATCGCAACGAAGTTCGTACACCTGCCTCAGTGTTTGTCGCGCTTTTCCTCACCGCTGCCATTGTCAGCGTGGGAGGCGTCCAGCACGCAATTTGCAAAAACCAACAGGTTCGTTTGAGCCGTGAGGTTGATGCCATTGAACGTCACATCGAGCAATGCCGACTGGACATTCGCACCACGGAGATGCGGATGGACCAACTTCTCAACCGCTTCGTGATCCGCACCCAAATCGAGGAAAACGGCTCAACCTTACGGCCGATTCCGGCGGGGATCATCGAAGAGATTGAAGCGACGCCAGCACCCCGTGATAGCGTGGCATCTGCCGCTCCCTAGCTTGTGAATTCTGCTTTTCAAAACCGCTGCATCGTTCTGTGCTCGCTCCTGGTGATCGTGCTCAGTGTTTTGTCGGCACGGCTTGTCCAGATTCAGTTAGTGAACCGCCAGCATTACGCGGAGAATTCGCGCAAGGCCTATCATCGCACGGAGAAATTACCGGCGATCCGCGGGATGATCGTCGACCGCCGAGAAGAGCCGATGGCGAAGAGTGTTCCGGTTTCCACGCTGTTTGTGGACAAGAATCATCTCATGGATCCCAAGCTCGCGAGTTTTGGTTTGGCGTACGAAGAGGCATCCCGTGAAGCGGGTTGGAACGAGTTGAGCGAAGCAAAAAAGGGTCGCCGCATCAATGGCTTGAGAGGTGATTTATTGATTCGCGAATCGGCGGATTCACTCGTGCAGCGCCATTTGGACTACTCGGTTGGGATCATCGCTCGGCCGCTTGGCATGCGCCGCGATGAACTCCGTGATAAGATTCTAACTAGCAAAGGAAAATGGGTGCCGATTGCGAAAGATCTGCCTGATGATCTAGCAGAAAATTTGCGAAGGGAAATCGATGGGCGGCGCATTCAAGGGTTTGAGTTCGAAAATTCGATCAAGCGCTGGTATTCCGCACCCAATCTCGCGACTCACTTGGTTGGTTTCACGGGTGAGGTTGAAAAGAAGGATGAGGAAGGGAAGCCTCACACTCAAGTTCTTGGATTGTTCGGAATCGAGTCAACGATGGAATCATTTCTCGCAGGGCGCGATGGCTCACGGGAACACTACCGCGACGCACGAGGTCTCGTGGTTCCTGGCAATGCGGGCAGCCTGACGCCGCCGCGTGCGGGTTTGAACGTCAAGCTCACCATCGACATGGGGATTCAGTCGATCGTCGAGGAAGAATTGAATGCGGGTCTAACAGAGTTTCAGTCGGAGCGGGGAGCGGTGGTGTTGATGGACCCCAAGACGGGTGAGGTTTTGGCGATGGCCAGTCGCCCGCACTTCGACCTGAACCAAAAGCAGGACATCGCGGAGAATGGTTACAACTATGCCATTCAGGCGATTTATGAACCTGGTTCGACGATTAAAATTGTAGCAACTTCCGGCGCGCTCAACGAGGGTCTAGTGACTCCACAAACGTCGATCAATTGTCACAATGGATTCTATCAGGGCAAGGGGTACGTCGTGAAGGATGATCACCCTGCAGGAACGCTCACTTTTGAAGGTGTACTCCAGAAATCCAATAACAACGGCACCTTTAGTATCGGGCGTCAGCTTGGAGCGAAGCGCTTCTACGAATACCTCCAAAGCTATGGGTTTGGCCGGAAGACTGGAATTCTGTTGAGTGGTGAAAGCTCGGGGACCGCGCGCAATACAGGCAATGAAGTCGACTTCTCGCGTGCATGCTACGGCTACGCATCGAACGTGACCCCTCTGCAGCTTGCGTGCGCCTACTCGGTGATTGCCGGAGATGGAAACCTCAGGAAGCCGCACATCGTTCGATCCTTGATCGCGAATGACGGAACGGTGGTGGAAGATTATCCACCCGAAGTGGTTCATCAGGTTCTCAAGCCCAAGACCGCAAGTGAGATGCGAAGCGCCTTGGAAAAGGTGGTCACTGGCGGAACCGCAACCCGCGCAGCCGTTCCTGGGTTCCTCGTTGCAGGTAAGACGGGGACCGTTCAAAAGCACAATCCAAAGGGAGGCTACTTCACGGACCGCATGATCACCTCGTTTGCAGGCATGATGCCCGCTCAAGATCCTGCCTTCGTTTGCATCGTGGTCATCGATGATCCAAGGATCCCAAGTCTCAAACATCAGGGTGGTCTGATCGCCGCTCCTATTTTCAGTAAAATCGGCAAACGAGTTGCATCGCACATGAATCTCCAACCGACCGAAACCACCAGCTCACCGATTGCCGTTACCCAATGATTCTCCGCGATATTGTTTCTCATTTGCCTAAAGTCACGATCGCTGGATCGCTGGATTCCGAAGTGAGCGGGATTTCATCATCGTCGCGCGAAGTTGTACCTGGCATGATATTTGCAGCGGTGCGCGGTACCAATCTCGATGGGCACCGTTTCATCGATGAGGCCATGACGGCAGGTGCCACGGTGATTCTAGCAGAAATTGCTCCCCCGCCTGACTTGGCGGCAGCGGTGACTTGGTTGCATGTACCTGACAGCCGGTTGGCGGTCGCCTTGCTTGCCTCCACCTTTGAGGGAGACCCCTGGAAAGATCTTGCGATGGTTGGGGTCACGGGGACCAATGGTAAGACCACCACCTCATTCCTGCTGCATCATCTCATGAAGTCCGTGTGGCACCGTGCGGGTTTGTTAGGGACGATTCTTGTGGATGATGGAGAGACGGTTGAGGCGGCCAAGCATACGACCCCGGGTTCGGTCGAGCTTGCTGCGTTGTTAGGGAAGATGCGCGACCATGGCTGCCGTGGTGTGGCCATGGAAGTTTCCTCACACGGCATTCATCAGAAACGGGTCTCTGCGATCGGATTTGACGCCTGTGTGTTCACCAATCTCACCCAAGACCACCTCGACTATCATGGAACGCTCGCGGCCTATTTTAAGGCGAAAGCGGATTGGTTTCTTGAGTTGGCGGGGAATCCACTCGGAAAAAAACCGCTGGCGGTGATCAACACGGATGACGCCTATGGCTCCGAGCTGGCAGGGATGTTAGAAGGTAAAATGGCGATCATCCGCTTTGGATTTGGCGTGCATTCTGATTTTCGGGCGAACAATTTTCGGCAGAGTGCCAAGGGGATGGAATTTGAGCTCGCGGCAAAAGGGAAAACCTTTTTGGTGCGCTCTCCGTTGATCGGAAGGTTCAATGTTTATAATTTGTTAGGCGCGATTGCAGCGAGCGCGGCTTGTGGCATCCGTCCGCGCGATGCGGTCGCGGCGATGGCCGATACTCCACAGGTGCCGGGGCGCATGGAGAATGTTGGCAATGCAGGAGGCGCGACGGTTTTTGTCGATTATGCGCACACGCCAGATGCCTTGGAAAATGCGTGTCGCACGCTGAAGGAGCTCAATCCGCGCCGTCTCATCACGGTGTTTGGCTGCGGTGGAGATCGCGACAAAGGCAAGCGCCCGCTCATGGCGAGCGCTGCGGCACGCCACAGCGATGCTTGCGTGGTGACCTCGGACAATCCGCGGTCCGAAGACCCGCTTGAGATCATTCGTGAAATCGAATCCGGCCTCAGGGGTAAGACGTATCGAAGCATCCCTGATCGGGCACAAGCGATTGACTTCGCGGTGCAAAACTCGCTTTCGGGCGACGTCATTCTCATCGCTGGGAAAGGCCATGAGACCACGCAGCAATTTGCCAATGAGACAATTGAGTTTGAAGATCGCAAGCATGCGAGTCGGGCTCTGCGCGAGCGCGCCCAAGTCATTGCCGACATGAGATGAAGCCGATTTCCGTTCAGCAACTCGCAGAAATCCTGGGCGCATCGATCGCCGCGGGCCGGGGCGACGTGCTGATTTCTAGTGGGGTCTCGACGGACACGCGCACGATTTCCCAAGGGTCGGCCTTTTTTGCGCTTTGTGGTGAAAACTTCGAGGGTGATGCATTCGCCGTGCAGGCGCTTGAAAAAGGCGCCGCAGTGGTGGTGGTGCGGAAATGGGAGGGAGAATCTCCGGCAAGCGCAGCGGTCATCGTGGTGCAAGACCCGCTGCTTGCGCTGCAATGCCTCGCACGCTGGTGGCGAAATCAGTTAAAGATTCCGGTCGTCGCCATCACGGGTTCTAACGGAAAAACCAGCACCAAGGATTTTACCGCAGCAGTGCTATCTAAAAAATTTCAGGTCTCTGCCACTCGCGGAAATTTGAACAATCACATCGGCGTGCCATTGACGATTTTGGCGACCACCCTCGAGCACAGCGCGGCGGTTTGGGAAATGGGGATGAATCACCCCGGCGAGATTGCCCCGCTCGGTGAAATGGCTCAGCCGCACTGCGGAATCATCACGAACATCGGCAGCGCGCACATTGAGTTTTTTGGGACGCGTGAGGGAATCGCAGAGGAAAAAGGCATGCTCGCACGCGCGCTGCCGTTAGATGGCGTGCTATTTCTTCCTGCGAACGATGAATTTCATGATTACCTGCGGCAGCAGACGCGTGCGTCATGCATCGACGTGGGTGGGGCTCTGAGTCCCGTGCGGGCGGAAAACTTGCGGCTTGAGGTCGGTGGCGCTTCGTTTCGTCTCGTCATCGATGGCGCGGAGTCGGCGGAGGTTTCACTTCCCGTGCCCGGACGTCACATGGTGGTCAATGCCTTGCTTGCTGCGGCAGTCGGCTGGAAACTTGGTATCTCGCCGGTGGAAATCGCTGATGCACTTTCGAACGCAATTCTAACAGTCGGTCGGTTAGGTCGCTATGATTGTCGTGGTATCACCATCATCGACGATACCTACAATGCCAATCCAGAATCGATGGCAGCGGCGATTGAAACGCTGTTAGATTCGCCGGTGGTCGATGGGTCTCGGCGCGTGATTGTCCTTGGGCGGATGGGTGAGCTTGGTGGCCATGCACCGATGGCGCACCTTCACGTCGGAGCACTTGCAGCGCAGCGCAATCTAACGGTTGTCGCGGTGGGGGAGGGCGCCGAGGGGATTGCCGAGGGCGCTGGCCATGCACCCTATTTTTCTGATTCTGACGAGGCGGCTAAGTGGTTAGCCCGTGAAGCAAAACCTGGCGATGTGGTTTTATTCAAAGGCAGTCGCTCCGCTAAAATTGAACGCGTCATGAACGCTGCATTTCCTCAAAACTGATGCTACCCGCACTCTACGATTTCTGGTACCAAGCCTTCGATGCTGAACGCGCATCTGGCCACCACGCTTGGGCGCATGCGTTTTCGTTTTTGAATCTTTTTCAATACATCACCTTTCGTGCGGCCAGTGCGGGCTTGCTGGCGTTCATCCTCTCGGTGATCGCTGGGCCACGGGTGATTCGCCGCTTGATTTCACTCAAAGTGGGTCAACCGATCCGCACGGCTGCAGAGGTCCACAAACTGGCGGAACTTCATGGCGGAAAAATCGGCACGCCGACGATGGGCGGGGTCCTCATCATCGGCGCGGTTCTTGTGGCAACGTTCATTTGTGCGCGTCCGTTCAATCCGTTTGTCGCGGTCTGCGCCTGCACCATGGCGGCGTGCGGCTTGCTTGGATTTTGTGATGATTTCAAGAAGGTGAAGGAAAAAAAATCCGATGGTATCAGCAGTCGCCAAAAAATGGGATGGCAGTTGGTGATCGCATTGGTTGCTGCGTGTTTCTTATATTTTAAAAAAGAGATTTCGGGGTTTGGTGCATCGCCCCAGCAGATTGCGGATGGGTTGGCGGGTTATCGGTTAGGAGAAAAACCGTTAGGCATTGGGGCGATTTGCTTTCCGCTGTTTAAGGTCGGCTTAATCGATCTGCATTGGATGATTATTCCATTTTTCGCGCTGGTGATTGTTGGGTGTTCCAACGCCGTGAATCTCACGGATGGGTTGGATGGATTGGCGGCGGGAACGACGATCAGTGTGGCACTTTCGTATGCGTTCATCGCTTATCTCGCAGGTCATTTTTTCATGGCCACCGAGTACTTGGTGATTCCACACAACCGCTTCATCGGCGAGTTGGCGGTGTTTTTGATGGCCTTGGTGGGGGCTTGCTTTGGCTTCCTGTGGTTCAACTGCCATCCGGCCAAGGTGTTCATGGGAGACACTGGCTCTTTGGCGATTGGTGGTGCGCTCGGTACGGCGGCGATTTGCACCAAGCAGGAACTCTTGCTTGTCATCATCGGTGGTGTTTTTGTAATGGAAGCGATGTCGGTGATCCTGCAGGTCGGAAGCTTTAAGCTGAGGAAAAAGCGGATCTTCAAGATGGCGCCGATCCACCATCATTTTGAGTTGTTAGGTTGGCATGAAAACCAAGTGATTATTCGGTTTTGGATCATTTCGATCATGCTGGCGCTCTTCGGTCTCGCTCTGCTCAAGATTGCATAGAACATGAATCTCACTGGAAAACACATTGCCATTCTCGGCGTAGGGCGCAGCGGTCGTGCGGCTGCGGCGCTTGCGCTGCGTGAGGGTGCGCGCGTGTCTGCGTGGGATGCCGCCGATGCCGCAGCATTTGATGGCATGCCGGTCGGCGTCGAGATCCATCCCAATGCCACTGAGGCCGAGGGGCATGAGTTGGTGGCCGACTTGGTGGTGGTGAGTCCGGGCATTGATACTTTTGGCTCTTACGTGGCCGCATTTTCGCAGCATGCGGGTGAGGTGATCGGCGAGGTGGAATTTGCCTCGCGGTTCTATCAGGGGCAGATTGTTGGGATCACGGGGACGAATGGCAAAACCACGACGACTGAGCTGATCGAGCGGATTCTCTCTCATGCGGCCCTCGGCGGCACGGCGTGTGGCAACTACGGCGTGCCGTTTGCGGAGGTGGTTCTGCAAGCGAATCCACCGGCCACGGTCGCCTTGGAGCTTAGCTCATTTCAGTTAGAGACCATCCGAACCTTGCGGCCCGTTGTCGCAGTTTGGCTGAATTTTGCGCCAGACCACATGGATCGCTATCCAAGCATCGACGCCTATCGGGCGGCCAAGTTGCGGATTTTTGAAAACCAGACGTCGGCGGATGTTGCGGTGGTGCGGTGTGGCGAGGAGCTTCCTCGATTGGCGGCGAGAGTTGTCACCTTTTCGACGACCAATCGTGCGGCGGACTGGTATTCCGAGGGGCACGTGATCCTTCATGGTGGTGAGGTTTGCTTGGATATGGATCACGACACCAGCTTGCGCGGTCTCCACAATGCGGAGAATGCCATGGCTGCGTTTGGTGCCTGTCAGGCATTGGGAGTCTCCCTCTTGATGATGCGGGAGGCGCTGAGTGGTTATGCGCCACCGCCTCACCGATGCGAGCTGATCCGGACGCTGGACGGTGTCGAGTATCTCAACGATTCCAAGGCGACCAATCTTCATGCGTTGGAAAGTGCGCTTCGCTCTCAGACCCGGCCGGTGATCCTCATCGCTGGAGGCAAGGAAAAAGGCTTGGACTACGGGCCCTTGGTTCCGCTTCTCGTCGAAAAGGCCAAGGCCGTGGTCACCTTCGGCCAGATTGCTCGCCCACTGGCGGATCTTTTTTCCCAAGTCGTCCATTGTGAAGCCGTGATGGACTTGTCCGCTGCGGTGGCGACTGCCCGTAGCCTCGCGCCGCGCGGGTCGACAGTTCTTCTCTCACCGGGGACCTCGTCCTTCGACCAGTTCACTGGATACGAGCAGCGAGGAAATGCTTTCCGAGACCTTGTTCATCAACTCAGATAATCGCCATGAAATACCAAGCCCTACCTGTCAAACGCCGCCCCGTTCCCAAGGGAATCCTGAAGCGCCTTCATGCCATCACCCGCAGCCGAAAGCAACGGGTCGCAGCGACGGCCGAAATGGATGGAGACGATGGTGGATCGAAAATCTCGCGAGCGCTGACGATCATTTTCCTGATTCACATCGTGGCGATCGGAGGGATCTTTGTGCATCAGAAGTTTTTGGACAGCCGGATGCCGGTCTTGGAAATTGGCAAGGCGGACAAAAAATCTAACACTGGCAAGGGCGCGTCGGCTGCGGCACCGGTTGTGTCCGAACTGCCGAGGTTTGCCGCTGGGGAAAAGCACCCGTACTTTGTGAGGCAGGGGGACAACTACACCCGCATCGCGATGGCGGCGGGTGTTGAGGAAAACGACCTCCGGGCGATGAACCAGAATGTCGAGATCGTGCCTGGCCTGATGTTGAAGATCCCACCCAAACGCATTGTTGCAACTGAGCCACCTGAAGTGGTCGCCATGCGCAGTCAAGAGGTGCCGGATCAAAATCGTGGACTCGTGGAGGCGGTGCCCGCAAGTGTGAGCGGAGCCCCACGAGCACAAGTGGTTCCTGTGGCGGCCAAGGTGGATGCCAAGCCCGTCGCGAAGACTGCCAACAAGCCGGATGCCAAGACTACCACCAAGTCAGTCGTGAAGCGCCCGGAGACGATTTCTAAAGGGTCTGCAAAAACCTATTTGGTAAAAAGTGGTGACAACCTCACGCGCATCGCGAGCAGACATAGTGTCAAACAGGATGCACTCATGAAGGCCAATGGCATCACCGATCCCGGAAAGATTCGGATTGGCATGAGCCTCGTGATTCCCTAACTCATTTTCAGCCTTTTCCGAATGCTCCGCCATTGTTCCATCATTGTTTGTACTGCGGTTTCGGTGCTTGTCGTGCTAGGGCTGGTCATGCTCACGAGCACGGGTGCATGGGTGAAAGGATTTGACGAGTACCATTTTTTGTACCGCCAACTGGAGATGTTAGGGGTTGGTCTCATAGCGGCGTTTGTCGCGGCCATGTACCCATTGGAATCCTTGCGGCGTTGGTCGCCTTGGCTTCTCGGGATTGCCTGTGTGGCGCTTGTCCTGTGCTACGTGCCGGGGATTTCTGAGCCTCAATATGGGTCGAACCGCTGGATCAAATTTCCAGTGATCGGGCAGTTCCAGCCGTCAGAGGCAGCCAAGATTGTGATCATGCTGTCGCTGGCCACATGGTTTGCGAGGTGGCAGACGGAGGTTCATACGTTTTGGCGCGGCTTCGTCCTTCCAGGGGCGATCGCAGGCTTGCCGATTCTTTTAATCGCGGGCGAGACCGATGTGGGCACGGCGCTTTCGCTTTCGATGGCGGTGGGAGCTGTTTTTTTCTGTGTGGGCACGCGGTTGGTTTACATGGTGCCGACGGCTGTCCTTCTCGGTAGCGGTGCGGTCTACTACATCTTGCATGATGGGGTCCGCCGGAGCCGGATTGATGCGTGGTTGGATTTGGAAAACCCGATTCATCAACTTGATAAGGGGATGCAGCAGTGGCGGGCTTTGCTGGCGCTTGGAAATGGTGGGCCATGGGGAGTCGGGCTTGGAAATGGCGTGGAAAAATTTGGGACCCTAACATTTGCTCACATTGACTTTATTTTTCCAGTGATCGGTGAGGAGCTTGGTTTACCCTTCACGATGGGGGTGGTCATGTGCTACGTGCTCATCGCCGTGGGTGGTTGCGGGATTGCACTGCAAGCGAACAACATTTTTCACCGCTGCTTGGCCCTCGGGATCACTTGCGTGATTGTATTGCCAGCGATTCAAAACATCGGCGTGACCACGGCGTTGTTACCGAACGATGGATTGCCATTACCCTTTGTAAGCTATGGCGGGACAAGCTTGGTATTCAGCCTTGCGGCGGTCGGAATGCTGGTCGGCATCCACCGGAAATCGCAACTTCGCGCGGCTCAGGAATTTCCTCTCACTCGCCAAACCCGACTTGCGGTCCGCCTGTGAGCAAGGTCTCGCTGGTGGTGCTTGGTCAATGGATGGTCATAGTCACTACATTATGACTCGGATTGGCAGATTATTTCGGCAGAAGCCGAAAATTGCCGATTCTTGCGATGTGGCTGGTTGACAATGCGGGGTCGGCTTGAGCAGTCTGGCGAGGTTGCAGCGACGTTTGCGGTTTGTCTGCAACATCCATAAATCCAAATCCAAGGACTTAAAGACCCGTGTTTTCCAACGAAGATTATCTTGCCGAATTGCTTGCCGAAGCCGGAATGGTGAGTGCTGATGAAATCAATCAAGCGCGGAACGCTCAGTCAGGGGGGGAGACGATCGTTTCCTACCTGCTCGCCAACACGGCTCTCACCCAAGATGAGATAGCGCACACCCTTGCCGTAAACGCGGGCATTCCTTTCATTCGCCTTTCTGATGTGGTGTTTGACCCTCGGATCACGGAGGCCATTTCCGAGGAGGTGGCCAGACGCTATCGGGTGATCCCCGTTCAAGATGAGGGATCGAGTCTAATGATCGCTCTGTCTGACCCGCTCGATTTCGAGTCGCTCGACACCTTGCCACACGTGATCGGGCGCGAACTGAATTTGGTTTGCGTCACGCACCAAGAAATCAACGACCACCTCCGGCAGTTTTATGCTTCAAATGAGGCGGCAGCTTCCTCGCAGGCGACGGAGTTTTCAGTCTCGGGTGGAGACGACGAAGCCGGCCCCGCCAGCGGTGACGCGCCGATCATCAGGCTGGTCATGCAGTTGCTGACCGAGGCATTTCGCCTTCGCGCATCCGACATTCACATCGAGCCGCTCGAGACTTCCGTCCGCATCCGGTATCGCATGGATGGCAAACTCGTCCACGTCGACACTCACCCGAAGAAGCTTCTTCCCGCGATCATCGCTCGGTTGAAGGTCATGAGCGGCAGCATGTCGATCGCAGAAAAACGCTTGCCACAGGACGGACGAATCCAGCTGAAAATGGGCGACAAGGAGGTCGATCTCCGGGTTTCCTCGGTGCCTTCGAATCACGGCGAGTCAGTCGTCATGCGGATCTTGGACAAGACGGCACTGCTCTTGGGTCTTCCCGAGCTCGGGTTCTTCTCAGATGACCAGGCGGTATTCAACCAACTTCTCGGCCTTCCCGACGGTATCTTGCTGGTCACCGGACCGACTGGATCTGGAAAAACGACGACGCTCTACGCCTGCCTTAACGTCATCAACAAGCCGGACAAAAAAATCATCACGGTGGAAGACCCGGTCGAGTATGAACTCCCCGGCATCAACCAGGTGATGGTCAAGACGGACATCGGCATGACCTTCGCCGCCGCTCTCCGAGCGATGCTCCGCCAAGCACCGAACATCATCATGATCGGGGAAATCCGGGATGCGGAAACCGCGAATATCGCGATCAACGCCTCGCTCACGGGTCACTTGGTTTTCTCCACCCTCCACACGAATGACGCGCCTTCCGCCGTTGCGCGTTTGGCGGACATCGGGGTGAAGCCGTTCCTCATCGCTTCGGCAGTTCGTGCGGTGCTTGCCCAGCGCCTGGTGCGGAAACTTTGCCCGATTTGCAAAGGCCCTGCGGAATTGACCGAGAAGGAAATGCGCGCACTTTCCCTCGACGCCTCAAGGATGACGGACGCCACGATCTTTGGCCCAGTCGGCTGCGAAAAATGCCGTGGCGGTGGTTTCAAAGGCCGGATGGGGATTTTCGAGACGTTCATCATCGACGATGAAGTGCGCAGCATGATCAACACCGGGCTACCATCGACTCAACTTCGTCGTCGCGCCCGTGAGCTTGGAATGCGCACGCTCCGCGAAGATGGCATTCGCAAGGTGCTCTCTGGCCTCACCTCCGGCGGCGAGGTGGTCCACGCCACCATGTCCGACGCCGACTGATGACTTTCTTAAATTGATTTTCCAAAAACCTTCCGCTTCCCAGTCCCATGGACAACCAACAGATCATTGAACTTTTCCAGTCACGCGGCCTCATCGACCGTGCGCTCGCCCAAGATATTCTCGCGGAGGTCACTCAAAGCGGTAAGGAAATCGCGGAAATTCTCGCGGACTTCCAAGTCATCCAAAACCGAGATGACATCTGGCCAGTCGTGGCTTCCGAGCTCGGTACTTCGATGGTGGATCTTCGTGACTGGACGCCGCCTGAGGCGCTGCTCGCGCTCGTCCCTGCTGGAACCGCTCGCTTGCACGGCGCACTCCCAGTGAGCTTTGACGAAACGGGGCTTTACGTCGCACTGGTTGACCCGCTCAACCCGCAGACACCGGAAGATCTGCGCTTCGCCTTGGGCCGGGAAATCAACGTAGTGGTCGCTCCAGATTACCTAGTGGAAGCGAAGATCAACGAATGCTACGGCGGCGAGGGCAAGGCGATGGACGATATCCTGAGCCAGCTCGAGGTCAGTGCCGATAACATGAACGCAGCGGATCTTGAGTCCGAGGCGAATTCTGCGCCGATCATCCGCTACGTCGATCTGGTCCTCTATCAGGCGATCAAAGAAAAGGCCTCCGACATCCACTTCGAGCCATTCGAGAAGGACTTCAAGATCCGCTACCGGGTCGATGGCGCGCTTTATGAAATGGCCCCACCGCCGATCCACCTTGCCGGCCCGATCATTTCTCGCGTGAAGGTGATGTCGAACATGAACATCGCCGAACGCCGTGTCCCACAGGACGGGCGGATCGTGAAGCAAGTCGGCGATAAACAGGTCGACATGCGGGTTTCGTCGCTTCCCACTCACCACGGCGAATCAATCGTGTTGCGGGTGCTCGACCGCTCTTCGGTGAACCTCTCACTCGAAAATCTCGGTCTAACCGATCACATCTACAACTACATCACCGAGACCATCGAGAAGCCAAACGGCATCTTTATCGTCACCGGGCCGACGGGTGCTGGAAAAACCACGACACTCTACGCCGCGCTTCGTCGGATTAACACGATCGACGCCAAGCTGCTGACCGCGGAAGACCCCGTCGAGTATGACATCGATGGAATCGTTCAGATCCCGATCAATGAAGCGATTGGGCTGGATTTCCCTCGCGTGCTGCGGGCATTCCTCCGCCAAGACCCTGACCGGATCATGATTGGAGAAATGCGGGACAAGGAGACCGCAACGATCGGGATCCAGGCTGCGTTAACTGGGCACTTGGTGCTTTCAACGCTTCACACCAATGACGCGCCTGGCGCGGTGACCCGTCTAGTTGACATGGGGTGCGAGCCCTTCCTTGTTTCCGCTTCGTTGGAAGGAATTCTCGCTCAGCGCTTGGTGCGTACGATTTGCAAAGAATGCAAATCCCCATACGAGCCGAATGAGTCGATCCTCAACCAGCTCGGCGTTTCCGCACACGAGCTTGGCGACAAGCAGTTCTTCACGGGCGCCGGCTGCGAGGTCTGCGGTCAAACGGGCTACCGCGGACGCCGTGGCTTGTACGAACTCCTCAATGTCACCGACCCAATCCGTGAACTCATCACTTCGCGCGCACCTTCAGTCGTATTGAAGCAGAAAGCCGTCGAACTCGGCATGAACACCCTTCGCGAAGATGGTCTGCGGAATATCTACCTCGGCACGACTACCATCGAAGAAGTGCTGAAATACACTTAAAATTTGTTGCTTGAATTCGCCCTCGTTTCCTTCCTTTACAGACCGCTCATAGACACTAAAAAGATCCAATCCCATGGCCAACTTCCAATACTCCGCACTCGATCCCAAAGGCGAACAGACCACCGGTGTTCTCGCCGCTGCCACTGAAGCCGATGCCATCCAGCAGCTCCGCGCCAAGGGGCTTTACCCGACCCAAATCCACGAGGAAGGCAAGGCGAAGGGCAAGGCAAAGGCCGCTCCAGCCAAAGCCAAAGGCAAGCCAAAGGCAAAATCGACCGCCAAGGGCCAAGTCGGCGGCCGGGTAAAACCGAAGAACCTCATGATTTTCACGCGTCAGTTGGCAACCCTGATCGATTCAGGCCTGCCACTGCTTCGCAGCCTCACGGTGCTTGAGAAACAGGAGCCCAACCCCGTCCTCAAGGCAACCGTCAGCGCACTCGCGGAAAACGTGCAGGGCGGATCCACTTTCTCGGAATCCCTCGCGCAACACCCGAAGATCTTCAACAAGCTCTACGTGAACATGGTCAAGGCCGGGGAACTCGGCGGTGTTCTTGAAATCGTACTCAACCGTCTCGCCGAATATCAGGAAAAGGCCCAAAAGCTGAAGAACAAGATTGTCTCGGCGATGGTCTATCCCGTGATCGTGATGTTCATCGCGGTGGGCATTCTGGTTTTCCTCATGGTTTTCATCGTGCCGAAGTTCAAGGAGATGTTCGCCAGCACGGACTCGGAACTTCCGTTGATTTCAAAAATCGTTTTCGGAATGTCGGAATTCTTCCTCGCGCGTCCGCTGTTCATTCCGAACGTGGTCTTCGTGTTCATCATCATAGGCATTGCGGTGGTTCTCTTCAATCTTTGGGGCCGCACGGGTGGTGGCCGCACGATCATCGATACCCTCAAGCTGAAAATGCCGGTATTGGGTGACATCCAACGCAAAAGCACAGTCTCACGCTTCTCACGGACCCTCGGGACCTTGGTGACCTCCGGTGTACCCATCCTCCAAGCGCTTAACATCACCCGCGACACCGCAGGAAATGTGGTGATCTCCCATGCCATCGAAAAAGTCCACGAGGCGGTCAAGGAAGGTGAAACGATCGTGACACCACTCCAAGCTTCCGGCGTTTTCCCGAACATGGTGATCTCGATGGTCGATGTCGGTGAGGAAACGGGACAACTTCCCGAGATGCTCCTCAAAGTGGCTGACGTTTACGACGACGAAGTCGATAGCGCCGTCACCGCGCTCACCTCGATCCTTGAGCCGATCATGATTGTGGTGTTGGCGCTCGTGGTTGGCGCGGTTGTGTTTGCACTCTTCCTGCCATTGATTAAGATGATCTCGACGATGGGCAATCAGTAATTCGACGGATCGCCCCAAACCCAGACTCCACATCCGAATCTCATGAAAACCACTCGGCGCAACGGCAAGGCAGCCTTCACTCTGATCGAGTTGATGGCGGTCATCACCATCATCGTCATTCTTGCCGGACTTGTCGTCGGCGGCATGGGCTTTGTCACCGATCGCCAAGCCAAGGAAAAAGCGCGGGTGCAAATCGCTCTGCTCTCCAAAGGTCTTGAGGAGTACAAGCTGGACATGGGAGCTTACCCGGCAACTGCGAATTCGCCTTTGGGAGCTACCAATTCGGCGGAGTTTCTCTACAAGCCGCTTTTCAAGGAGGGTTACGACTACACCAATCCAGCTTCACCACCTGCAAACTGGACCAAAGCGACCAAAATTTACGTCGCGGAATTGAATCCAGTCACGACCAAGCAAGGCTGGGTCACGACGGCCACAGGCACGCCGCCGGTTTCCACTACTGTGCTTGATCCATGGGGCAAAGAATATTGCTATCGCTCTGCGGTTACCTCAGCCGGCGCAGCCAATGTCGACACCCAGAACCCAGACTTTGATCTTTGGTCGATGGGTAAGGATGGAAAAACGAAGCCTGGAACGCCTTCGGATTCCACCAACCGCGACGACATCAAAAATTTCTGATCTGCCTGAGAAGTGCTGCCCACCACGGCGGCCGCTTCTTGATGCAGACGCTCGCAATTTGGCGCTTGGTGGATTGAGACTTGCACCCGGGCGGTCGCTTCTATTGAATCCCTCATGGCAGAGATTTCTCTAGGACTTTCATTTGACGATGTGCTTCTCGTTCCGGCTTTCAGCTCGGTTTTGCCGGGAGATGCCGATCTTTCCACGCAAGTCACCTCAGGCATTTCCTTGTTCTTGCCCGTGGTTTCTGCCGCGATGGACACGGTTTCCGAACATGATCTAGCGATCGCACTGGCCCGCGAGGGCGGCATGGGGGTGATCCACCGCGCCTGTCCGATCGATGAACAGGCAGCGATGGTCTACCGGGTGAAGCGTTCGGAAAACGCAGTCATTCAAAAGCCCCACACGGTGCGTAAGGAGGACAGCGTCGAGCATGTCCGTGCGATCATGGCCAAAAATGGCTTTTCAGGATTTCCCGTGATCGATGCCGATGGCCGCCTCGAGGGGATGGTCACCGGACGGGATGTCCGCTATTTGGACCGTTTGGACGCCACCGTGGGCGATGTGATGACACCGCGCGAGCGATTGATCACCGCGCCGCCTACCACCGGGCTCGAAGAGGCTCGCCGCATTCTCTATCAGAACCGCATCGAGAAGCTGCCGCTGGTCGATGGAGAAGGTCGCCTCGCTGGCCTCATCACCGGCTCAGACATCGAAAAGCGCATCACCTTCACCAATGCCGCCAAAGACGACAACGGACAACTTCGTTGCGGCGCAGCGGTCGGAGTCGGGCCAGATTGCATTGACCGGGGCCGGGTGTTGATCGACGCCGGTGCAGACGCGCTTTTCATCGACGCCGCCACGGGCCACACGCGCCACATCATGGATGTGATCAGCAAGCTGCGCGCGCTTTCGGATGTTCCGGTGGTTGCGGGAAATGTGGTCACCGAGCAAGGCGCGCGCGATCTCGTGACTGCCGGTGCCAGCGCCGTGAAAGTCGGAGTCGGGCCGGGATCGATTTGCACCACACGGGTGATCTCGGGTGTTGGCATGCCGCAGTTCACCGCCATCCAGAATGTCGCGGGTGTTTGCCGCGAACACGGAGTGAAGGTCATCGCTGACGGCGGGATCCGCTACTCGGGAGATATCGTAAAGGCGCTCGCCGCCGGTGCGGATCTCGTGATGTTAGGCTCGCTGTTGGCGGGCACGCGCGAGAGCCCCGGCCAAACGGTTCAATCTCAAGGACGCCGGTTCAAAACCTACCGCGGCATGGGCTCAATCGGCGCGATGCAAAAGGGCGCGAGCGACCGCTATGGCCAGAACAGCTCTGGAAAACTGGTTGCCGAAGGGGTCGAGGGCCGCGTGCCGTACAAGGGCCCTCTCTCCGATGTGATTTTCCAACTCATGGGCGGCTTGAAGTCCGGCATGGGCTACATCGGCGCATCCACGATCAGCGAACTCCGCGAGCGCGCCACCTTCGTCCGGGTGACCGCCGGGGGACTGCGGGAAAGCCACGTGCATGACATCGTCATGACCGAAGAGCCGACCAATTATCAACCGCTCAGTTAAGCGGAAAGATTCCATTAGATTTTCCAATACGATTATCATTTTTCATGCACGATTCCAATCACGTCGCCGTTCTCGACTTCGGTTCGCAATACACCCAGCTGATTGTTCGGCGGGTTCGCGAACTTGGGTACTTTGCCAAGCTCTATGCCATCGAGGATTTCCCTAACATCGGAAAACCTGGGGCGATCATTCTTTCCGGCGGACCGAAAAGCACCAGCGAAGCAGATGCTCCCGATCTCGATTTCGAGGCGCTCAAGGGCTTCGGTGTTCCGGTGCTCGGGGTGTGTTATGGGATGCAGTTGCTGAACATCAAGTTTGGCGGCACGGTCGAAGCAAGCGATCGCCGCGAGTATGGTCCCGCCAGTTTGTTCCCCACGGAATGCTCGGGTCTGTACGAAAGCATTTCAGCGTCATCGCAAGTCTGGATGAGCCACTCGGATACGGTGAAAATCATTCCCGATGGAGCGAGGGTCATCGCCTCTAACCAACATGGCACACCGGTTTCGCTCCAGTGGAACCAGCACTTTTTCGGGATCCAATATCACCCAGAGGTGACTCACAGCCATCAGGGACTCCAGATCCTCAAGAATTTCCTCGCGCTCTCGAATGGCCTTCTGCCATTCCGCATCGAGGATTTCAAACGGGAGATCATCGAGGGAATCCGCCAAGAGGTCGCAGGCAAACAAGTGGTCTGCGGTGTCTCCGGTGGTGTCGATAGCACGGTGCTCGCGGTCCTTCTTCACGAGGCTGGCGCAAATGTCCGGGCGATTTTTGTCGATCACGGATTGATGCGCAAGGATGAGGGGATCGAGGTCCGCCGCAATTTTGAACGAATGGGCGTGCCCATTGAAACGGTCGACTGCGCGGAGCGTTTCCTAACGGCCCTCGAAGGGGTGGACGATCCCGAGAAGAAGCGCGTGATCATTGGGAATCTTTTCATCGATGTGTTCTGGGATTCGGTGGGCGATGCCGAAATGCTTGCCCAGGGAACGCTCTATCCCGATGTGATCGAGAGTGCCTCCAATGCGAAGTCCAAGGCGTCCAAAATCAAGACCCATCACAACCGGGTGGACCGCATCTTGGAGCTACAGGCGCAAGGAAAAGTGTTAGAACCGCTGGCCGAGTTGTTCAAGGACGAGGTTCGCGAGCTCGGCACTTCACTGGGGATTCCAGCAGACATCTTGCAGCGCCATCCCTTTCCGGGCCCGGGCCTTGCGGTGCGCTGCCCAGGCATCATCACGGAAGACCGCCTGCACATCATTCGTGAGTGCGATGCGATCTTCATCGGCAAGCTCAAGGAGCACGGTTGGTACGACAAAGTCTGGCAGGCATACGCCGGCTTGATTCCCGTGAAAACGGTTGGGGTGAAAGGCGACGAGCGCAGCTACGAATGGGCCATCACGCTTCGTGCGGTGGTTTCTGAGGATGCCATGACTGCGGACTGGGTTGAGTTGCCGCCGATCCTCTTGCGCGAGACAAGCCACCGCATCCTCAACGAGGTGAAGGGCATCAATCGCGTGCTTTACGACATTTCGACCAAGCCACCCGCAAGCATCGAGTGGGAATGAGCCATTAGGCGAGGACTCTAATACTCCTCCTCTTCATCACCCGGCACAGGGGGAATGATGTCCTCTCGCATCAGCAAGCGGCCGAGATCAAGATCTTCTAACAGGTCACCCGGGGTGTCGCGCACGATCGCGGCGTATGGCGTGATCCGGTCGAGCTCTGCGATGGCGCAGTGGACCATCGAGGAAATGATGTCGCTGTCGAACTTTTCGCGTTCAAACAAATTGGTGATTCGAAAGATAAGGTATTCGCGGTCAAGATCGTATTCGAATCCGCCGAGCGTGAGTTGCTTGTTCGCGCGGGCTAGTAATTCTAACACCGGCGGCAAGTGCTCTTCGTCGAGCCTGAGCGGCGATTCGGACACGATCACCAGCGCATTGAGCTGCGGGTAGGCTTGGGCGATGAGATCGACCCGCGTGTGATGCGCATCGAAGCCAGCGCGAAGCACGTCGCGGCCTTCGACGAGTTCGCAGTGCCAGCCGTTTTGGCCGAAGGTTTCTTCGACGGTGAGAATTTGTCGGGAATGCGGTCGCATGGTGGTTCGCCGTTGTGGCTAAGAAGGAGATAGCCGCGCGAGCACGGCCTTGGCAAGCAAGCTCCGCTTGTCCGCACGAATCGGCTTGAGCGAGAGGTGGATGCCGGACGATTTTTCGGCATTGTGGTGCAGGGTGAGAAGCGTGGCTTTTTCATTGACCTCTGCATGATCGATCTCTTGCCAGACGACCAAATTCATCCCCGCACTCGGCCGGAAAAATGGGAAGATCTCGATCCCTAAAGGTGTTAGAATGAGGTAGGCATGCCTCGTGAGATTCATGGCAATGCGAACGAAAATGAATGAGATTCCCAAGGGCAACAGGGCCCATGCCGGATGGGGGAGCAGGGGATTGATGTCCCGGTAGGAGGCAGTGGCGAGAAGCGTGATGCCGACGGATGCCAGCACGGCTGCGCTGACCCAAAAGCCAACCGCTTGGCCCGAGCGGGTGAACCGTAGCTCTTTCTCAGGCGACTGAATGTTCTTCTTCATGCGTGAGGAGCGGGGCCGGTGCGTTCACTCACCGAGACTCCGGAGCTCATTTTCTAACTGTTCCGCCAGTTCGGTCTTACCCGTGGCTCGCGCCAAGTCGCGCCTCACGGCCAGCGTTTGTGGGTGATGGAGTTCTTCATGGCTCATCTCGCCGAGCCATGCCCGCGCCGCTTCATAATCGCCGATGCCAAGTGCCCCTTCGGCCTGAGCAAGACGCGATGGTTGCTCACCTTCTAACGGCTTATCTCGATAGATCACCCATTTCGCTTGGTCCGGCAGGTCTTTGGGAAGATCCGGGCCGGTCACTTGTTCGAGATAGACCAATTCGTCGCCGTCTTTGTGCTGACGCCAATGATTTAGGAAAATCACAATCATCAGGCCGATCGTCAAAAACGATGCTTCCATGAAAAAGGGCGTGGTCATGATCCCGATCATCGTTCCAATCCATTCGCACCAGAGTCCGGGCAGCAGTCGCCAACCCGCCAGTGCGCCAGTCACCGCAACGGTCAGCACCACGATGATGCTCACGCCGATCGCAATTTGCTTCAGTCGTTCGTCGGGTGCTTTTTTCATGGCCAATTCCAATTTACGCGACGTTGCGGGAAAACCCAACTTTTGAAATCATCAGGAGCAGGATTGTTCCTTCTCGTGAGCGATCCTAGGCCTGAACATAGACCTCGGAGCCGGCTGCGGCGAATTCCTTGCTCTTTTCGGCCATGCCCTTGGCGAGTGCCTCTTCCTCGGCGATGCCTTGTTCCGCAGCGTATTGGCGGACGTCCTCGCTGATTTTCATCGAGCAAAAATGCGGGCCACACATCGAGCAGAAATGCGCAGTCTTGGCGCCATCTTGCGGCAGCGTCTCGTCATGAAACTCACGCGCGGTGACTGGATCAAGTCCGAGATTGAATTGATCCTCCCAGCGGAATTCGAAACGCGCCTTGCTGATGGCGTTGTCTCGGAACTGCGCGCCTGGATGCCCCTTGGCAAGGTCGGCAGCATGTGCGGCAAGCTTGTAGGTGATCACGCCGGTTTTCACATCGTCCTTGTTAGGCAAGCCAAGGTGTTCCTTCGGGGTGACGTAGCAAAGCATCGCGCAGCCATACCATCCGATCATGGCAGCACCGATGCCGCTGGTGATGTGGTCGTAGCCGGGGGCGATGTCGGTGGTCAGTGGTCCGAGGGTGTAAAATGGAGCCTCATGGCACCACTCCAACTGCTTGGCCATGTTTTCCTCGATCATGTGCATCGGCACGTGGCCCGGGCCTTCGTTCATGACTTGGCAGCCTTTTGCCCATGCCCGAGTGGTCAGTTCCCCTTGCACCTCAAGCTCGCCAAACTGTGCCTTGTCATTGGCATCCGCGATCGATCCCGGACGCAGTCCATCGCCGATCGAGAAGCTCACATCATAAGCGGCACAGATATCACAAATTTCATCCCAGTGAGTGTAGAGGAAGTTTTCCTTGTGATGCGCAAGACACCACTTGGCCATGATCGATCCCCCACGCGAGACGATCCCCGTCATGCGACTGGCGGTCATCGGCACGAAGCGCAGTAGAACGCCGGCGTGGATGGTGAAGTAGTCCACCCCTTGCTCGGCTTGCTCGATGAGGGTGTCGCGATAAAGCTCCCACGTCAGATCCTCGGCCTTGCCATTGACCTTCTCCAGCGCCTGATAGATCGGCACGGTACCGATCGGCACGGGCGAGTTGCGCAGAATCCACTCGCGGGTGGCGTGGATGTTTTTTCCAGTGGAAAGATCCATCACGGTGTCCGCACCCCACTTGGTGGCCCAACGCATTTTCTCAACCTCCTCCTCGATCGACGAGGCAACCGCTGAGTTGCCGATGTTCGCGTTGATCTTCACCAAGAAATTCCGGCCGATGATCATCGGTTCGCACTCGGGGTGATTGATGTTGAGCGGAATGATGGCGCGCCCGGCGGCCACCTCGCTGCGGACGAACTCCGGAGTGATCTCCGTAGGGATTCGCTGCGGAAAACGACCGAAAATCGATGGGGTGTACGGGTTTTCGCTCGGCGACTGGTGGGACCCAGCGTGTTGCTTGGCCAGATGGTTTCTCACGATGTCTTCCTTGAGATCCCCCATCTGCAAACGAAGATCCGCGATCTTGAGGTTTTCCCGGATGGCGATGAATTCCATCTCCGGCGTGATGATGCCTTGGTCAGCGTAAAATTTTTGGGTCACCGGTTTGCCCGTGGCGCGGAGTGGCATCCGGCGGTCCGCAGTGAGTCCTGGAAATTCGACAAAGCGATTGGCGCGCTCGGACTTGGAGGCAAACTCGACGTGCTTCTCGGTGAGATAACCATTGTCCTGCGGCTGGACCTCGCGGCCTTGGTATTCCTCGACGTCGTTGCGGGCGAGGAGCCAGTCACGGCGGAGCGCCGGCAGACCTTGCTCGGAAGTGCCCGTGAACGCCGGATCTCCCCACGGGCCCGAGCAATCGTAGACGCGGACTGGCGCGTTTTGCTCGATCCGGCCATTGAACGACTTGGTGTCCGACAGAGAAATTTCGCGCATCGGCACGCGGATTTGTGGGTGGAGTTGGCCCGCCACATAAACCCGCGCGGAAGCAGGAAGGGGTGCGCGCGATGCATCGTGGGTCTCGGCGGCGGGCGTGCCGGTGGTTTCGTCGGAGTGGATCATGGTAATGGCAGTTGCGGATTGAGAATCAAAAAAGGCCGTGCGGATCAGGCACGGCCAAAGGAGAGGAAACGGTGATGACGCTTCGACTTCCTACGGCGGCATGACCCGCATCAGGTTCTGAGGGTCTTTTCCTCGCGTTGGAAAATCTCGGCTCTGCGATCGGAGAGCGCCCCTGTCGGGGGGGACTTTGTGGCATTTACCCCAGAAGTCAAGAACCCGCCGCATGGATCAGCGATGCTTTCGGTAACCGCTTCGAGCTCGAAATTTTTTTCACCATGAGCTAAATTTTTTCTCGACGACCTGAATCCAATTCAAGAGAAGTTGCACCGCGTTTCGTGCTGAAAAGCATCCCTCCGCCCCTCGCAAACTCCCCAACGACCATGAATCGGTCCTGCCGTCGATTGTTCATCTGCCGCAATTCGCCAACCGTTGGCGGAAGCTCGCCGAATTCATGGCTAATGAGGAAATGAATTAGAATTATTAGAACCTGTTAGATATCTATGAACTCCCTCCCAGTTCGCTTTTTCCATGCATTCCTCTCCGGCGCAGTGGTCTGCCTGCTACTGGCAATCGGTATTTTTCAATTTGGGCCTGGGCTTCACGCCACGCCAGCGGACGCAACATCGTCTCCCGCGCCCACCGCAACCTCCCCGCCCACCGCGCCAACGATCCAAGCGAACCCGAATGATCGCGATGGTGATGGCATCCCAAACGACTGGGAAGTCGCCAACCGCCACTCGCCGGATGATGCGTCGGATGCCGCCCGGGACTTCGACCACGACGGTCTAACAGCCCTTCAAGAATACCAACTCTCGGTTGCATCCCAAGGGGCTCATGGAAATCCCTTGGGCAAGTGGAAGGCATCCTGTTGGACGATTCCCAAAGAACTAACCGATGGCGGGTTTTCCTGGGTATGGCCAAGCTGCGCGAACGACCAAGGCGACATCGTGGTGCAGATGGATGGTGAATATCTCGACTCAGGTGGCAACTGGCAGTGGAAGTCGAAATGCGCTGTCATTCAGCCAGACGGCCATTGGCGGCAGATCGATATCCCAGGAAAATCCGCTGGATACACCTTCGCCTCGGACATGAATGAAAATGGCCAGGTCCTCCTGCAATGGTACTCGGAGGATTGGGAACAATGTGAGTCTTACACGGCTTCGCCCGATGGAACGGTCACGAACATCCGGATTCATGGTGACCCCTGTTGCGCATGGCGCTTCAACAATTACGGAGATTGGATCGGCTTGGCATTCAATTCGCTCACGGGCGTATGGGATCAAGCGCACGTCATCCATGGCCAAAATGTCGCGGATCAAAGTCGTCTTACCCACTGGCAACTCCAAGACATCAACGACTACGGCGAAGTCATGGGGACTTACGCAGACCCGTTTTCCCAGCGCTACCTCACCTTTCTCCAGCAAGATTCGTTCTTTTTTTCCACCGGTCAGATCGGCGAGTTCGCATTCCTCAAGGGGGCTCCCCACTCGTGGACTTGGCCTGCAGCCATGAACAACTGGGGCGAATTCGCGGGCGGTGCCCACCGCTTCGCAAATGATTGGAGCAGTTCCCAAAATCGAGCCTTTTTGTTCGATGGAGACTATCAAGAAATCAAACCGGACAGCGGCACGGCCTTGTACGATTGGCCCGTGGACGTCAGCGACGACGCACAAGTTCTCCACGGTGGGTATTCCTCGACCTGGCAATACAGCGCTCGGCTGTGGAGCGATCACATCAATGTCCCCATTTCCGACCTCTGGAAGGAATCGCAGCAATGCAGCTGGATCTACCCAAGCAAGCTGACCCCATCGGGTGCTGTCCTCCTTTCCACCTACGACGCGAAGACCAAAACGGTCTCCGTCACGCTCTTGCAAACCGATGACGATGCCGATGGCGATGGCATGCCCGACGACTGGGAGGTGAACTACGGCTTGAACCCGCAAGTCGATGACGCAAATGCCGACCCCGATCTCGACGGAACGAATAACCTTGGCGAGTTCCTCCTCCACTCGGATCCACACGCAACCCCCACCGTCAATCCGAACGGAGATGCGATCGACCTCCGCCCAGGGATCGATACCGATGGCGACTCGATCCCGAACTCGTGGGAACTGAAAAACCACCTCGACTACCTCGATTCTTCAGATGCTGCAAAGGACTTCGACCGCGACGGCTACACGAACCTTCAGGAATTCCACCTTCACACCGATCCTTGTGGTACCCCTGCCTATCGCGTGCGGGAAATCTCGTCGAGGGCACTGGTGAATCCGGTGCTGGGTGAATCGACCTCCTCGGGCGCAGGCACCAACACCTCAGATGACTTGCTCACCGATTGGGTTTTCTGCAGGGAAAACTTCCAATACAGCCCGAGCATTTCATGGTTCCAAG
The DNA here is from genome assembly GCA_026461385.1 of Akkermansiaceae bacterium. GTDB lineage: Bacteria > Verrucomicrobiota > Verrucomicrobiia > Verrucomicrobiales > Akkermansiaceae > Luteolibacter. The sequence continues at coordinate 65,955 of JAPJNB010000045.1, forward strand.
GATCAGCTTGGTCGATCGATCGTGCCAGCAATCAACGGAGTTTCCTATCCTATCCCAACGGCTCGGCATCAAGATCAGCCCGCATGCTCGCAAGCGCGCCGAGCGGCAGTGTGTTTGCGGTAAACACCATCTACGGGCCTGGAAATTCTGCCACCACGTTCTGCTACTGGGCCAGCCCGTCAGCCAAACCCATCACGATGTCGGGCGCACTCGCCGCCGCTAACATCCGTAACCTGACCTGCGCGGCATTATCACCCTCTGGAAACTACCTCGCTGGCAGGCGCACCACCATGAGAAATGCTTCGGAATGGATCGTCTGGAAAATGCCGATTGCCGGACAAATTTTCAAACCGATCGTTCTAACAGTCCCCACAGGAGTGACGGTGAATCCATCCACGACCCTGTGGGTGAACGATGCCGGTTGCGTGGCATCGACCTGCATTTCTAACGGGAAAACCTGCCCGATCCTCTGGTCGATCAACGCCCAAGGCTCGGCTACTACCGCAGTCATCTTCCCATTGCCCACCACTACCTACGGCGCATCGCTCGTGGGCATGACGAATTCCCTCAATCCCATGATCGCGGGAAATTCCCATGGAGGAGGCTTGCCACGCGGAACCCTCTGGAGCAATGGACAAGCTACGGAAATCGGCACCCCGACCAACCCTGTCACGATCACGATGGTTTCACCCAGTGGCGTGCTGGCAGGCACCACCTGCAAGCCGGCCGATGAATCGACGCGCAAGCCATTCATCGCAAGCCGTCACACGGACTCGAGTCGCGGGGTGACTTCATGGTTGGTGGAAGCGCAGGACGTCCCGAACGCAGAGTTCGAGCTGAAAGCCCTCAGCGATTCCGGTGAGCTGGTCGGCAGCTACGTGGACGCAAACTCAAGACGCCAGCAAGTGCTCTGGGCCCATGGTCGCTGCTATCCATTAGATGCGTGCTTCACGGAGTCATCTGGCCTCGAACTGAAATCGATCGAGGGCGTCAACGCTCACGGAACGCTCCTTGCGACAGCAGTGAGAAACACGGGCGAGTCCACGACGGTTATCCTCACCCCCGACCGCGATACGGATGGCGATGGCATGCCAGATCGTTTCGAAAATCAATATGAACTCAATCCCTATATTAAGCAGTCCGCCACCAGTGACTCCGACAACGACGGGCTGTCCGACCTTGATGAGTTCCGCAATCAGACCAACCCACGCAATCCCGACACCGATGGCGATGGCATGAACGACGGGTGGGAGGGGAGTTGTGGCTTGTTGCCTCTGGATCCCGCCGATGCCGGGCTTGACCCCGATGGCGACCACGTCACGAACTTGAGAGAATTCCAAATTCAAACCCAAGCCACGGGACTCTATCAGATAGAAATCCTCAGCGCGGGTGGAGCCGACCAAGTGTACTCGGCAGCCGACGATGGCTCTGTGATCCTCACCCGCCACGAAAACAACAACCCCGAGGATTGGGAGGCATACCGTGGATACGGTTTCCCTGATTCATGGACGGACTATTACCAGTGGCACGGCCCACCCAACTCAGAAGGTGAGAGAACCCTCATGGATCTCGCATCGAGTTCGGTGCGCTGGACGGACGACGGCTTCATGAAATTCGAGGTGCAACACAGCGACGCGGGCGGCGGCGTGGTGAGAAGTTTCACTCAAGTCACGGCATTCAATCCCTATAGCTTCCGAAGCTACCTCCAGCCCGACAGCGTCGGCGCACCCGATGACGTGATCGAAATGTCAACGATCGAGGAAACCTACAAAAATCCTGATAACCCAGATTCCCGCCTCCAACCCACCCGCCTCATGTCGCGAAATGGAGCCGCCCGAATCTATTCGATGGAGGGCGGTGCGAGCCTGCTCTTGAATGAACGGGGCGAACTCCTTTCCCGACTGCCCGATAACGTCATCTGGCAAGCGATCGACCAAAAGGGCAAGGCCTACGGCATCCAAGCACATGACACCGCGGCCCCCGGATCATCCTCGCCGCACATCGTTCATCAACTTCGTGACTCAGCGCCAAATTCAACACCCATCCCACTACCAGAGGACTGGTCCACCTCGCCCACGATCCTCTCGGTCACGGACGATGGCATCATCCTTCTGAATCGCTCCGGAGATAGTGTGAATCAACCCGGCATCACGCCCTATCAGGATCTTTATCAGATCGACCTCCAAACAAGAGCTTTCACCCAAGTCCGGCACGACACCCCCTCGATCGTATCAGTTTCTAGCAGCAACCATCTCATGCTCGGCAATGGCCGCCAACCGGTGCTCATCACCGCAGATGGCACGAACATCCGCCTGAATAAACTGCGCATCCAAAACAACCCCGGAGAGCCACCCACGACCTTATCCAAGCTGAACCTCGGCTGCATCACCGCCAATCACATCACCCGCGACGGCAGAATCACCGCAACCCTCACCAACGATTCAAACCAAACCACCATCGTTCAACTCATCCCCCACAATGACCTCGACCAAGACGGCCTCCCAGATGATTGGGAGACGGCAAACGGCCAAACCGATGGCAATGGCGACTGAGATGGCGATGGTCTATCGAACCGGCAGGAATTCGCACGAGGCACCGATCCGATGAATGAGGACACTGATTACGACTACCTCCCAGATGGCTGGGAAATCCAGCACGGCCTCATCGCTGCCTATAGCATCCAAATCGATGACACTTGGGTTTACGGCTATTATGGTGTTAATGGCAGCTACGGCGAC